>JBBDRY010000037.1:4348-8859 GCA_040905225.1 Chloroflexota bacterium | reverse complement strand
GGCGCCGGGATCGCCAGCGGGTGGTAGTCGAACTTGCGCGGCACGAACGAGCACACGACGTAGTTGCGGCCGGCAAACGTCTGGTGGACCGGCGGCGGCTGGTGGACGCGGCCCGTGATGGGCTCGAAGTCGCCGATGTTGAAGATGTACGGGAAGAGATAGCCGTCCCAGCCGACGACGTCGAAGGGATGATGCTTGTAGTGGTAGGCGGTGATGCGGCCGCGCACGCGCACCCAGATCACGAACTTGCCTGTTTCCGCCCGGGCGGGCGCTTCATCGGGAGTGCGGATGTCGCGTTGGGAGAATGGCGAGTGCTCGAGCAGCTGCCCCCAATCATTGCGGTACCGCTTGGGCGGCACGATCTCCGACGGTGACTCGAGGTAGAGGATCCGGTGGTCCGAGCCCTTGTCCTGGGCCAATCGCCAGGTCGTGCCGATGGGGATGACTATGTAGTCGCCAGGTCCGTAGCGCATCGGTCCAAAGTTGCTCTCGAAGGTGCCCGCCCCCGCGTGCACGAAGAGCATCTCGTCTGCCTCGCCGTTGCGGTAGAAGGTCGTGTCGGGAAGGTTCTCGGTCGGCCGTGCGACGCCAATCAGAACGTCGCTGTTGAAGAACAGCGCGACTCGGCCCTCGACGATATTGCCGCTACCGGCGACGCTGCCCGTCTTGACCAGCCGATGCCGATGGAGTCCGTCGTCGATCGCATCGTTGCGGATCTCGCGCACGCGCTCGATCTGGTGCGTCTGCGTGGGCGGCACGAGGTGGTAGAGGAGTGAGCTCCGACCGGTGAAGCCCTCCATGCCGAACAGCTCCTCGGCGTAGAGCGAGCCGTCAGGCGCGCGATGCTGCGTGTGGCGCTTGTGCGGAACGTTGCCGCGACTGACGTAGAACAGGGCTCAGCCTCCTCGATTGGTCGGGAGCCGAGTCTAGCGAAGCGTTACGGGACGAGCGATGCGGCGAGCAGCCAGTTCCGCAGGACGATGGTCAACCCAGCTGCGACGAGTACACCCAAAGTGCCAGAGACGGCCCAGCGGAGACGGTTATCGAGCCACCTCCTCGGGTCCAACCGCAGGATGAGCTCGTAGAAGAGTCCGATCAAGATCAGCGTCGCGATCAGCGGAAGGGCGATGATCACGATCAACAGCCACGTGAGTTGAGTCGCCTGTGCGCCCATGCCCGTGTGCTCCATACGACCGCTCGGGTAGTAGGTCTCGTGGACCGCCATGCGCCTGCCAAAGAATCCACGCATCGCTCGGATCAGCGGCATCGGTTGGCCTCGATCAGACGTGGCCCGCAGCTGCGAATGCGGCTCCTGCACGGCCCGAACGTAGTTTAAGTCACGGTCAGGCGGGTCCGGCCTCCAATGCGCCTTCGCCGGAGCCGCTGGCTCGCCCGCGCCAGATCAGGACGCCGATGATCGCCACGGCGGTGCCAACGGCCGCAAGGCGAATCGGCGTGACGATCGCGGCATCCGCCCCGAACAAGAGGAGTAGCCGGTCAACATTGAGCACGATGATCAGCGCGCCGACGGCCGTGCCCAGGGCTCGGTCGTCGAACTTACGGACTAGCCACGCGGATATGGGCGCGGCGATCGAGCCACCGATGAGCATCATCGCCACGATGTCCCAGCGAATGCCCGCTGAACCCAGCGCGAGCAGGAACCCGACGCTCGCTGCGATCGAGACGATGAACTCTGATCCACTGACCGTACCGATGATGGTGCGGGGCTTGAGCCGCCCGGCTGCCATCAGCGTGGAGGTGGTGGTCGGTCCCCAGCCGCCGCCGCCGCTGGCATCGAGAAATCCGCCGACGAGACCAAGCGGCGTCAGCATCCAGGTGCGGCTGCGTCGTGGCTTCTGAGGGCCCGCCTCGTCTACCGGTGGCTGATCATTCAGGGCAGCGGGGGCGATGCGTGTCCGTCGGGCATGAATGAAGCGGAAGATGATCGCGGCGCCCAGAAGCAGGAGAACCACCGAGACCCACGGGCGCGCTGCGTCGAGCGAGAGGTTCGAGAGCACGACGGCCCCCACGAAGGCGCCTATGCCGCCCGGGATACCGAGCAGCAGCAGGATCCTGCCGTTGACGTTGCCCAGCCGCCAATGCGAAGCGCCTGAGACGCCGGATGTACCGATCTCCGCCAGATGGACGCTGGCCGACGCCAGGGCCGGCGTCAGGCCGAGAGCGAGAAGGAGGCTCGTCGAGGACACGCCGTAGCCCATGCCCAGCGAGCCGTCGACCAGTTGGGCGAAGAAACCGGCCGCGGCAATGGCCAGGAGCAGGAACATCTATAGCCTCCATATCGCTTTGTCCACAATGATGAGTATTCCCACTAAGTAAGTAGGAATAGTGCGCAAGATGACGGACGACCAAAATCTTGTCAAGTGGGAGGCCGCGCAGATCTGAGCTACGAGCGGGTGGGACGCTCCACGATCGGGGTAGTCAACTCGCCCAGCCTGTCGATGCGGAACGTCACGGTGTCTCCCGGCTCGAGGTAGCGACCGAAGCCCGACTCCTCGCGGATCTCGAGCAGGCAGCCTGTACCTACCGTCCCAGAGCCCAGGATGTCCCCCGGTACCAGCCGCACGTCCGCCGATGCGCGGGCGACCATCTCTCCGAAGCTGAACTGCGCGTCGCTCCATCGCCCGCGCGACAGCTCGCGGCCGTTGACTTCGGCAGTCGCGGCGAGGTCGTAGCCATTGGCCGATCGGGCGTCGGCCAGCTCGTCGGGCGTAACGAGCCACGGCCCGATGGTGGAGGCGAAGTCCTTGCCCTTGGCAGGTCCCAGGCGCACGGTCGTCTCGTCGCGCTGCAGATCCCGCGCCGACCAGTCGTTGAGAATCATGTAGCCGCCGATCGCTTCCTCGCCGCGCTCCGGGGAGAGGTCCCGCACGGGCGTGTCGACCAGCGCCGCGATCTCCAGCTCGTAGTCGAGCTCGGACGAATCGCGCGGCGCCCACACAGGCTCGCCCGGGCCGCGAATCTCGGACACGTTGCTGAAGTAGAAGATCGGCAGCCGGTACCAGGCTTCGGGCACGGGCTGGTTGCGTCGGGCCCACATCGTCGCGACGTGACGCTCGAAGGCATAGAAGTCGCGCAGGCTGGTTGGTCGAAGGATCGGTGGGCCGAAAGCTAGGTCAGAAGCATCGGAGACGGCGTCGTCGGCCTCGGTCGCCTCGAGGCCTTCAGACAGCTCCGACAGCGCAGCCACCCGCAGGCCACGAGCCAGGTGATCGTCGAGCGTCGTGATGGGCTGGCGAAACAGGACACTGTTGTGCGCGCGCCGCTCGTCGCGCTGCACGGTTCGGCGCCGAGCGATCTCCAGGTCCAGCCACCGTCGGCCATCGGCATCGACGGCCGCGTGCAGCCGAAATGACGCACCGGCGGGCGCGTGGCGCTCACGTGCGTGGGCGAGCTTCATACCAGACAGAGTCTACGGACGCGCCCGCTTGCCGAGCTCGCCCTCAGTGACAGGCGCCCGTTCCGCTGTCGGTGAAGGCACCAGGCGCCGGGACCGGCAGGAACTCCCACGAGTACGCACCGGGGGTCATGCCCAGGCGAAGAACCCCGTACGTGGTGTTGTCGCGAACCTCGAGCAGCGCGCTGTTGGTGGGGAAGGCGTACAGGGCCGCTCCACCGGTGCCGACGACGAACTCACGCACGCCGAGCGTGGGGTCTGGTGCTCCGTTCACGTCGGCAGGCGCGAAGCGCTGGTAGCCGTGGTCGTGGCCGGCGATAACGATCTCGGCCCCGGCGTCGTAGAGCGCCTTGAAAGCGTCCGACATTCGACTCGAATTGCCGTGCGCGCCGGTGCTGAACAGCGGGCGGTGCCAGATCGCCATGACACAGCGATGCGGTTCCGCGGCGAGGTCGGCCTTCAGCCAGCTCAGTTGAGCGTTGTAGCAGGTCGTACCGTTGGCACATTCGCTGTTCAGTGCGTACACGCGCCACGTCCCCGATTCATAGCGATACCAGCCCCTGTCGGCCACTCCTGCGCTATCCCCGAAGTAGGCGAAGTACGGTGCGGCGCCGGGGTTGTTCGCATAGTCGTGGTTGCCCGGCACTGGTCGCGTGTCAGCCTTGAATACACCCCACGTCGGCTCGTAGCAGCCAGCGAAGTACTGGGCGCTGCCGTCGGGATAGACATTGTCGCCGAGGGTGAACGCGACCGCCGAGGCATTCTCTGAGAGAACCGCGGACACCACTGCGGCAGTTTCCGAATCGTGCGCATGGGCGCAACTGGCGATGTCGCCGGCGCCAACCAGATCGCCATCGAACGGATCGCGGATGACGACGAAGGCGTCGAGGTCAACGGCAACGCCTCCGGTCGTGCTCTTGATCTCCAGCGTGTGCGGGCCGACCGTGGGCCACGATCTGCGGTAGACGATCCGTCGGCTCGACGCACTCGAGCGATACAGGTTGATCGTCGTCGCGCCGCCACCATCGGCTGATACGGCCGCCTGGCCGCGATTGGGGCCAAGGCGTGCGATCCACGCCACCTGGCGGCCGACGAA
>JBBDRY010000037.1:0-4248 GCA_040905225.1 Chloroflexota bacterium | reverse complement strand
CTTGCGATCGGCGCGCCGTCGGGGCTCGCTGCGGGCCAGCTGACCGTGACAGGCACTAGGCGCTGCCACGCCTGGCCCAGGCGTTTGAATGCGATCGTTGGTGCGTACGCACTCGGAACGAAGCCTGTCTGTATGCCGACGTCAGCCCGATCTCTCCCACTCGTGGCTGCCGAGGCTGGCGCCACGCCAATAATCAGGACCACGGCGGCGACGAAGCTGCGCGCAGCACCGCTGCCAGTGGCCGGGGATCTCACGGCACCCATCGTAGGTTGCGCATTCGGCGCCGCGACTGGCGGAAGGTACCTGTGGGGATTGTCATTCGGAGAGTGGACCGCCGTCTGCGGAGGCCGGCGGCCAAGAATGTCGAACCGGCTGTTACTGGATCAGCTGTCCGTTCGCGCCGACCACGTACCACTTGCCACCGACGCCCTGGCCGTTCGTCTGACCTACGGCCGTATCGGTCGCGAAGTAGTACAACGGGAAATCGCCGTACTTGACCTGCGTGGAACCATCGGCACGCGTGATCGTCGTCAGCGTGGCCTGGTCGAGGCCGGATCCGGCCGTCGCGCTACCGGTCACCACGAGTGGCGGCCAGATCTGCGCGCAGGCATCCACGCACGTTGGCGCCGACTGGCCGACGTCAGGCGTAAACCCGTAGAGAGTTCGACCCGCGTTGTCGACGACGATCGTGCCCAGCGCTCTCGACGCCGTCTTCGCGGTTGCCGCGGCGGGGGTCGCGCCGCCTCCACCGCACGCGTAGGCTGGTCCAATGGAGGAGAACGTTTTCGTCGGTCGTGCGCGGGAGCTCGAGGCGCTGGCTCAGACCGTGCGGCGCGGCATGGGCCCGAGCGCAGCCTGCGCATTCGTCGTCGGCGATCCGGGCACCGGCAAGAGCCGTCTGTTGGACGAGACCTGGTGGCGCGCCAAGGTGACCCATCGATTCCGGATGGCCGGATATGAAGCCGAACGCCAGGTTCCACTGGCTGCCGCGGCCGGCCTGCTACGCGAGCTGAGCCAGGAGACACCGATTGGCGATCTACTGGCCACACTTCTGTATCGGACCACTGGTGAAGGCGAATCGCCGCTCGACCCGGTGCGTGTCCTGGAGGCAGTCAATCGTGCGCTGACGGTGCGCCGGCCGACGCTGTTGGTGCTCGACGACGTCCAGTGGGCCGATCCATTGTCGGTCGCCCTGTGCCACTTCCTGGTCCGCGCCGCCGACGAAGATGGCCGCGGTTTGGCTTTTCTGGCGGCCGGGCGCCCCTCACAGGCAACGAGCGAGTTCATCACCGCGCTCGCGCGATTGATGCCAGGCGGCGCGTTCACCATGCTCGAGCTCGGCGAGCTCGGGCGCGCCGAGGGCATTGCTATGGCACGCGCCTTGTCGCCGGGCCTGGACGCAGAGGAAGCCGAGGCCACCTGGAACCGAGCCACGGGATCGCCGTTCTGGATCAAGGAACTGCTGCGTCCTGAGAGCCGAGAGCTGCAGGCGGAGCGACTCGTGACGGAGCGGCTGCGTGGGTCGAGCGTCGATGCCGGAACAATGCTGGCCCTACTGGTCGTAGCCGCCCGTCCACTCGGGCTTTCGGACGTGGGTGCGCTCACTGACTGGAGGACGGAACGCGTGAACCGAGCGATCGACGAACTTGTCGCGATGGGTGTAGTGGTGGCCCTCGTCGGCAGCGTCCAGTTCGCCCATGACTTGATCCGCGAGGCCGCCGACCGCGAGGTGTCCGACGAGGCTAGGCGCACCCTTCACCGGCGCGTCGCGCAGTGGCTTGAGGCGCAGGCCGGCGACGACCTGCAACTTCTGGCCCGCGCGCTTGAGCATCGCCTGGCCGGAGGTCTCGACGCGCTTGGGTTGGCGAACCGAATCGCAGGCTCGCAGCGGCGCCGTTTGATCGGAATCCACGGCCTGGAGCAGCTTGAGCGGCTGGCCGACGACAGCCGCGATGCCGGTCGCGATACGCTCGAGCTGGACGAGCACGTGGCGTCGCTGGCAGCCGAGCTCGGAGAACATGACCGTGCCCTGAATCGCCTTTCCCGGGTTGCTTCGCTCACGATCGAGCCCGGTCGACGAGCGTCAGTCCTGTTCGCCGCCGCCCGGACCGCTGTGGCTCTCCGCCGTGTCGACTTGGCACATGAGCTGCTTGATCAAGCTCGTCTGCTCGCGGTCGAGGACGATGGCCTGCTCCTGGAGATAGATGCGCAACGAGCCTCGATCCGGCTGTGGTTGGAAGCGCGGACTCCCGAGGGGCGGGCACTGAGCCGTGACGTCGCTGCCCGGGCAAGGGCTCTTCAGAGGCGAGCGGATGGCGACCAAGCGATGGACCGCCGTCTGCTGACGGGCATTGTGCATGCACTACGGATCGACTCAGAGTCGGCCATGCAGCAGGGCGACATGGACGCGATGCTCGTGGCCGCGCAGGAATTGGTCGAGGCTTCCCGCGGACTTGGCGAAGAGGAGTGGCTTGCCAGCCGCGTGACCCTCGCTGACGCGCTGGAACAGTCCCAACGGCTGCAAGAAATGGAGGCTCACGCACGCGCGGTATGGGATGAGGCGCGGCGGCTTGTTCTGCCGGGCCTCGCCACCGACGCGGGCTATTACCTCGCCTGGGCCCTCATAGATATCGGCCGAGTAGCGGAGGCCGCCGAAGTGGCCCTCGAGGCTGCAGAGCTCGTTCGGCGAGTCGGCGACGTCCCACGCGGGCGACATCCGATGTCGCTGCTTACCGCACTCGTGACCATCCTGCGCGGGCACTGGAAGGATGGCGTTGAGGAACTGGCGCAGGCGGCTCAGAGGGAGCCCAACCGGCATACGCAGATAATTTTTCACAGCCAACGGGCAATGTGGCTGGCGCGAGTCAGCGGCGTGAGGTCCGAGAAGGAGGTCACGGAGGCATTGGCGGCCGGGTGGGCGTGTGCAGAGGCGGCGGGCTGCCCTCGGTGCCTGGGGGAGTTGCAGCTGACACGCGTGGAAGCCCTTGCGCGGCTTGGTCGCGCGAAGGAGGCAAGCTCGGCATTGGCAGAGAGTGGGTCCGGCGGACGGTGGATCGCATCGGCGTCCATCGTGCGGCGTCGCGCAGGCGCTCTGATCGAGGCGCTCGACGGCGATCTGTCCATCGCCGTCGATGAGCTCGAGTCAGCGCGCGCAGAGGCCGAGGCCTCTGGCTTCGGACTCGAAGAAATGTGGACGAGGCTGGATCTTGCGGTGGTGCACAGCCGGCTTGACCGGGGAGCTGCCGTCGAGCTTTTCGATGGAGTCGCCGCCGACGCCAACCGGACCGGAGCCGTCACGCTCGAGCAACTCGCTGCGGCTGCGCTGCGCAGCCTGGGGGCCCGCACCTGGCGTCGCCGTGTAGCCGATACGGGTGCCCTTACGGAGCGCGAACGCGAGGTAGCGCTTCTGGTGGCGGCGGGGCAGAGCAACCCCGAGATCGCTCAGGCCATGTTCCTGTCGCGCAAGACGGTCGAGCACCATGTTTCCAATGTGCTTGCCAAGCTCGGCGCGCGCAATCGCACCGAGCTCGCCGGACGTCTCGGTGAACTGAAGTTGCGGGAGGTGCCGGGACAGATTGGGGCAACTCCCCGATGATCTGAGTAGGTCGCAGGCCTAAGTTCGCCCCAATCGTTTACGTCGATTAGGAGGCGACCTCTCCATGAACATCCACGCAACAGAATTCATCGCTCGCGAGCGGATCGCCAGTCTCATGGACGAGGCTCGCCGTGATCGGCTCGTGTCGGAGTCGCGGACAGGTGCGATCAAACGCGCAGGTTCGCCGCGGCCGTCGCGAATCGACCGTGTGTGGCACCGGACCAAGGCGGTCGTCACTCTTGGGTCACCGATAGCTCTGCGGCTCATGGCCAAATTCGGCGCCGGCCGGCGTACCCTGGGCAGTCTCGATGATCTAAATCTGACAGGCCGAAAGCCGTAGGCGACGAGCACAGACCCTGGTCGTCGCGTCCCGGGCGCCACCGGGCCTGTTGTTGTGGCGGGCGGCCACAAGCGGTCGGTGTCTAGAGGTTGCCGCGGAGAGCCTGCTCGCGCTCGATCGCCTCGAACAGCGCCTTGAAGTTGCCCACTCCGAAGCCGCGCGAACCGTGGCGCTCGATGATCTCGAAGAAGAACGTTGGCCGATCCTGGATGGGGCGCGTGAAGATCTGGAGCAGGTAGCCCTCTTCGTCGCGGTCGGCCTCGATGCCCAGCTCCTCGAGCGTGTCGATCGGCACGCCGACGTCGCCGACGCG
>JBBDRY010000036.1:0-8900 GCA_040905225.1 Chloroflexota bacterium | reverse complement strand
GGGATAGTCGGCGGGCTCGTTGGCGGGTTCATCGCCACGTCTATCCTCAAGATGGGATCGGTCAACGGCATCAACGTTGAGAGCATCGTGATCGCCACCCTGGGCGCGATTCTCGTGGTGTTCCTCGTGGGCTCCTTGAATCGGCGACGAGGCTTTTTCCGACGCTGAGAAACTCAGTTCGGGCGGACGCTGGCTGGATCGGCGGGTGACCACTACCCGCGGTAGGTAGCAGCTACTGAAATGGCGTCCCGATGCTCATGCTGATTCGACTGGCAGGACCGTCAGCACCTCCTCGCCGAGCATGTCGGTCATGCGCACGGCGACTGCCGCCGAGTCGGGCGGCAGATCGAATTCGTATGAGCCGCTGACGAGGTCGGCCGGCGATGGAGATATTGAGCGTCTCTTTGTCATAGGCGGTGTCGATCATCACGCTGTCGACCATCGCTCGCCAGTCGTCGATCTGCGGGCTGAGGACGCCTTCCTGGCCGCGCAGGCGCTCGATGATCGATGGTGACATGAAGTCCCGAACGACCACCTTCCCACGACCATCCCCAGTGCGCTCAAGGTCAACGCGGGCGGAGGCCGGCCGGTGCTCGAAGAATCCGCCGTACTTCGGGTCGGTGCGCAGCTCGATCACCCTGATCTTGTTGACCGGGCTGCGGCGGGCGTACTCGGCCAGCCAGGCATCGGCTGCCAGCTCCTTGCCGAGCGCGACGACAAGGATGTCGCGTGCCTCCTGCGGTCGCTTGCGGACTTCGTCTTCGACGTCCTGGAGGTCGAGCGGTGTCAGCGGATGGTCGAACGGCACGATCTTGACCAGGTCCTTGCCTCGCGTGCCCTCGAAGAAGGTGTCGGTGCGCATCCGCTCCACGCCGAGGTGCTCGACGGCCAGGTTAACCGCCTCGTTGTGCTGGATCTGGAGGTCGTAGTCGTTGACGCGGTAGACCGTGAAGCCGAGCTGCGCCGGTTGTGGTTCTCCGCTGGATTCATCCGTGTCGGCGATCAAGCGCTGCTGGCCGTTCGACTCCGCTGCCTGCTCACGCATGATTTCGAACAGCCGCTTTTCCGTGGTCTGGATCGCGCCCTTGTTGATGTCAGCCCCGATCCATCGTCGCCCAAGCTTCTGTGCGACCGCCGCAGTCGTTCCCGACCCAATGAACGCATCGAGCACGATGTCCCCGGGGTTGGATGATGCACGGATTACGCGGTCTAACAGAGCCTCTGGTTTTTGAGTGGGAAAGTCCATGTCTTCGTCATCGGGAAGATGCATGGCATCAGGAATGTCAGTCCAGACATCGCCGAGAAGCAAATCCTCGATAATTTCATCTCCCTCGCACCGCAGGAAATACTTGATGCGGATCGACCCTGATCTGGTGCGGTGGACGCGGCCCTCACCTTCGAATCGGGCGATGCTCGCGTCTGTGTAGTCGCCGCGTGGAGCGGTTTTGAACCACCGGCCGTCGACGTCAAGCCTGAATCCAAAGCGTGTCGCCTCGGACACGGCGACGCGTCGTTCATACCGAACGGGCTTGTACGTGTACCCACCACCCTTGCTGTACCAGAGGAGACTGTCGTGGTTGCGAGCAAACTGCCCCGCGATCGCCTTTGCGCCACGCGCACTTGCTCCGTAAGCCCAGACAGCCTCGGCCCGGAAGCTACCTTGGCCGAACACCTCATCCAAAACGACCCCGAGTTGATAGACACGGCGGTAGTCGCAGTGGAGATACAGGCTTCCGGTCGGTGAGAGCAACTCCTTCAGCAACAGCAGGCGTTCGTACATGAACTGGAGGTAGTTGTCGTTCGCCCAGATGTCGGTGTACTGGATCTGCTCACCGAGCGTGTACGACTCGCCGTCCAGTCGGGTGGTGCCTGAAGCTCCACGGAGCTGGACCCGGCGGACGTAGTCGGCGCCCGAATCGAACGGCGGATCGATGTAAACCAGATCGACCTTGCCGCGGAAGCCGTTCGCCAGGAGGTAGGCGAGGACCTCCTTGTTGTCACCGTGGAACAGGAGCCCGCCGTGGTCGATGCGCGCCGGCCAGTCCGACCAGTCGATCGACGCCGATGTCTCACCATTTACGGCGAAGCGGTCCACGAGCTGCGCAGGGTAGGTGCGCACCTCGCGCAGCGGCCGCTTGCCGACCCACGACAGCATCGGGCGGCCCTTGGCCTGCCCAACCTTGACCGATGTTGGCTGTCGCGCGCCTGATGGATTGGTCACTCAACGGCCTCGGATTCGTTCGATGAAATCGTCCACCGACTCGCCCAAATCGAGCGTCCCCACCACATCATCGACGGGATTTCGAGCGGTTGCCTTGCGTCTGGGCAACGGCGCGGCATGACGACGCCATGCGGCGTTCCGGCCCGTCCCACCGTGGTCATCGGCCTCGATGAGTCCGCGGCGTTTGAGATCGCCGAGGACAAGGCGAATTGTCTGGTCACTGACGCCGGGCAGCGCCAGCCTGATGTCGCGCATGCGGAACACTTCGGGACCATGCTCCAGCACGTACGCCCGGACTCGGTCCTGCTTCGACATCGAGCTGAGGCGTCGCCGAGTTGAGACTCTTGCCTCGAAGTCGTCATAGGCATCGGCCATGACGCCAATCAGGTATGCGGTCCATGGCCAGATGGTGTGGCTTCCGTCGTGCCAGTTGCGCTGGGATTCAAACAACGCCGTGTAGTACGCGTTCTTTGTGTCGTAGATGCGCTGCTCGATGCTCGTGTATCGGGCCACCCCGTAGCCCTCCTGGAGCAAGACATGCGTCGTCAGAAGGCGGGCTAACCGGCCGTTGCCGTCGGCGACGGGATGGATGGCCAGGAAGTCGAGGACAAATGCTGCGATGAGAATCAGTGGGTGGGCCGCCTCCGTCTCGGCTGCACCTCGATAGCGAGCAACCAGCTCGGACAGCAGGTACTCGGTTTCCTTTGGCGACGGCGGCGTGAACAGGATCTCGCGGTGGCCGTGCTCGTAGCTCGCGATCAGGTTCTGCGCGGACTTGAGCCGCCCGCCGCCACCGTCGGTGTAACCGAACAGCAGCCGATGAAGGTGGAGGATGTAGGGGACGGACACAGGCTCGAGCGTCTTGGCGCGCACGATCTCGTCCATCGCATCTCGGTACCCGGCGAACTCGCGCTCGTTACGGTTACGGAAACGAGCGGGCTGAGCGCCCTCCTGTACGAGCCCCGGGAGTCGAGCGGACTCAACCACCACGCCTTCGATCGCGCTCGATGCCGTGATGGATGCGACGCGTGTCTGCTCGGCCAGGGCCTGAAGTAGTTCAGGCAGCTGGTCCCGATAGAGCTCTTCTCGCCCGCGGCCGACATCGACCCGGGCCAGCCGGGGGCCAAACGGAGCCGGCTGGTTGGCGAACGTCAGCCCGAGGTCGATAAAGCTCTTCATGTCGCCAATTTACCGCTAATCATACTAAGAACGGTGCCACAATAGCGTAATTAGCGGCGCTTTGGCTAGTTAACTGGTTGTAAGGAAGTCGCGCATCAGCGTGATGTCGCGCGGGTCGACCTCCGTGTCGGCGAAGACCATCCGATAGGAGAGCAGGTCCGAGTTCTGGGCCGCCAGCGCTTCCAACGCCTTCGCCTTCAGCCCCGCCTGACCTTCGACGGCGTCTTTCCGGCGAGCGGTCATCTTGATCTCGACCAGCAACCAGCGGCCGTCGCGAGCACGAACCACGAAGTCGGGCGTGTAGTGCCTGATCCGACCCTCCGCGTCGCGATAGGCGAACGTCAGGTCGGTCTTGGCGGGGTCGGTCACCGCACCAGTAAAGAAGACGTCCTGGACGTCGGCTGGCCGCATGTTCAGCAGGCGGAGGACCTTCTCGAAGAAGTCCGCCTCGGGATTGGAGTCGAAGTTGTAGGGCGCGTAGTGGAAGCCATAGCTGGCTGCGTTGTCGGCGATCTGCTCCGGGCCGATGACGAGGTGCTGCTTGTCGATGGGATAGCTGATGTCGGCCACGCGGACCAGGACGCCGTCAATTGGACGCTCTTCCCAGCCCTCCGGCTTGACGATCTCGAGCAGCACGTCCTCTTCAGTCTCCTCCTGTCGGTACTCGCCGCGCTGCTGCTCCAGCTGGCGCGCCAGATCGTTGAGGTGGGCGACCGGCACGGAGCCGTCCGGATATGCGGTCTTGATGGCGTCCAGCACTGCCCATTGATCAGCGCGGTAGTTGGCGGCAAGGGACTGGGCGGCGGCGTAGGCATCCACCGTGTCGATGCCGATCTCGAGTGCCACGGTGTCGCCCACCTGGCGCAGAACGCGACGCGAGGCGGCGGCGATGCCGACATCGAAAACGGACACGGCGGCCGTCCCGGCGGCAATCGCTGGGGGCGTGAAGGCGAGCGTCGTCGACGGTGGCTCCTCGCGCACGAGAACGCGGCGCTTGCGGCGCAGCGGGATTGGATCGATATCCGTCTTGCGCAGCGTGATCACGGCCGTGGCGGTCCGGCGCCGGCGCGCGTTGAGCTGGTCGAGCGACTCGCCGTAGGTCTCGCGCAGTTGCCGATCGAGGATGCCCCGGTTGGCATCCGACAGGTAGATGCGCGCCGGGCGCGTGTTGCCGGGAACCTGGCGGAGGCACCGGCCGGCGGCCTGGAGGACGAAGTTGTTGGCCGTTCGCAGCTTGCGCGCCAGCGCCGTCGCGAACAGGCTGGGGCAGTTCCAGCCCTCGGTGCCCTTGTTGACGAGCAGGATCACCCGATGGGGCGAAGTTGGATCGTTGAGCCGGTTGAACGCATCGATCTCGGCCTGCGTGGAGGCGTTGGTGTTCTCCAGCACGGCGGTGGTCGGCAGCCCGGCGCGGCTCAGGGCGAGCTCGACGTGCGGCCGGAGCTCGCGCAGGTCGTCGACCTGAGGAAAGTAGATCGCCAGGCGGGCGGGCGAGCCGTCGGCGATGGTGACGTCGCCGTAGTCGGTGAAGAAATCGCCGACGACGTGGGCGACGAACTCGTCGGCCTGCTCCGGCGCGAAGGTAAACGACTGGATGTTGCCGGCGACCTCTTTCAGGATGCCGTCGCGGATGCCCTGGCCCAGTCCGTACCAGACGACCACGTCGCGCAACGGCTGGCGTTCGAAATAAGGCGTGCCGGTGGTGTTGACGACGCACACGACGTTGGTCTGCTCGGCCAGGTAGTCGACCGTCTGGCGGACCCGCTTCAGTTCCGTGCCGAGCGACTGGCCGTAGGTGTGGTGCGCTTCGTCGCTGAAGATGCCGAGGTGCGGCAGTGAGGCGATCGCCTGGAGGCGCAGGTTGGCCACTTCGCGCGCCTCTTCCTCCAGCGCCCGTAGTTGGAGGTAGCCGGCTTTGCGGCGGACAGGCCGGGCCTGGATGCGGATCTTCTCGGTGTTGGTTACGACGAGGTTGAAGCTGCTTCCTCGCGTGACCGGGATGTCGCGTTCGCCGTCGCGCGTGAACGTCATCTTGAGTGCCGCCGCGAACGGCTCATGGAGGCGCGGCGGCAGGATCTTCTCGTACGGAGTCCGGCCCAGCTCGCGGAGCGATTCGATGATCGTGGTGCCGGGTGCGAAGACGAGCGCGTTCTCGATGAACCCGCCGTCCGGATACTCGATCGCCAGCGCGAACTCGGTGGCGATGACGGCGCCGATCAGGATCGTCTTCCCGGCACCCATGGCGAGGGCGAGGATGTAGCTCGGGTAGTCGAGCGCGAGAGTCTCGCGCAGGGCCTCCAACCGTTGCTCGCGGGCGAACTCGTCGTCTGTCCGGATACGCTCGATCAGCCCGTCGACGCCGGAGGTGACGGCGAGCTTCAGGTAAGTCTCGGCTCCCAGGCCGAGTGCCTCCAGCCGTTCCGCGCCGTCGGGGAACAGGCGCGCGTACAGTGCGGCCACGTGCGGGGTGCGTTCGACGACGCGCAGGTACCAGTATGTTTCCAGCGCTCGGAGTTGCGGCGCACGCAAGAAGCGCAGCATGCCGCTTTGCGGAAAGGGTGCGCCCGCCTCCTCGCCCTCGACCGCGAACTGGAGGATCTCGCCGACCGCCGGGGAAGTCGTCGTGGGATAGCCCTGTGCGCGCCAGGCCGCGACTCGTTCCGCGAGGACCTCGTGCAGCTCGGTCATGTCCGGACGTTAGCAGCCAGAGGCCTTCTCGCTGACCGAAGTCGGCGAGATTTCAATTCAAGTGAACACCCGAGTCCCGATTCGCCAATTTCGCGGCCGCGCCAGGGCCCGTTTCTGCGATTCGCCGGGGATTCGATGCAACTGACGCATCGAACATCCGATGACCGGGCTCCGGAGCCGAGCCCAGGCGGCTCTGCCTGTCGAATCGCACGTGCCTCGTTCAATTCAAGTGAAATCAGGTCAGCTTCGTCGTGTGAGCACGCCTATAGATAGAGTTTGGTCGTGGGAGCGAGAGGGGCCGGCAAGTACGACGCGGTCATCATCGGCGGTGGCCATAACGGACTGACCTGCGCCGCGTACCTCGCGCGCGCCGGCTGGAAGATCCTCGTGCTCGAGCGGCGCCACATCCTCGGTGGCGCGACGGTG
Source organism: Chloroflexota bacterium (assembly GCA_040905225.1). Taxonomy (GTDB): domain Bacteria; phylum Chloroflexota; class Limnocylindria; order Limnocylindrales; family CSP1-4; genus JALYGJ01. The sequence continues at coordinate 2,386 of JBBDRY010000036.1, read as the reverse complement.
ACCGAGGAGCTGTGGCCCGGCTTCAAGATCAGCGTCGCGTCGTACGTGGTGAGCCTGTTGCGGCCGGAGATCATCCGGGAGCTGGACCTGCCTCGGCATGGACTCGAGATCCTGCCCGTGGACGGCACGCTTACGCCGCTCGACGACGACTACCTGTGGCGGGTCGACGACCATGGCACGACCAGGCGCGAGCTGCGCCGCTGGTCCAAGTCGGACGCCGAGGCGTACGAGGAGTATTCGCTCCTGATGGCCGAGATGGCGCGCTTCGTCAAGCCGCTCCTCGGCTCCGCGGCTCCGCGACTGGGCACGCTCGATGCAAGGGGTTTGGCCGCACTCGCGGGATTCGCGCGCAGGTTCGCGGCGCTGCCGGAGAGCCAGCAGACGACGTTCATCCAGCTGCTCACGATGAGCTCGGCCGACTTCGTGAGCCAGTGGTTCGAGACCGAGCCCCTCCGCGCCACCCTCGCGTCGTCCGGAATCATCGGCACGTTCCTCGGGCCGCGCTCGCCCGGCACGGCGTATGTGCTGCTCCACCACTACCTGGGCGAGCTCGACGGCGAGTACCGCGCGTGGGGCCTGCCGCGCGGTGGCACGGGCGCCGTCAGTGGAGCGATCGCGAGCGCTGCGCGTGAGTATGGCGCCGAGCTGCGCACGAACACGGCCGTGGCGCGCATCGAAACGCGCAACGGGCGCGCCACTGGGGTGGTGCTCGAGTCCGGCGAGGAGATTTCGGCCGGCTCGGTGATTTCGAGCGCAGACGTCCGCGTGACGCTCCAGCGCCTTCTCGAGCCCGGCACCCTTCCGCCGGAATCGGAGGCGGCGGTGCGCGCATACAAGTTCCGCGGCTCGTCGGGCAAGGTCAACTTCGCACTCGACCGGCTGCCCACGTTCAAATGCCTGCCTCCGCGTTCGACCGACGTCTACCGCGGCATGGTCAGCATCTCGCCGTCCGTCGACTACCTCGAGCGGGCATATGACGACGCGGTCGCGGGGCGCTTCAGTCGCGAGCCCTATGTCGACATCGGTTTTCCGAGCGCGGTCGACCCGTCCGTCGCTCCACCGGGTAAGCACGTCATGGCCTGTTTCGTTCAGTACGCCCCGTACGAGCTGGCGGAGTCGGACTGGGACTCGCAGCGCGAAGCATTTGGCGACACGGTCCAGGCCACGATCGCGAGATACGCGCCCGACTTCCCCGACACCATCCTGCATCGGCAGGTTCTGAGCCCGCTGGACATCGAGCGGACGTTCGGACTGTCGGAGGGCAACATCATGCAGGGCGAGCTGTTGCTCGAGCAGCTGTTCGCGGAGCGGCCACTGTCCGGCTCGGGCTATCGAACACCGATCCGCGACCTCTGGCTGTGCGGTGCGACCACGCATCCCGGCGGCGTGATAACCGGTGCCCCGGGTCGCAATGCGGCGATGGCTGTCCTGCGCGGCCGACGAGGTGCGCGGGCGGCCGACCAGGAGCGGGCCGCTTGACGCGTCGGGCATCGGCCTACGACGCGGTGGTCGTCGGGGCCGGTCACAACGGCCTCGTGTGCGCGGCGTACTTGGCGCGGGCCGGCATGCGCACGCTCGTTCTGGAGGCCCGGCCGAATGTTGGCGGCATGGCCGAGACGTCCGAGCCGTGGCCCGGAGTGCGCGTCCCCACGCTGGCGCACACGGTCGGGCGCTTCCGGCCACAGGTCGTACGGGAGCTTCGCTTGCGCGAGCACGGCCTGAGGCTGGTCCAGCCCGACGTCCGGGTCTTCGCGCCCCAGCCTGACGGCCGCGCGCTGACTCTTTGGGGAGACTCGCGGCGAACGACCGTCGAGCTGGCCGCCAACGACCTCGTAGGTCCGCGCGACGCTGGTGCCTACGAGCAGGCCGATGGGCGCCTCCGGGCACTGGCGAGCGGGCTCGCCTCGCTGCACGCACGCGTGCCACCGGACCTTGCATCGCCGACTCTCACAGATGCCTTCGCGGGGATCCGAACAGCTTTGGTGGCGCGGGCGCGGGCGCGGGCACACTCGACCAGCGGCGGCCTATTGCGGGTCATGCCGATGGCAATTCGCGATCTCGTCGATGAGTGGTTCGAGAGCGATGCGCTGCGCGCCGCGATTGCCGCACGCGGCGTGCTGCTCTCAGGCTTCGGCCCACGGATGCCGGGGACCGCCGGTGTGCTGCTCACGGACGCCGCGGGCAACGACGGTGGCCTCTGTGGCCAGACCGTGTTCGCGCGGGGGGGTCCGGGTGCGTTGACGACGGCAATCGCTTCCGCCGCGCGCGCGGCCGGCGCCGAGGTCCGAACAGGCAGCGCCGTGGCTCGTGTGCGACGCGATGGCGAAACCGTGCAAGGGGTGACGCTCGCCAGCGGCGACGAGATCGACGCCCCGGTGGTCGTCTC
>JBBDRY010000035.1:0-1497 GCA_040905225.1 Chloroflexota bacterium | reverse complement strand
CCGACGCACTCGCGACTGCGGCCGATCGCGGGACGAAGGCGCTGCGTGAGCGGGCGGACAGGCGTCGAGTCGCACGTGAGGACGCTGCCGGCCCGGCCAGCCCAAGGATGTCGGACGAAGAGTGAACGGTGCGCGTTGCCCGGCTGTGCACACTCCGGGCGAGGCGTTGGGAATCGGAGTGCGTGGCGTGAGCGAGGTCGACGACCGGGTCGTGGCGGGTCTCGCCCGCGCCATCGCGGGGCTCGAGTGAACTCGTCCCTCGCCTTCGGGGAGAAGCTGCTCGCGTTGCTCGACACCGGCAGCTTCACCACGACTTACAAGTATGCGCTGATGCTCTCGCTCCTCGACGCGACAGTGGAGGGCACCGACGCCGACGGACGCGCACCGGCAACGCTTTCGGGCCGCGACCTCGGTCGGCGCGTGTTCAAGTTGTACTGGCGCCAGGCTCGGCCCTTCAGCGAACACGGGCCGCTTCGTCAGTCGAGGCAGCGCGACCTCGTGGTCAAGATCGCCGAACTGCGGACGCGGCTCGGCCTGTCAGAACACGCATCGTTGGACGCCGCGCGGCGTGCCGACGAGTTGGAAGTGGCGCGCCTCGAGCGCGAAGTGGTCGCGACCGTTGTGCGCTATCCGATCCCGTTGCTGCAGCGGTTCGGATCCGGCTCGGGCGCGGTCGACGACCGGTTCATCTACGACATCAGCTGGGCCGACGGGATCACGCAGGGACGGGTGTTCGCCGCCGACTTCGACGACCGGCTGCATCTGCAACCCGGTGCCGGCGAGGACCTGGCCGCGCTCGCCGGCCTGGTCCGCCCGGTGATCGAGCGCGAATGGCTGCGCTACGTCGCCCGACGCAACGACGACCTCGTCGACGAACTGCGCCTCGAGACGTTCCTGTTCGGCAGCGCACGCATCTCGCTCGCCAACGTCCGCGCGCCGCTGCTCGAACTGCAGGACAGCCGCTGCTTCTACTGCGGTCGCGAGCGTGGCCCTTGGGAGGTCGACCACTTCCTGCCATGGTCCCGGTGGCCCGACGACCGCCTCGACAACCTCGTCGTCGCCGACCGCGGCTGCAACGGCGACAAGCGCGCCGCATTGGCCGCTCTGCCCCACCTGGAACGCTGGTGGCGACGACTCACACCGGGCACCGCGGAGCATGAGCACCTCAGCGTCATCGCGACGCGGACATCGTGGCCCCGGCGTGCGGACCGGACGGCCGGCGGCGCCCGTGGCCTCTACCTCCACCAGCCCGACGGGACCCTGCTGTGGGAGGCGCCGGGCGAGGTGCGCCCCCTCGACGTGCGGCGTCTGCAGCACACCTTCAGAGCCTCGCCGGCAGCCGCCGAGGACCCCGGCGACTACACGACGTAGATCGAGCGCTCCCGACTCGAGGGTCCCTTCAGCGCGCGAGCGTGCGGTCCAGGAAGGCGATGATGTCGGCCGTGACCTCGTCGCGGTTGGTCTCGTTGAGCAGTTCGTGCCGTGCGCCGGGGTAGA
>JBBDRY010000034.1:0-48131 GCA_040905225.1 Chloroflexota bacterium | reverse complement strand
ACGACGTTCTCAGTCGCCACGAACGACTACCGGGGAGGGACCGAGAAGTCGGAGTTCCACCCGGTCGTTACCTGGGATCGGCTGGCCGAGATCTGTGGCCAGTACCTGGGCAAGGGGCAGCAGGTGTGCATCGAGGGGCGGCTCCAGACGCGCCAGTGGGAGGACGACGCCAAGCTTCGCCATTGGAAGACTGAGATCGTCGCCAGCTCGGTGGAGATGCTGTCGGGTAAGCGCAAGAAGGACTACGCAGCCGAATCGGCGGCAGAGGCGCTTGCGGCCCAGGCGGCTGCGCTCGGTGTGGCGCCTGAGATGCATTCGTTTTCTGCTTCTGAGGATGACTCAGAACCCGCCGAAGCGACCGCCGAGGAAGAGGAGCTGGTCGCGGCCTAGGAGCGTCGACCTGGTCCGCAAGAGCTGAACGGCGGCGGGCGAGCTCCTCCCCGCCCGCCGCCTCCTCTTTGAGTTCAGCGCTCGAGCTGGACGTGGAGGTAGGCTCGGACCCTGGCCGGCACCCATTTGACGGTATGAACCTTTACCCCGTACGGGTTGAGGATCGTGCTGATGGCCATGCCATCGCCGAGGTAGATGCCAATGTGCTGGAACCTGCCCCAAACGATGAGATCGCCCGGCTTCGGGTTCGACCGGTCCGCCAGGCCCCGTGCGTTGAACCAGCGGTAGAAGCCCAGGACGGTCCGGCGCTTGCCGCCAATCCGATCGAGCAGCCCCGCTTCACGAAACGCGTAGGTGACCAATCCAGAGCAGTCGAACGAGTTCGGTCCGGTCGCCGCGAACACCCATCTGTCCCCTCGCTGCGCCATCGCGATCGCGATCACGCGCTGGAGCTCTGTCTGGGGCGCTTCTGTGGCTGCCACGGGCGCCGCGCCGCCGATGAGCACGCCGAGCGCGAGGCTCAGGACAAGCAGGTAGCGGGCCGCGGCCCTCGGACTCGTCATCTCTCGAGCGAAACCCGCAGGTAGGCCTTGACCCTGATAGGGATGTAGCCGGTTACCCTGTGGATCGCCACGCCGTATGGGTTGATCAGGGCGCTGATGGCCATTCCGTCGCCGAGGAATATGCCGATGTGCGTGTTACGACCCCAGACGATCAGGTCGCCAGGCCGCGCTTTCGAGGCGTCAGTCGTGACGAGGCCGCGCATCTTGAACCACTTGAAGTACCCGCCCACGCCGCGATAGCCACCGATGCGGTCCTTCAGGCCGTTCTGGTTGAACGCGAACCACACGAAACCGACACAGTCAAACTTGTCAGGACCCTTGGCGAAGTGCTTCCAAGGGTCTCTGAGCTGGGCTTTCGCGACGGTTACGACGCGACTCAGCTCTGTGCCCTCAGCTGCGGCTGGGGCTGCGGTCGTGATCAACAGGCCGGCCATCAGGCTCGCGAATAGCGCGAATCGGCACACGGCTTTGACGTAGTCCACGGCTGGACTTCCCTCCCTCCGTGCTGGGGCACGGATACGGTTTGCCGCGCGACCCTGGGGGATCGCACAGCTGCCTTCTTACAACAGAGTAACCCGACATTACAAAGTCATGCAACCCGGACCATCGGACAGCGGCTATGGCACGGGTGTCGAAGGGGCCATTGACGGGCCGACGCGGAGGCTCTGACGATGGGTCCATGAGCCGCCGCGCGCTGACACTCGCTCTTCTCACCATCGCACTGCTGGCGATCCCGGGTCGCGCAGCGGCAGCCAGATGGACGCCCGGACACGGGACGACCTGGCAGGTCCAGTTCAGCGGCGAGATCGACCTATCCGTGCATGCCGACACGTTCGACCTCGACATGTTCGATACCCCGGCCCGACGAGTGCGCAGGCTCCACTCGAGCGGACGGCATGCCGTCTGCTACATCAACGCCGGCGCCTGGGAGAACTGGCGTCCCGATGCCGGGCGCTATCCAAGCAGCGTCAAGGGCCGTGATCTCGATGGCTGGCCGGGGGAGCGATGGCTCGATATCCGTCGCCTGGACGTGCTCGCGCCGATCCTGACCGGTCGCCTCGAGATTTGTAGCGAAAAGGGCTTCGACGGCGTGGAGTTCGACAACGTGGACGGCTACCAGAACGCGACAGGTTTCGACCTATCGCGGTCCGACCAGCTCGCTTTCAATCGTTGGCTGGCTCATGCCGCGCATGCGCGGGGACTGGCTGTCGGGCTGAAGAACGCGCTCGGAATCGCCCAGGAGCTCGAGCCGGATTTCGACTTCGCCATCGTCGAGCAGTGCTTCTACTTCCACGAGTGTGGCCTGACGAAGCCGTTCGTGGATGCGCGCAAATCGGTCGTCGTGATCGAGTACGCGCTCGCACGCGGCGCGTTCTGTGAGAAGGCCGCGCGGCTGGGCATCTCCGCGATGCGCAAACACCGCGATCTGGACGCCTGGCGGCGCCCGTGCTGACGGCTTGACGGCCGCCGATCAGGCGACGGCGGCGGTCCGCGGCGGCCGGAACCTGAAGTAGGCCCAGAACGTAACCGAGAAGACTCCGAACGAGATGAACAGGATGAGCGCGGCGAGGAGCGGCGAGGTCCGCGTCGAGCCGAGGTAACCGGTCGCCGGCGTCAGCAGGATGTGGGCAAACATGAACGCGGCCGCCAGGAACAGCACCGCCCAAATTCCGCGATGCCAAGCGAAGACCGTCTCGCCGCGCAAGAAGCGAAGTGGCACGAGCTCGAATAACAGGCCCTCCAGGCCGCCGATGAAGATCGTCGCCAGGCCCGCGGCAACCGCTACGTTCAGCAATGGCATCGATGCGAGGGTCGACTCGGCCAGCGGAAGCGCCAGCCAGGCAGTCAGCGCTATTCCCAGCAGCCAGACTGCGGTCAGGGCGTTGGCTCGACCTTCAACCCGCATCGGCAGCGATTGGGCGAAAACATAGCCGACGACCAAGCCATATAGATAGCCAGGCTGGAAGTCGGCGATGCGCGAGATAGCGACGCAGGCGATGCCGATGAAGATCGTCAGAGGCTGAACCTTCAGCCTGCCGCGGTCATTGAGCATGCGCCGGTAGAACAGGACCAGGGGGACCTCAAACGCAGTGATGACCACGGCGAGCCCGAGCAGGATGCCGATCAGGCTGGCGGCCGATTCGAGCGTCGGTCCGAACTCCGGGCTTAGGAAGCCATACAGCACGGCGCTCAGGGCGACGAAGACGATGATGCCGGCGCGCCGCTGCCAGAAGCGGGCAAGAGCGTCGCGCACGCGGGCGCCGATCCTGCCGCCGAAGGCGAACCAGCCTGACACCTCCAGGTAGTTCTCCTCCAGCGTCTTGTTCAGCAACTGGCTCGGGAAGGCGGCCAGGATCAGGAACAGGAGCGCCAGCAAGAGGCTCTGGCCGAGAACCGCGGGGTCTGTTCCAAGCTGATCGGGCGGTGGGATCGACCGGGGGAATGACCCCGGGCCGCCGCCAAAGTTGTCGATCGGGCTCGGCGTCGGCTCAGGCGTTGGGGTTGGTGACGGGGACGCCGTCGGAGTCGGCGTCGGAGGCTCAGTCGGCGGTTCAGTCGGCGCGGCTGTCGGTGTGGGTGTCGGGCGTTCAGTCGGCGTTGGTGTGGGCGCTTCGCTCGGTGTCGATGTCCCCGTCGGCGTGGGTGTCGCACTCGGTGTTGGCGATGCAGTCGGTGTCGGGCTCGGCGTGGGCGAAAGCGTGGGTTCCTTGGTCGGCGTGGGAGTTGGGGGATCGGTTGGCTTCTTGGTCGGCGTTGGTGACAGCGTTGGCGTCGGCGAAGGCGCAGGGCTTGGGGTGGGCGTCGGGCTGGGCGTGGGCGAGGGCGACGGGGTCGGACTTGGCGGTGGTGGCACGTAGCAAAATGCAACCGACGTGATCTCGAGCGCGGCCGCGCTCGCCGGGCCGCCGCGGGGCGTTGAATCTCCGGTTACAGGCCGCCGATACGCGTAGTTCGCTGTGCCGGCTCCGGTGGTGACAAGAAAATGCGCTACTGGCCGTTTCGCGTTAGCGAACGACGCGAGGGTGGCCGAGCGCTGGAAGGTAACGTCCACCGCGAAGCCCGAGTTGTTCTTGTAAGGGAACGTGCCGTCGCTGAACGGACCCTTCTTACCGAAGGTGACGCACGACACATGAGTGCCGAGAGCATCTCGGGGTGTGATGACCGCGACGACCGACAGCCCGAATACCAGCGCTGCCAGCGCCGTGGCGAAGATACGGCTGAATGACGGTCTGGAACGACTCAAGGCTGGCAGTCCCCACTACTGCGCTGGCAGTCCCCACTACTGCGCTGAGGCGCGAACTCTAGCCTCAACCGCGGGTCTGTGAAATAGGCCGGATATACCAACGACTGCGGGCGGCCCAGATTCGAACCCGAAGCCGCTGGTAAACTTCTCGCTTCGACGGGCGCGGGGCCGTGGATCCCGTGTTTGCGATAGCAGGGAGGAGCTGTTGCCCGACCGCGTCGCTGGTCCTGTGAGGCCGGCACGCAGCCATAACGGGCTCCCGCAGAGCGGTAGAGCCGATCAGGGCACCGGTCTATCCCGCAGCACCCACCTCTCCTCCGCCAGGCGCGGCTAAACATGCCTGCGACGGTCATCTGCGGGCTCCAATGGGGCGACGAAGGCAAGGGCAAGGCAACCGACCTGCTTGCCGACCGGGTGACCACGGTCGTTCGATACCAGGGCGGCGACAACGCCGGCCACACGGTGGTCATCGGCGAGGAGGTGTTCAAGCTCCACCTCGTGCCGAGCGGCGTCCTCCACCCGCATATCACGCCGATCATCGGCCCCGGAGTCGTCGTCAATCCGCAGGCCCTGCTGGCCGAGATGCACGGGCTGAACGAGCGCGGGATATCCACGGACAAGCTGCGCGTCAGCCAGGCGGCGCACGTGATCATGCCCTACCACGTGGCCCTCGACGGAGCCCGCGAGGATGCAGCGGCGGACGGCGGGATCGGGACCACCAAGCGCGGCATCGGGCCGGCATACGGGGATCGAGCCGCGCGCATCGGCGTTCGCATGGGCGACCTCCTCGAACCGGACCTGCTGCGGGAGCGGTTGGCAGCCGCGCTGGTCGAGAAGAACGCGCTGCTTGTGGGGGTCTACGGCGCCGCGCCGTTCGATGTCGACGGGCTGTATCAGCAGGCGCTTGCCTGGGGTGACGCACTGCGACCGCACATCGTCGATACGACGCGCATCGTCCAGGACGCCCTGGCCGCCGGCGAGCACATCCTGCTCGAAGGGGCGCAGGGGACGCTGCTCGACCTCGACCACGGAACGTACCCGTACGTGACGAGCAGCAACCCGATCTCGGGCGGCGCGACTACAGGGGGCGGTGTGGGGCCGCTCCAGATCGACCAGGTTATCGGCGTCCTGAAGGCCTATTCGACGAGAGTCGGCGCCGGGCCGCTGCCCACGGAGCTCGACGACGAGGTCGGCGAGCACCTCGTCTCGGTTGGGCGCGAGTTCGGAACAACCACTGGACGGCGACGCCGTTGTGGCTGGCTCGATCTCGTACCGCTGCGGTACGCCGCGCGCATCAACAGTGCCACGAGCCTGATGCTCAACAAGCTGGACATCCTGAGCGGCCTCGCCGAGCTCAAGGTGTGCGTCGCGTACCGGGTCGACGGCCAGGTGACAGATGCATGGCCGCTCGACGCCGCGAGCCTCGAACGAACCGAACCCGTGTACGAGACCTACGCGGGCTGGGACGAAGACCTCAGGCTGGCCAAGAGCGTGGAAGCGCTGCCTGAGGCCGCGCGGCGCTACCTCGCCGCGATCGAGGAGCGCACCGGAGTGCCGATCACGATCGTCAGCGTGGGGCCGGAGCGCAACCAGACTCTGGTTCGCCGCGGTGCCGGCCGCGCCTCCGTGCACCGGGCCGCCTGATGGGGATGCGCGTCCTTGTCGTCGGCTCAGGGGCACGCGAGCACGCCCTGTGCTGGCGGTTGGTTTCCGAGGGCGCGCACGTGATCGCCGCGCCCGGTAATCCGCTGATGCGCGACGTCGCCGAGGTGCGTGCAGAAGTCGCCCTGGGTGATCTCGCGGCAATCGTTGCCCTCGCCCTCGCCGAGCGCGTTGACCTGGTCGTCGTGGGACCGGAGGCGCCGTTGGTCGCGGGCCTGGTCGACCGACTCTCAGCTGCGGGAATTCCGAGCTTCGGCCCAACTGCCGCGGCCGCCCGGATAGAGGCAAGCAAGTCGTACGCGCGCGAGATCTGCGGTGCTGCCGGTGTCCCGATGGCGCAGGGCTCGGCCTTCGAGAGCGTCGCGCCGGCGGTCGATTACGCGGAGCGGCTGGGCGCGCCGGTCATGGTCAAGGCCGACGGGCTGGCTGCGGGCAAAGGCGTCGTGATCTGCGCCAACATTCGCGAGGCCGAGTTGACGATTCGCGACCAGATCGAGGGCGGCCGCTTCGGTGCTGGCGGCCGTCGTGTCGTCGTTGAACAGTGGCTGGCCGGAGTCGAGGCGAGCGTCATCGCGATCTGCGACGGGCGAGATGCTGTGATCCTGCCTGCGGCGCGCGACCACAAGCGGCTGGGGGATGGAGACAGCGGGCCCAACACCGGCGGCATGGGCGCGTACTCGCCGATCCCGGAGCTCGATGACGCGGCCATGCTGCGCCTGCGCGAAGAGATCTTCCTGCCTGTGCTGCGCGAGATGGAACGCAGCGGGACCCCGTTTCGAGGCGCGTTGTTCGCGGGCTTGATGCTCACGGCCTATGGCCCACGGGTGCTCGAGTTCAACGCGAGGTTGGGCGATCCGGAGACGCAGGCGATCCTGCCCCGGCTGGCCGAGCCGCTCACGCCGTTGCTGGTCGCGTCGGCGGCCGCATCTCTCGCCGAGCACGCGGCCGAAGGGCCGATCCTGGCGACGACCTCCGACGCTGCGGTCGCACTGACGCTCGCCGCGGCGGGCTATCCCGACGATCCGCGTCCGAACGACCCGATCAAGGGCATCGATGAGGCACGAGCGCAGGAAGCGCTGGTATTCGGCGCCGGGGTGCGCATGAACGAGGATGGCGTGCCGGTGACCGCGGGTGGCCGCGTCCTGACGATCGTTGGCAGAGGGTCGGATCTCGCATCGGCGGCGGACGTCGCTTACGAGGCGGCGGATCGTATCGGCTTCCGCGGGAAGCAAACGAGGCGTGACATCGGTCGGGCACTCGTCGGGGCAACCGCGTGATCCCGCGCTACACGCAGCCCGCGATGGCGCAGATCTGGACCGACGAGGCGCGTTTCGAGCACATGCTCCGCGTCGAGCTCGCGGCTCTGCACGCTCTGGCCGCGCAGGGAATCGTGCCCGGAGCGGCGGTGGAGGCGATCGAGCGGCGCGGGCGGGTTGATGTCGACCGGATCGCCGAGCTCGAGAAGGTCACCGACCACGACGTGGTCGCCTTCGTGAACCAGGTCGCCGAAAGCGTCGGCGAGGAGGGTCGGTACCTCCACTTTGGGCTGACGTCGAGCGACGTGGTCGACACCGCGCTGGCCCTTCAGTGCCGGGCGGCCGCGGATCTGTTGCTCGCGGAGCTCGACGAGCTGATCGGGCTCGTGGCGCGCAAGGCGCGCGAGCACGCGTCGACCGTGATGATGGGCCGTACACACTCGGTCCACGCTGAGCCGATCACGTTGGGCCTGAAGCTCGCCACCTGGGCCTTCGAGCTGGATCGCGATCGGCGCCGCCTGCGCGCCGCTGCCGCGGACATCGCGACAGGGAAGCTCAGCGGCCCTGTTGGAACATACAGCCAGCTTGGGCCGGAGGTCGAGCAGACCGTGATGGCCGAGCTGGGTCTTGCCGTTGATCCTGTTAGCACACAGATCGTCCAGCGCGATCGTCACGCCGCGTTCCTGGGGGCGATCGCGATCACCGGCGGATCCCTCGAGCGGTTCGCGACCGAGGTGCGCAACCTCCAGCACACGGAGATCGGCGAGCTCCAGGAGCCGTTCGGCCGCGGCCAGACCGGCTCGAGCGCGATGCCCCACAAGCGCAATCCGATCCTCTCGGAACGGATCGCTGGTCTGGCGCGGCTCCTGCGCGGCTACGCGGTTGCCGGGTTCGAGGACCAGGCCCTGTGGCACGAGCGCGACATTTCGCATTCGTCCGTGGAGCGCGTTGCCCTGCCGGGCGCCACGACCTTGCTGCACTACATGCTGGTCCGGTTCCGCGGTCTGGTAGACGGCTTGATCGTCCGGCCAGAGCGGATGCGCGAGAACCTGGATCGCGGCCTGGGCCTGTTTGCCAGCAGCCGCCTCCTGACGACGCTGGTCGAGAGCGGCGGGCTGACGCGGGAGAAGGCCTACGGCATCGTCCAGGCGGCCGCCCTGCGCGCCGCTGACGAACGGCGCCCGCTGCGTGAGCTCGTGGAGGTCGATCCCGACGTCGCACTGGTGCTGACGCCGGATCAGATCGGCGCCTGTTTCGACGAGAAGCATCTGCTGCGTCACGTCGACGCGGCCATCTCGCGATTGGACACTCTGGAGGTGCCAAGTCATGCCCGTAGCTGAGCTCGTTCCCGGATTCGTACGCTCGGGCAAGGTGCGCGACATCTTTGCGCTCGACGACGCCCGGCTGTTGCTCGTTGCCTCGGACAGGATCAGCGCGTTCGACGTGGTGCTGCCGACGCCGATTCCTGACAAGGGCCGAGTGCTGACCGGGCTGTCGCGGCACTGGTTTGCAGAGACGGCGCGGGCGGGGATCATGTCCAACCACCTGCTGTCCATTGATCCGGCCGACCTGCCGGGCGAGTACGAAGCCACCGCCGACGACCTGCGCGGGCGGATGATGATCTGCCGCCGGGCGGAAGTGCTGCCCGTCGAGTTGATTGTCCGCGGCTATCTGGCCGGCAGTGGCTGGAAGGATTACCAGCGCACTGGCGCGGTGTGCGGCATCGGATTGCCAGAGGCCCTGCGCGAATCGGACAGGCTGCCCCAGCCGCTGTTCACGCCGTCGACCAAGGCCGAGACAGGCCACGACGAGAACATCTCGTTCGACGAGATGGTTGGGCTGGTGGGGGCGCCGCTCGCCGAGCGCGCGCGAGATCTGGCACTCGCGCTGTACTCGTTCGCGGCCGCGCGTGCTGAGAGTGCCGGGATCATCCTGGCCGACACCAAGTTTGAGTTCGGCACGCTCGAGGACGGGTCCTTGATCCTGATCGACGAGGTCCTGACGCCAGATTCCTCGCGCTTCTGGGAGCTTGCCGATTACGAGCCGGGCCGCAGCCAGGCGTCGTACGACAAGCAGTACGTGCGTGACTGGCTCGAGACACAGCCGTGGGGCAAGACGCCACCCGGGCCGGAGCTGCTGCCCGAGGTCGTCCAGGGCACTCGGCAGCGCTACGTCGAGGCGTTCGAGCGGATCACGGGCGGCTCGTTCGCCACGTATCTCGCCGACGACCGACTGGCGGGCGGCGAATGAACAGCTATCGCTTCAGCGTGGCGATCATGCCGCGCGAAGGGATCCTCGACCCACAGGGCAAGGCAGTAGAGGCTGCGCTGCCGCAGCTCGGCGCGTCTTCGGTTCACGCTGTGAGAGTCGGTCGCAGGATCGAGCTCACGGTCGATGCAGGCAGCCCCACAGAGGCGCGGGAAGTGGTCGAGAAGCTCGCCGCCGACTTTCTGTCCAACCCGCTCATCGAGCGCTGGGCAATCGAGGAACCGGAGGCCGTCCCAGCGTGAAGGTCGGCGTGGTCGTCTTCCCCGGCTCCAACTGCGACCGCGACGCGCTGCACGGTGCGCGCCTGGCCGGCGCACAGGCCGAGCTGCTGTGGCACGAGGACACCGATCTGCACGGGGCAGACGCGGTCATCCTGCCCGGTGGCTTTGCCTACGGCGATTACCTCCGCGCCGGGGCGATCGCCCGTTTCAGCCCGATCATGGGCGCTGTCCGTGAGCACGCCGCCCGCGGAGGGCTGCTGCTGGGCATCTGCAACGGCTTCCAGGTGTTGACCGAGGCCGGACTGCTGCCAGGCGCACTGCGGCGCAATACAACGCTGCGTTTCGAGCATCGCTGGGTGCGGCTGGCCGTTGAACGACGAGACATGCCATTCACCCGCGGTATTCCCGAAGGAGTGACGCTGAGGCTGCCGATAGCCCACGGCGAAGGCTCCTACTACCTCCCAGATGACGACCTGGACGCGCTCGAGGCAGCGGGCCAGGTGGCGTTCCGCTACGCGGCGCCCGAGGGCAATCCCAATGGGTCAGCACGCGACATCGCGGGAGTAACGGACGCGACCGGTCGCATCTGCGGCCTCATGCCGCACCCGGAACGCGCAGCGGAGGCCATCCTCGGGTCGGATGACGGGCTGCTGCTGCTGCGCTCGATGGTCGAGAGCGCGGCACGAGTGGAGGCGTTGGCGTGATCACGATCGACCCCGAGACGGTGCCCGACGCAGTGGAGGCGGCACCCGCGGCGATCTCGAGCGAGGACCTTCATCGGCGGCTCGGGCTGACAGACGATGAGCTCGCGGCGATCACTGATCGGCTTGAACGCGCCCCGAACGATCTGGAGCTGGCCATGTTCAGCGTCATGTGGAGCGAGCACTGCTCCTACAAGAGCTCGCGCGCATTGCTCCGGACTTTGCCAACGGCCGGTGAGGACGTCCTCGCGGGTCCGGGCGAAAACGCGGGCGTCGTCAGAATCGGCGACGGCCTGGCGGTGGCCTTCAAGCTCGAATCGCACAATCACCCCAGCGCCGTGGAGCCTTTCCAGGGCGCCGCTACGGGCGTTGGCGGCATCCTGCGTGACGTCGTCGCCATGGGCGCGCGACCGATCGCGCTGCTGGACCCCCTCAAGTTCGGCTGGCCGGACGACGAGCCCACGCGTCGGCTGGTGCGCGGCGTCGTTGGTGGCATCGGCTCGTACGGCAATTGCGTGGGCGTCCCCACGGTCGGCGGCGAGCTGCTGTTCGACCCGACGTACACGGACAATCCACTCGTCAACGTGATGTGCGTTGGCCTCGTCGCCGAGAACGGCCTGGCCCATGCGATCGCCACGACGCCAGGGAACCTGGCCGTGCTCTTCGGCTCGCCCACGGGTCGCGACGGCATTGGCGGGGCGTCGGTCCTCGCCAGCGCGAACTTTGGCCAAGGCTCCGCGGAGATGCGCCCGAGTGTCCAGATCGGAGACCCGTTTGCCGGGAAGCTTCTGATCGAAGCCAGCCTGGAGCTTGTCGAGCGCGGACTGGTCGAAGGACTCCAGGACCTCGGCGCGGCAGGCCTGACATGCGCCGTCTCGGAGATGGCCGACCGAGGCGGCACCGGTATGCGCATCGAGCTCGAGGCCGTGCCGCGACGCGAGCCGGACATGGCGCCGTTCGAGGTGATGATCAGCGAGTCACAGGAACGCATGCTCGCGGTCGTTTCTCCCGAGAACGTGAGCGCGGTGCAGGAAGTGTGTCGGCGGTGGGGTCTTCCCTCAGCCGTCGTTGGCCGTGTCACGGACGACACAGATGTGACGGTCGTCGACAACGGCGTAGAAATTGCCCGCGTGCCGGCGAAGGCCCTCGCCAGCCAGTCGATCGAGGTGGAGCGCATTGCGTCCCCGCCTCAGCGTCGTCGCGCCGCGCCCGCTCCAGGCGAGGTGGCTATGGCTCATGACGGGCTGCCTGAGCGGGGCATGGATCCGGGAGCCGTGTTGGAGTCCCTGATTGGCCACGCGAACCTGGGCAGCCGGGCGTGGGTCACGACGCAGTACGACCAGACCGTGGGAACGGACACGATCGAAGGGTGTGACCATGGGGCGGCCGTGCTGCGGATCAAGGGCACGCGCATGGCGCTCGTTATGGCAACCGATTCGCAGCCCTCAGTCGCTATGCACGACCCTGCACTCGCCGCTGCACTCGCCGTTGCCGAGTGCACGCGCAACGTTGCGGTCACCGGCGCCAGACCACTCGCCATCACCAACTGCCTGAATTTTGGCGATCCGGGCAATTCAGAGGCCTTCTGGCAGCTCTCGGAGTCGGTGCGCGGCATGAGTGACGCGTGTCGTGCGCTGGGAGTGCCAATCACTGGCGGCAACGTCAGTCTGTACAACGAGTCGCCCCTCGGACGAATCGCGCCAACGGCGCAGATCGGCGTCCTCGGGCTGCTGGACGATCTCGAGCTCCTGATGCGGCCCCAGTTCAGGAATGAGGGCGACCTCGTCGTGCTGCTCGGAGAGGCCGGCCCCGGGATGGCTGGATCGGCGTATGAAAGGCTCGCCGGCGCGGCGCCGGAGGATCGCCCGCCGTCAATCGATCTTGGTCGTGAGGCATCGCTCCAGAAGCTCCTCCAGCGCGCGGCCGGCGACAAATTGCTCAACTCCGCGCAGGACGTCAGCGGCGGCGGACTGGCCGTTGCGATCGCCGAGTGCGCCATCTGGGGCGGCCTGGGCGCCGACCTGACACTGGCCGTGGCGATGTCTCCGGCTGTAGCGCTGTTCGGTGAGAGCCCGACCCGGGCCGTCGTAAGTATCGCCCCCGAGAGGTGGAACGAGCTCGCACGGCTCGCGGCCAGCATGCGCATCGCCTGTCGCCGTCTCGGAACGGTGGGCGGAGATCGCGTCCACATCCGCCTCGTTGGCGTTGGAGCCACAGGCGCGGCGGAGGCACGCGGTGCCGGGGTGGCTGACGAAGTCGACGTGCCGCTGTCCGAGCTGCACAAGGCATGGACCATGGCATTGCCACGGGCATTGGGAGTGGAGGGGATCGCCTGATGTGTGGCGTGGTCGGCATTCACGCGCCCAACCAGGAAGCAGCCGCGTTGGCTGCGCTGGGCATTTTCGCGCTCCAGCACCGCGGCCAGGAGTCGGCCGGCGTGGCTGTCAGCGACGGCCACGGGGTGATGGTCTACAAGGACCTCGGGCTGATCGACCAGGTCATCGACGAGAAACGGCTCCAGTCCCTGCGCGGCGATCTCGCCATCGGCCATTGCCGGTACTCCACGACCGGGTCCACGATCTGGGAGAACAGCCAGCCGGCATTCCGGTTGGGACCGCGACGCGCGGTGGCCGTGGGGCACAACGGCAACCTGGTCAACACTCAGGCCCTGCTCGACGAGCTGCCCGGAGGCCGCACGCGCCTGGTGGGAACCACCGACACGGAGCTGCTCACCGCACTTCTCGCGAGCGAGCCCGGGACGGACATCGTCGAGGCACTCGTCTCCCTGTTGCCACGCGTGAGCGGCGCCTATTCGCTCGTCGTGATGGATGAGAAGCGCGTCGTGGGCGTGCGCGACCCCCATGGTTTCCGGCCGCTCGTCCTGGGCGTGATTCCGTCCGCTAACGGAGAGGCGTGGTGCCTGGCCTCGGAGACGGCGGCTCTCGACGTCCTTGGCGCGGAATTCGTGCGCGACGTCGAGCCGGGTGAGCTCGTGGTGCTCGGCGAGGAGGGCGGCCCGCGCTCGGTCCGCTTCGCCGAGGGCCGTGAGCAGCTGTGCGTGTTCGAGATGATCTATTTCGCCCGGCCCGACTCCTACATGCTCGGGCGCAACCTGTACGAGGCGCGGCGACGGATGGGCGAGGAGCTGGCGCGCGAGGCTCCGGCCGAGGCAGACCTGGTCATGCCCGTGCCCGACACCGGCGCTCCCGCTGCGGCCGGGTACGCCGAGGCGAGTGGTATCCCCTACCGCGAGGGGATGACACGTAACCGGTACGCCGGGCGCACCTTCATCCAGCCATCGAACGGTCTGCGCCAGCGTGGCGTGACGGTCAAGCTGTCTGCGCTGCGGGAACAGGTTCGCGATCGGCGGCTGATCGTCGTCGACGACTCCATCGTGCGCGGCACCACGACGCGCCAGATCGTCGGTTTGCTGAGGCGGGCAGGGGCCAAAGAAGTCCACGTACGAATCAGCGCACCGCCCATCTTCCATCCGTGTTTCTACGGGATCGACACCCAGATCGAGACCGAGCTGATCGCCGCTCAGCGCTCTGTGCCCGAGATCCAGGAGTTCATCGGGGCGGACTCGCTGGCCTATCTGTCGATCGGGGGCGTGCTCGGGGCGCTGGACCTGCCGCGCGAACGGTTCTGCTTCGCATGCTTTGACGGCAACTATCCAGTTCCGGTCCCGTACGACGTCGGCAACCGCAAGTTCCTGCTCGAGCGCGAGCCACTGGCAGTCCTGCGTTGACGACTCGAACCGCGTACGCCGAAGCGGGGGTCGACGTCGAGGCAGGTCAGCTGGCGGTCGACCTACTGCGCACGCGCCTGAACCCAACAGGCGCAGATCTCCTGGGAGGCATTGGAGCGTTCGGCGCCGCTCTCGAGATTCCAGAAGGCTTCCAGCGCCCGGTACTCGTCACGTCCACCGACGGAGTGGGCACCAAGACAGAGATCGCGCGCCGCCTCGGGCGGCTCGACACGATCGGCCAGGACCTGGTCGCGATGTGTGTCGACGATGTCGTCTGTCACGGCGCTCGCCCGGCGTATTTCCTCGATTACGTGGCAGTGGGCCGGGTCGATCCGGAACGAGTGGCCGCACTGGTTGGTGGAGTGGCCGCGGCGTGCGAGTCGATCGGTTGTGCCCTCGTTGGCGGCGAAACCGCCGAGCACCCCGGGTTGATAGACGCCGACGCGTTCGACCTCGCAGGTTTCTGCATCGGCTTCGTGGAGGGCGAGGGTCTGATCGACGGGTCCGCGGCACGCGCCGGCGACGTCGTGGTCGGGCTGGCCAGCTCCGGGCTACACGCCAACGGCTATTCGCTCGTGCGCCGGCTCGTCGACGACAACAAGCTTCCGCTCACGGAACAGCTGCTGACTCCAACGAGGATCTATGCGCCGGCGGTCCTGGCGCTGATTGAAGAGCTGCGCATGGGCAATCTCCGCCTGGGCGGTTTGGCTCACATCACAGGCGGTGGGCTGGCGGGCAACCTGCCGCGTGCCGTTTCGGCCGACCTCGGTGTGCGGTTGGACCCTCGCGCCTGGACGCAGCCGGACCTATTCGCCGAAATCGCTCGGTTGGCCGGGATTGACGGCACCGAGATGCGCGCGACCTTCAACTGCGGCGTCGGGTTCGCCGCTGTCGTGGAGCCTGCTGCAGTGGATACGACCCTCTCATCGCTCTTGGAGTCGCAAATCGAAGCCTGGATCATCGGCGAGGTGCGTCCAATCGGCGAGCTCGGCGGCGCCCGCTACGTCGAGGTGGCCTGACCTGAGCGGGCGGGTCTGTGTGTGCGTGTCCGGCGAGGGCACGAACCTCCGTGCGCTACGCAGCTACGAGAAGCGCGGTCTCCTGGGCGGCGACATCGTGCTGGTGCTGGCCGATAGGCCGTGCTCCGCCCTCGCGTTCGCCGCCGACGAGGGGATTCCGACGGCGCTGGTAGACCCAGCGGTACACGCGGATCGGGGCGCCTGGGACGTGGCGGTCGCGGACGCGTTGGCGTCCGCCAACCCGGACGTCGTCGTCAACGCGGGCTTCCTGCGCTGGCTGGGGCCACCGGTCCTGGAACGCTTCTATGGACGGATGCTCAACATCCATCCGAGCCTGCTCCCGGCGTATCCGGGACTCCACGCGGTGCGTGATGCGCTCGCCGCGGGTGCGCGAGTCACGGGCGTGACGATCCACGTGGTCGACGAAACGCGCGACGGAGGGCCGATCGTGGCCCAGGAGGCCGTCCCGATAGCGCCCGACGACGACGAGGCGACGCTGTTGGCCCGTGTGCATGCGGTCGAGCATCGACTGTTGCCGCGCGTCGTCGCCCTAGTGCTCGCCGGCGCGATCGACATGGACGGCGGCCTGGTTCGAGTCGACGAAGCGAAGGCCGCCGAATTGCCAGCCCCGCGCCGGGCGTTGATCTCGGTGTCGGACAAATCGGGGCTTGGGCCCTTCGCGCGGGCCCTGGCCGGGATCGGCTTCGAGCTGGTCTCGACCGGTGGGACTGCCCGCGCCCTGCGTGCCGAGGGGCTCGAGGTGACCGATGTCGCGGATGTCACCGGCTTCCCCGAGATGCTCGACGGCCGGGTCAAGACTCTCCACCCACGGATCTCTGCCGGCGTCCTGGCTGACCGGCGCCTGCCGGATCATCGGGCGCAGCTCGCCGGTGCAGCGATCGAGCCATTCGAGTTGGTCGTGGTGAACCTCTATCCGTTCGCGGAGGCGGCCGCGCGCGAGGGTGTGACGGAGGACGAGCTGATCGAGCAGATCGACATCGGCGGGCCGACGCTCGTACGCGCGGCCGCCAAGAACCACGCCAACGTCGGCATCGTCACCGACCCGGCGCAATACGACGCGGTGCTCCTCGAGCTGGGCCACGGGGGAGGGCTGACCGAGGATATTCGCCGCGAACTGGCCATGGCCGCGTTCCGGCTGACCGCCGGATACGACGCGCACATCAGCGAGCAGCTCGCGTCGCGTTGGTGGAGCGCCGCTCCCGTCGCAAGGGCACCGGAGGCCGAGCCGGCACTGGCGCCCCGTGTCTCGGTCGAGCTGACGCAGCTCGAATCGCTTCGTTATGGCGAGAACCCGCACCAGGCTGCCGGCCTCTATGAGGCACGTGGGATCGGCCTTGCTCCAGGGGCCTTCAGCCGCGGCGCCCTGCTGCTACAGGGGAAGCCTCTCAGCTACAACAATATCCTCGACACTGCGGCCGCGACCGGCCTCGCCCGCGATTTGCGCGGCCCGGCCTGCGTCATCGTCAAGCACGCCAACCCGTGCGGAGCGGCCGAGGCGAGCGATCCTGTGACGGCCTGGGAGCTGGCGCTGGCGGGCGATCCCATCAGCGCATTTGGCGGCGTGGTGGCGCTTACCGAGCCGATCGACGCGGCCATTGCCGAACGCCTGACCAGCATCTTCCTCGAGGTCGTCGCGGCGCCCGCGTGCGCTCCCGCGGCGCTCGAGATCCTCGGGCGGAAGCCGAATCTGCGGGTACTCCTCGATCCGGGGCTGGGCTCGCGGCCGCAGCCCGGGCTGGAAATGCGCAGCGCAGGCGGCGCCGTCCTGATCACGAACGCAGACGTCGCCCCGGACGACTCGAGCACGTGGCAGGTCGCGACAGAACGCTCTCCAACGGATGAGGAGCGAGCCGCACTCGACTTCGCGTGGCGAGTCTGCCGGCACGTCAAATCAAACGCGATCGTGCTCGTCCGCGACCGCGCTGTCGTGGGAGTCGGCGCCGGCCAGATGAGCAGGGTCGACAGCGCGCGGCTCGCGGTCGAGAAAGCCGGTCCTGAGCGTGCGCAAGGCGCAGTCTGCGCGTCAGACGCGTTCTATCCGTTCCCCGACGCGGTCGAGGTGTGCACCTGGGCAGGCGTGACGGCCTTCGTCCAGCCCGGTGGATCGCAGCGCGACACAGAGGTGATCGCGGCCGCGAATGCCGCCGGCGCGGCGATGTTGCTCACCGGAGTACGTCACTTCCGGCATTAACGTCGGCTGGTGAACGCTCGGGTCGTCCGACCGTGGGCCGCCGCCTTGCTCGTACTGAGTGTCCCGGCGGTCGCTTGTGGCGGCACCCCCGCTCCACCAGCGACGCCCTCAAGCGCGTCATCGCCCCTGCCGGTCCCCATTGGCACACCGGCCGCGACGCCCGCTGCCACCGACAGCGCAACCCTGGCACCTCCGTCGCCGCCAACCACTGACCTGGGTTTGATCCAGCCGGGCAGCCTCTCGATCTGCATGTCTTTCAACCGCAGTCGCTTCGCCGAACGGGACGCGGACCGCTTGGGGCAGACGGCGCTCGACGATGCGCTGCGTGAGGCCTTGCGCGGCCTCATCGACGACGGAACATACCTCGAAATCCTCGGCCGGTATGGCGTCGAAGAGGTCGCCCTGACGGTCCGGCCTTGACCCGGGACTAGAATCAGGTAATGAACGAACACGCCGACGACGAGAAGAATGACAGCGGCACAGCTGATGCTGCTCCCGGCGATGGGGCACGTCCTCGCGCGGCTGCGGGGAGAGAAATGTTGGTCCAGCTCCAGCAGATGATCGACACGTTGGCCACACAGGCCGGCCCGGTAATGCGCGAAGTAGCAGCGAAGGCCGCCGAGCTTGCCGCCATGGCCGGGACCAAGGCAGGCCCAATTGCCCACAAGGCTGCCGGCGTCACCGAGATGGTTGGCCAGCGCGTGGCGGCCCGGTCAAAGGATCTGGCTGCCGAGCTCCGCCGCCCAGCCGAGACGACAGAGGAGACGCAGCCGTCCCCTGAGGCTGCGACGGACGAGAAATCCTCCGACTGGAGCGCGTAGCTCCTAGAACGAAAACAGCCGCCGGTCTCGATGACCGACGGCTGTCCCGATCAGCGCTCCGTTGATCAGCGCTCGGGCTTGTTAGGGCGGGCTTCCTTGGCCTGGCGCCGCTCGCGCGCTTCGCGCTCGAGCTCGGCGTCCCGACCCATCTTTCGGTTGATGTAGTAGTCGGTGTCGAGCAGGAGGCCGTGTCCTTCGACGTCGTCCTCTTCTTTGCCCTTCTTGTCGTTCGTGTCATTCGTGCTCATCGTTATCTCCTATGAGTCGTGAGCCGCCCAATGTGCGGTCGCAGACCAGCATCGGCGCTGAGTTTGACACGTTCAATGCTCCGGGTGACACCGCGGTTGTAAAGTGGCCGACATTCGCGCAGCGGTGAGGCCGCAAGCGACGGTCGGACCCCGGCATGTGGCCGCGAGCCGACCGGTTCGCGCGCAGCAGCGCGGAGGGCTGCGGAGGGAGCAGTTGGGATGGGAGTGATCGCGGCCTATCGGCGCGTGCTCGCCAATGGTCCGCTTGCGCGCCTGCTCTTCGGTGAGTTCGTCTCGTCCATCGGCGACTGGCTGTACCTGGTCGCCATGCTCGTCCTGATCTGGGACGAGGCCAAGGACCCGGTGGTCCTCGGGCTGATCGGGGCCGCTCGCATCGTTCCCTACATCCTGCTCTCGGTACCCGCCGGCATTGTCGCGGACCGATTCGATCGCCGGCTGGTGCTACTCATCACCGACGTCGCCCGGGGCGTGATCATGCTGCTGATCGCAGCCGCGGTGACGCTTGATATGTCGGTCTGGGTCGTGGTCGGGCTGGCCATAGTCGCGACCTGCTTCTCGGCCTTCTTCTCACCGACGATTGGCGCCTACCTGCCCAGCCTGGTGCGCGACGAATCTGAGCTGGGGCCTGCCAACAGTGCATGGTCGAGCCTGGACAACCTCGCGTTCTTTATAGGGCCTGCGTTTGCTGCCCTCCTCCTGGGCCTCGGCACGCTCAGCCTGGCCTTCGTCCTCAACGCCGTGACGTTTGGCGTCGTCGCTCTCGTCCTGCTGCGGCTGCCGTCGGGCAGAGCGAAGGTGGATCCCAAGCCCGATTCGGGCGCCGAAACCAAAGCTGAGCCACGTCCCGGGCTGCGCACCGTCCTGGCACCGGTTATGCGCCCGCTGGCTGGCATCGCAGTTCTCAATGTTGCCGACGGCTTCGTCTTCGGTGGGCTCGGCGTGATCACGGTCATCCTTGCGGTCGACGTGTTCGCTGTCGGCGAAGCCGGAACGGGCCTGCTCAACTCGGCCGTGGGAGTCGGCGGCATCCTCGGGGCGGTCGTGGCGGGCGCCCTTGTTCTGCGACGCCGGCTAGGCCCACCGCTACTGGCCGGGGCGTTGGGACTCGCCGCTGGCATTGCCGTACTCGGACAGGTCGGCAATTTTGCCCTCGCCCTGGCTGCCATGGCACTCGCGTCCGCCGGGGCACTGCTGCTCGAGATCACGGCAACGACTCTTCTTCAGCGGATCGTGCCCGACAGCGTCCGCGGACGCACGCTCGGAGCCATGGAGACGCTCACGGTCACCGCATATGCGGCCGGGGCATTCGTCGTCCCTGTGCTTGCGGCCTCACAGCCCGCCGCCGTGCTGCTGGCGAGTGGCGCGATCATGGCCGTCTCCGGTGTGATCGCTGTCGTGCTCCTCGGTCGTTACGCCGTCCAGGAGCCGGTCGTGGATCCGATCCTGAAGCGGCTGGTGGAGGTGCCCCTGTTCGCCGGGCTGCCGCCCGCCCGAATCGAGCTGGCGTTGCGCGCGGCGACTGTGCGCAATGTGACCGCGGGCGAGCAGATCATCCGCCAGGGGGACGAGGCGGACTTCTTCTATGTCATTGGCGAAGGCGAGGTCGAAGTCACGCAGAGAAGCGATGGTGGCGAGGAACGCACCCTGCGCCGGATGGGACCGGGTGAGTTCTTTGGGGAGATCGGCCTGCTGTCGGGCGTGCCCCGTACCGCGAGCGTGACCGCTGCCAAGGATGGGACACTGATCAGCCTTCCCGGGGACGCGTTCCTGGGGCTCGTCTCAGCCGGCTCGGGCTTGACTTATCGGCTGCTCGATCTGCATCGTGGCGTAACCGCCGACTAAAGGGGTAGCACTTGGACGACAACAGCGTTCGCGGCCAGATGATCGACGATACGTTCGCCGTCGACGCGCTCGCGAGCTGCCCGCTGTTCGAGCATGCCAATCGGCAAATGCTGGAATCGCTTGCCAAGAGTCTGCGCCGTCGGCGTTTTCGCCGCAACGAGGTGATCTTCCACCAGGGCGACTCGGGCGATTCGCTCCATGTCGTCGCGACTGGCGCAGTGAAGATCCTTCTTCCGTCCACCGAAGGGGATGAGGCGATCATCGCCACGCTGCGCCCCGGCGATTTCTTCGGGGAGCTGGCACTCCTCGATGGATCGACTCGTTCGGCCACGGCCGCCGCCCTGGAGCCGTCGGAGACCCTCGTCCTGCCGAGAGCAGTCCTGCTGGATCTTCTCGGAACGGTGCCTGGGCTGGGCGATGCGCTGCTCGTTGGGCTCGCGAAGGAGCTGCGCAGGCTGACCAGCCAGGTCGAGGAGCTCCATTTCCTGGATCTCGCCGGCCGGCTTGCGATGCGCCTGAGCCGCCTCGCCCAGGAATCGCAGCCCGACGCCAGCGGCCAGATCAGCCTCCCGTGGCCGTACACGCAGTCGGACCTGGCGGCCATGATCGGCGGGACGCGGCAGAGCGTGAATCGGCTGCTCGCGGAGCTCGTCGATGAAGGATTGATCCAGATCCAGCCCGATGCCCTCGTGATCAGGGATCTCGACGAGCTTGCCCGACGGGCTGAACGCTGACGCGCGGCCCTTGGAAGAGTGGCCCCGGCCAGTCACAATGACAGCGGCGTTGTCGCCTATTCGACAATTCCTCTGTCCGATCTAAGCTTTCGGGCAACTCAGCAGCGCGCGTAGTCTCACATCTGGTTCCGGCCAGGAACACTAATGAGTACAAGGAGGTCTAGAGATGGGTGAGCAGGACAAGCCAACCCGCGAGAGCGGCGTCTGGCGTCCAATGGGCGGCGAAGGCGCGACGATGCGCGCGTCTGACGACGACGATGTCGAGGGCCACAAGTTCCTTGAGCGCGCGACGCAGCGAGCGGACGGCGACGAGGATGTCGAGGGCCACAAGTTCCTTGAGCGCGCGACGCAGCGAGCGGACGGCGACGACGATGTCGAAGGCCACAAGGCACAGCGCGCCACGCAGCGAGCGGACGACGACGAGGACGTCGAGGGCCACAAGCAGCTCAGCGCCACACAGCGTGGCACGCCCGATGACGACGATGTCGAGGGCCACAAGCAGCAGAAGGCTTCGCCCGATGACGACGATGTCGAGGGCCACAAGCACCTCAGCGCCACTCCTGGAGATGACGACGATGTCGAGGGTCACAAGCAGACCCGCTGACCCGCTGATCAGCTGAACATCCGTCCGGGATGACCGATCCCGGGCTCACCGCCGCGCTGCAGGCACTTCGGCAAGCAGCGCGGCGGTCTTCTGTTGCCCGCCGCTTCGACATCGACGCCGAGCAGGCACTCCTCCAGACGATCGTCGACGCCACGGTGGCTCTGTTCGAGGCGGAGGCGTCATCGATAGCTCTGTTCGAGCGTGATCCCGACCGGCTCGAGTTTCGCGTCGCCGCGGGAGCGCAGGGCGCTGGCGCCATTGGACTATCGGTGCCACCCAGCCGCGGCATCGTCGGCTTCGTCTTCTCCACCGGCCAGCCACTTGCCCTTTCCGACGTCCTGAGCGATCCGAGGTTCGACCGTGCCACGGCCGAGCGCACCGGTTATGTGCCGCGCTCGATCGCGGCGGTTCCACTCGTCGACCAGGACCAGACGGTGGGGGTTCTGCAGGTGCTCGACAAGCGCACCTCGCCGACCTTCTCGTTGCGTGACATGGAACTGCTCGCCGTCTTCGCCAGGCAGGCCGCTGCGGCGATTCGGGCCGCGCGCGTGCAACGCGACACACACGAGCTCTTCCGCACCGTTCTCGCGCAAATCGGGGAGGGAGACGCCTCCGAAGCCGACATCGAGGCGGTCGTCTCGGCCGCGACCACGGGCCTCGACATGGACGAGGAGACCCCCTTCTGGCAGCTCGTCGATCGAGTTGCGCAGCTGCGCAACCTTTCCGATCGCGAGCTCCGTCTCGTGGCCGACATCCTCGAGGTTGTCGCCGCGCACGCCAGCCGCGGCCGGCGCTCCGTCTAGCGCAGCCCCGGCAAAGGCGTACGAATGGCAGATCCAAACCTCCCGGCCTGGTCCGAGCCCTTCACTCCCGATGCGCGGGAGCGCCTGGTACGGGCCGCCGTGCAACGTGTCGTGGACCGCGAGTGGGCGTGGGGCGGCGCAACTGGCGCCGGTGTGAAAGTGGCCATCATCGACAGCGGTGTGGAGGGCAGTCACCCGGTTGTCGGCGGCCGGCTGGTAAGCAGCGTTGCCGTTGAGATAATCGACGACGAGGCGACGATCGTGCCCGACGAGCCCATCGACATGTACGGCCACGCGACGGCGTGCGCGGGGATCGTCGTCGGCCTGGCTCCAGAAGTAGAGATCTACTCGGTCCGGGTCCTTGGCGCCGACCTGCGCGGGAAGGGCGCGGCCTTCCTGGCGGGCCTCGAGTGGGCCGTCGAGCAGGGCGTCCAGGCCATGAACCTGAGCCTGTCATCCAAGAGCGAGCGCCTGTTCCCGTATTTCCACGACATCGTCGACGATGCCTACTTCAAGCACGTCTCGCTCGTGTGCGCCGTCAACAACGTAGCTGGGTTGTCGTTTCCCTCGACCTTCGCTTCGGTCTTCTCCGTGGCCGCCCACGCAATCCCGGATCCGGAAACGTTCTTCTACAACCCTTCGCCACCGGTGGAGTGGGGCGCCTGGGGAGTGGATGTTCCGATCGGTTGGAAGGATGGGGGGACGACCGTGGCGACTGGCAACTCCTTTGCCGCGCCCCATATATGCGGCCTTGTGGCGCGGATCCTGTCCAAGCATCCCGGCCTGACACCGTTCGAGGTCAAGACTGTCCTCGCGGCCATCGCGAGCGATCCGGCGACCACCACGGGCTGAACCGCTCAGCACATGAGAAAGCGCCGGCCGGGAGAACGGTCGGCGCTTCCTTCGAAGGAACGTCGCGGGATGGATCTGCGGTCAGATCACCATCACCATGACGAGCAGCATCAGCACGGCGAGTGCGGCGGCGATCAGCCGGTGCTCGACGGAGGTGTGGCTGTCCACCTCGTGCTCCAGGCGGCGGTGCGCTGCGTGGCGCAGTGCCTCGTCCTGCGTGTATGCCGCTGTGTAATCCAGTGCTGCGGGACTCTGATACATCCTGGTTCTCCTTTTCCCCCGGCTGTTGGTTTGAATTGACGGCGATGAGCGAATACTGGGCGACCACGGTGTCCCGGGCGATCAAGCGCACGACGCCCAATGCGTAAACGTCGGGACGAGGTGAGAGTCGGCTCGACGGCCCCTCGCGTGTCGGGCGCGCGACACGGCCGGGCCGGCAGGCAGACGCCGACGAGGCGCTACCATCGGCCGCCCATGCCTGACCGCGACGCGTACTACCTCACGACCGCGATCTTCTATCCCAGCGCACAGCCGGCGCTTCACTCGCTGTTTGAGGCAGTCGGCGCTGACGCGCTCGCTCGATACCGACGGATGACCGGGCGCGAAACGCGCTTCCTGACGGGGATGGACGAGCACTCGGCAAACGTCGAACGTGCCGCCCTCGAGGCCGGTGTCTCGCCGCGCGAGCTAGTGGATCCCTGGGCTGCGACGTGGCAGGCGGCGTTCGACACCTATGCCATCAGCTACGACCGCTTCATTCGGACCACCGACGCCGACCACGCGCGAGCGGCAACGGAGATGGTTCGCCGGGCGATGGCAGCAGGCGACATCTACAAGGGCGTGTACTCAGGCTGGTACTGCCCCGGCGACAACGAGTTCAAGACCGAAGCCCAGCTGGTGGACGGTCACTGCCCCGAGCACCCGACGCTCGAGCTGCAGTGGCTCGAGGAGGAGAACTGGTTCTTCGCCCTGAGTCGCTACCAGGACCGCCTGGAGCAGCTTTATCGTGACAATCCCAGCTTCTGCGAGCCCGAGCATTTCCGCAACGAGGTGCTGGGTTGGCTGCGCGACGGACTGCGCGATTTCTCGATCAGTCGTACAGGCACGAACTGGGGCATCCCGTTCCCCGACAATCCGGGTCACCGCATCTACGTCTGGTTCGATGCGCTCACGAACTACCTGACGGGCGCCGGGTTTCCTGACGATCCCGCGGCCTTCGAGAAGTGGTGGCCGGCCGACGTCCACATCATCGGCAAGAACGTCACGCGCTTCCATTGCCTGTACTGGCCGGCCATGCTGATGAGTGCCGGTCTGCCGTTGCCAAGGCAGGTCTTCGCCCACGGCTTCATGCTCGATCGGGGCGAGCGCATGAGCAAGACGCGTGGCAACGTCCTGGACCCAACCGTGATGGCGAACCGGTTCGGCGTTGACGGCACGCGCTACGTCGTCCTGCGGGAGGTACCCTTCGACCGCGACGCCGATGTGTCAGCGGACTCCTTCCTGAGGCGCTACAACGCCGATCTCGCGAACGACTTCGGCAACCTGCTCAACCGGACGCTGAACATGACCACTCGTTTCACTGACGCGGAACGCCCACAGCCCGTCGCCGCGGAGCGATCGGCGCTCGCGTCCGCCTGGGCGCGGGCCTGGACCGAATATGTGACCGCGACCGAGGGATACCTGCTCCATGAGGCTCTCGGCGCCCTGTGGGAGTTCGTGGGCGCGGCCAACCGTTTCGTGGACAAGGAGCAACCGTGGCTCCTGGCCAAACAGGCCAAGGCCGGAGACACCGCAGCCGCCGAGAGGCTGCGCGATACGCTCGGTGATCTGCTCGAAGCGAACCGGTTGATCGGACTGGCTTGTGCTCCCTTCATGCCCGGCGCGGCGCAACGCGTGCACGAGCAGCTCGGGCTCGATTTCCCCTATGGCGACGATGGCACCGGTGGCCCGCCGATCGGGGAACTGGCGGCCTGGGGCGGCGCCTGGGCCAGGGGAAGCATCGGAACCTCGGAAATCCTCTTCCCGCGTGTCGAAATCGCCGAGTCCTGATCGTTGTCTACTCAGAGCAACGAAGCTCAACTAACTTGGAGGAGATCCCAGATGGCACACGGACAGATCACCCACATCGAGTTTCCGGCGGACAAGACCGATCGAGCGCAGCGCTTCTACAGCGAGCTGTTTGGCTGGAAGTTCGAGGGAGTCGAGCAGCTTCCCGGCTATTTCCTGTTCAACACCGGAACGATCGAATCAGCCGGCGGCGCAGTTGGCCAGCGCGGTACCGCGACGGGCGACAAGCTGCGCGTCTACGTCACGGTGGACTCCATCGATGAGGCGCTGGCCAAGGTCGAAGGCCTGGGCGGCAAGATTGTCAGTCCCAAATCGGCCATTCCCGGCCAGGGCTCCTACGCCGTCGCCAACGACAGCGAGGGCAGCGAGGTAGGCCTGTACGAGGAACCCGCCGCGGCGTGAGGTTCCCGCGCCGATGATCAAGTGCGGCTGATCGATTCACACGCGCACCTCCAGGCCGAGGCTTTCGGTCCGGATCGCGGCGCCGTGATCGCAGCCGCACGCGCGGCCGGGGTAGAGCGGATCCTCGTCCCGGGCTGGGATGCCCCATCATCGGTCGCGGCGCTCGATCTCGCGCGAGAGGCCGGGGTCGATGCCTCGGCCGGCATTCATCCGCACGTTGCGGCCGACGCTGACGACGCGGCTTGGGCAACCGTCGTCGAGTTGGCCGCGGATCCGTTGGTCGTCGCGGTGGGCGAAACCGGCCTCGACTACGACCGTGGGTTCTCGCCGCGCGACTCTCAGCTGGCCAACCTTCGGCGCCACTTCGCCCTTGCACGGGAGCTCGGCAAGCCGGTGATCATTCACTGCCGATCGCGCCCAGGTGAGCGAGACGCGCACGACGATCTATTGCGCGAGTTGGCGGTTGCCGGCGCGGGTACGCCGAGTTGGCCGACCACTGACGGTCGGCCTCCTGCGCTCCTTCATTCTTTTTCCGGGCCGGTCGACTACGCGGAGGCGGCCCTTTCGATGGGCCTCGCGATCAGCTTTAGCGGACTGGCGTTTCGGAAGGGCGAGGAAGCCTCTGCGACCGTCGACGCGCTGGTGCCGGGCGAGCGACTGCTGGCGGAGACGGACTCGCCCTACCTGTCGCCACCAGGAGCGCCTCGACGGCGCAACGAGCCGTCATGGGTCGAGGTCACGACGCGTTGGCTGGCGGAGGTGCGCGGCGAGTCGCCCGATGCCCTGGGAGAGCAGCTCGTCGCGAACTACGACCGAATCTTCAGCCGCCTACCCACGTAGCCGGGTCGGTTTCGAGTCGCGCGCGGAGCAACTCTGTGCCGGCTTCGTCCTCCAGCCGGTAGTTCCAAGCCGTCTCTCCCTGCCACCCGTGGCCGACGAGGACCGTTCCTGGCTCCGCAGACGCCACGAACTCCGCTCGATAGCGACGCGGAACGGGAAGCGCGGCAGGTCCGCGCGAGCCGTCTACGTAATGCTCGTCCAGGTAGTCGATGTAGGCCGCGTTGTTGACGTGCGCCATCGGGTCGAGCTCGCTGCGTCGGACGGTCAGTGGGAGGCTCGTGGCGCTGGCTGGCGCTGGTGGGATAGCGAGGCGCAGCGGCGTGAAGTCGGTGTCGGGCTCGACGAAGGCGTCGGCGATCTCGGTTGGCACCCGCGTCGGCGCGCCGCGGGCGTTCAGCAACACCCAGTCGGTGATCGCGACAGCGGCGGGCCGCTCAGAACCGACCGGATGGAACTCGCTCCTGCGCCGCGCCCATACGCGGCGAAAACCGATCACCTCTGTGGAAACGACGAGCTCGCTCCCATAGACGACGTCGCTGACGATGTCGAGCTCGATGCCTCGAACCAGCCAGGTGAGGCCGCGCTCCGTGTACCACTCGCGGTCGAAGCCCTCGCTCTCGGAGTGGATCCAGGCCAGGTCCTGGGCATAACGCAGGTATCCGCTACTACGCAACAGGCCATCCGGTCCAGCCTCATCGAAACGCACACGGTACGGCCGTTCGAGTCGTGACCGGGCCGCCATGCCCTGAGTCTAAGGGCGTACGCCCCGGCGCCCGCCCAGCCGGCGTCGGTTCAGTCTTGCGGCCCGCCGACGCGGCGGTTGACCGGGGCGTTCGCTGGAGCGATTTCTCCCGCAGGCGCCTCGAGCATCCGGTCGATTTCCCGCTCGCGCCGTGTCTGGAAGTCCTCCGCCGGTGCCGGAGCGGCCGGCCGAGAGACCGTGGACTGCGTGGATGGAACCGCGGGGCTGCCCTGCATCGCAGCGATCGCGCCGGCGGCGACGATCGTGGCGCTGACGATGCCCACCGCGAGCGCCTTGCGCAGCGCGTCTGCGTCCGCCGCCGTCGGCATATGGAGAGTCAGGGCGTGGCCTTCAACATCGACCGTCAGCTCGCTCGAATAAGCGTGAGCTTCGGTGTCCAGATCGGCAGTGCCGGCCGACAGGGAGACTGAGCCCCCGCCAAACTTCGCGAGCCGATCCTGGTCTTCCGGTCCGGGAATTGCGATCAGCGTCCGACCATCCTCGAGATGGATCGCGAGTCCGCTGGCTGCGTCCTGTGACATCGGTGATCCTCCTAGGTGCTGGTTAGGCTCGATTGTGAGGCTCTGCTCCAGGTCAGCGGGAGCGCCCATGCGACAGCGACAACGTCGGGCGTGCGACACCTACCCGGAGAGATTGGCCTCATCACGGCGCAGGTGATCCAGCACGCGCGGGTCTATCCAGCCGCGCGCGGTCATTCGCTCTTCGAGGTTCTCCGTCGAAATCCACTCGGCCAGCGCGGCCTCCCAGCCCGCATCCCACCCGTCGGGTACGGCGCGAGGCTCACCCGTGCGCTCTACGTCGTCTCCAGCCAGTACGTCGGCGAGGCTGCGCTCGCGGTTCAGCCGGTCCGGTGCGTATCCAGCGTCCGTGAGGCGTCTCCGGAGCTCGGCAGCGAGGGTCTCGTCGATGGCCAGGAGGTCCTCCGGCCGGGGCCGGTCCCGGTAGAGATGGACGAGCTCGAGTAGGCCCATCAGCTTGTCGACGGGCGCGGGATCGTCGTCCACGCGCAGGTCGATCCAGTTGTCATTGTTCCCGCCGTAGCCGCCCTTCTCGCGCTTGACCACGACTGCTGCCGACTGGCGTCCACGTCGGTCCCCGCCCTGGTCATCGGCGGCCTTCAGCGCGGCGGCCAGGCGCTCCGGGAACCCCAGGCCGGGCGCCAGGTAGGCATCCAACATCGTGTCCGCGACTAACGGACCGACAAGGATGTTGCCCTGTACGGCCACTCCCTCGGCCGTGCGGCCGCCGGCCCAGTCGATGCACGACTTCCCGGTGTACGTCGCCGCTCGACCGTTGGCATCGACGATCCCAAGCTGCCGATGATCGCGGCCGTCGTCGGCAGCGGTGAGACGCTCAATCGCCTCGGCCGCCGACAAGCCCTCGGCCAAGAGCGTGAGCCCGTCCGGGCCGTAGGTGAAATTGGCCAGGGCCTGGGTCGCGATCGCGCCTACGCCGGCCCGTGCGTGGCTGACGACGGAGCCCGCCGCAAGAAACTTCGAGGCGACCGCGACTCCAAAGTCGCCGGTCTCTGAGTCGCGCGCCACGATGGAAAACGTCAAGCTGGGCCTCCGCTAGTCGGGCAACCATACCGGTGACCAGGCGCCCCTTCGCGCTTGACACCGCTCGGGCCTGGCACTAACCTTCTAGCACTCTCCCCCAGAGAGTGCTAATCCAATGAGATCGGCTCCCGAAGGGGTTGTGCGCGCCGTCAAACCAGCGCCACCACGGGTAGCCGCACACCAGGCACAGGAGGTTACTGCGTTGGCGACTGCCACTGCGACTAAGAGTTCCACTGTCACGAAGATGCAGCCGCTGGGCGACCGCGTGGTCATTCAGCCGACTCCCCGCGAGGAGATGACCAAGAGCGGCATCGTCCTGCCGGATACGGCCAAGGAGAAGCCCCAGGAGGGCAAGATCCTCGCCGCCGGCCCCGGCCGTCTTACCGACGAGGGCAAGCGTGAGCCGATGGACGTCAAGGAGGGCGACGTCGTCCTCTACGCGAAGTACGCAGGCACCGAGTTCAAGATCGATGGCGAGGAGCTCCTCATCGTCAGCCAGAAAGACATCCTGGCAATCGTCAAGTCCTAACGCGGCGGCTCGCATCCGAGCCCGCCGGCTTGCGCTTCTGAGGCATTCAGGGAGGTATTCGATCAACCATGGCAAAACAACTGATTTTTGATGAGGTCGCGCGTCGTTCACTCAAGCGCGGCGTGGACAAGCTCGCCGATGCGGTCAAGGTGACGCTCGGCCCCAAGGGCCGCAACGTGGTGCTGGACAAGAAGTTCGGTGCCCCCACGATCACCAATGACGGCGTCACGATCGCACGCGAGATCGAGCTCGAAGACCCCTTCGAGAACATGGGCGCGCAGCTGCTCAAGGAGGTCGCGACCAAGACCGACGACGTCGCCGGCGACGGCACCACGACCGCAGTCGTGCTCGGCCAGGCGCTGGTCACAGAAGGCCTGAAGAACGTTACCGCGGGCGCGAACCCGATGATCGTCAAGCGCGGCATGGACAAGGCCGTCGAGGCGATCGTCGAGGCGCTCAAGGTGAACGCCCGACCGGTCGACAACCGCGAGCAGATCTCGGCCGTGGCCGCCATCTCGGCGGCTGATCCGGAGGTCGGCGAGATCATCGCCGAGGTGATGGACAAGGTCGGCAAGGATGGCGTCATCACCGTCGAGGAAGGCCAGTCGCTCGGCCTCGAGAAGGAATACACGGAAGGCATGCAGTTCGACCGGGGTTATATCTCGGCCTACTTCGTGACCAACCCAGATCGCATGGAGGCCGTTCTCGAGAACCCGGCCATCCTGATCACCGACAAGAAAATCTCGAGCATCCAGGAGCTCCTCCCGGCGCTCGAGAAGGCAGTCCAGCTGGGCAAGCCGCTGTTCTTCGTCGCAGAAGACGTGGACGGCGAGGCGCTCGCCACGCTGGTGGTCAACAAGCTGCGCGGCACTGTCTCAGTGCTCGCCGTCAAGGCTCCGGGCTTTGGCGATCGACGCAAGGAAATGCTGCGCGACATGGCGATCCTGTCGGGCGCCAACGTCATCAGCGAGGAGCTCGGGCGCAAGCTTGACTCCGTCACCGCCGAGGACTTCGGCTCAGCCCGCAGGGTTGTCTCGACCAAGGACGACACGACCATCGTCGATGGCGCCGGCAGTGCCGACGCGATCAAGGGCCGCATGACCCAGATCAAGGCGCAGATCGAGGAGACCACCTCGGACTACGACAAGGAGAAGCTGCAGGAGCGGCTGGCCAAGCTGGCCGGCGGCGTTGCCGTTATCAAGGTCGGCGCCGCGACTGAGGTCGAGCTGAAGGAGAAGAAGCACCGCATCGAAGACGCTCTTTCGACCACCCGAGCGGCGGTCGAGGAGGGCATTGTCGCCGGCGGCGGCACGGCGCTCCTGCAGACCATCCCGGCGCTCGACAAGCTCAAGCTCGAGGGCGACGAGATGATCGGCGTGAACATCCTGCGCCGGGCGCTCGAGGCGCCCGTCCGCCAGATTGCCGAGAATGCCGGCCAGGAAGGCTCGGTCGTCGTTTCGGCGGTCAAGCTGCAGCCTGTCGGTCATGGCTTCGACGCTCTCCGCGGTGAGTACGTCGACATGTTCGAGAAGGGCATCGTCGACGCCGCCAAGGTGACGCGTTCGGCTCTCCAGCACGCGTCATCGATCGCCGGCATGGTGCTGACGACGGAGACGCTGGTGACCGATATGCCCGAGAAGAAGGAAGGCGCTGGTGCCGGAGCCGGTCACGGCCACGGCGGCGACATGGACTTCTAACAACCAGCTCCGCAGAGCAAAGAGAAAGACCCCGGCCGGGAAACCAGCCGGGGTCTTCGTTTGTCCGCTGCTAGCGATTGTGCTTCAGGGGCTGACCTCGGTGACAGCGGGGATCGAGACCGACACGGTCGCTTCGGCCGTGTAGGTCGGGATATTGGTCAGGATGGTGCCGGCCGGCGCTGCCACCGAGACGGTCAGCTCGCGCGAGCCCGTGTAGCCGACGTTGACCGTTCCGAGGCTCCAGCTGACGGTCCGTGAGTCGGGGTTGTACGTGCCCCCGTTCGTGGCCGAGACGAACTCGACCCCGTCGGGCAGGATGTCGCGCAGGGTGCCGCCGGTGGACTCAGCCGGGCCGGCGTTCGTGTAGCTGATCGTGTAGGTCAGCTGCGATCCGGTCGCGACCGTTACTGGTGCCGTCGTGGTGACGGCGACCGCCGGGTCGCGCGCGGGCAGGTTCGGCGTGGAACTGAACACCTGTAGCTCGGCGGCCTTGACGTCGAGGTCGGCGTCAGAGCCCGTCACGCAGTCGGTGTCGTTCGCGGGGTCGGCGTCCTGCTCGCCGCGGAACCCGGTGCTATTTGCGGTGCACTGGTTGGAAAGCACGCGCAACTGGACGTGCGTGGCGTTCGTATCCGGAACATCGAAGCTGCGCAGGTTCAGGTCCGGCGCCGTCGGCCGCGGCCGTACGCCCGGGAAGGCGCTGGCCGAGCTGGTGTAGATCTTGGTGAAGTTGAGCGGATTGGCGCAGGTGGCCACGGTGTCGTTGCACGTCCAGATCTCGAACTGGCGCAGACCGCGGAAGCGGCCGCCATTGCCCGGGTTGAGCAACGCGCTCACCTGGACTCGCTTGACATTCTGGACGGCGCCCTGAAGGTCGACTGTGACCATCTGAGCGTTGATCGGCGTGGTACCGCTCCAGTTCGTGGCCTCGGTGTCATCGAACAGGTTGTTCACGGGGTTGGTCGGGTCGGCGCCAGTGCCTGTCGCGACGGCGCCCTTGCTGAGCGACGCGCGGTTAGTCGACATCTTGATGTCGAGCGTCAGGTTGCCCGTTCCCACGAACGTCCGCGGGAAGCGCAGATGGCCATAGCCCGGTGCGACCACGAGGAATTCGTAGTTGCCGTTCACGAACTTGGCCGTGTCGGTGAGCGTCCCGCCTGTGATCGTGTCTGCGATCGGGGTCGCGCCCGCCTCAAACCGGCCGACGTAGATCTTGGCGTTGGTGATAAGGGCGTTGCCCTCATCGGCCGCCAGGACGCGGAACTTGACGTTCTTGTAGCCCTCTTGCGGCGATCGGAAATCGGGCTTAGGGTCGATGTCTGACGGCCCTGTAGTCGACGCGCCGAGGCCCATGCCGCCGAGCGCGAACGCCTTCCACAACTCCTTCTGGTTGGCGCCGCCGAAGCGCATCACGTCTGCTGCCAGGTATGCGTCACGGGCATCGAGCATGCTCAGCGTGCCGGGCACGAGCAGCCAGGCATCGAACATGATCTGGATCCAGCGCCGGTTGCCCGGGCATGAGCTGGCCGGGTACACGCCCTCGGCGCAGGCTCGCTGGCGGGCGGTGTTCGTGGATGGGAAGTTGTTCTTGTACTTCGAGATCAGCGCCTGGCGGATATCGAAGTTGATTGCCGACCAGATCTCGCCATCGGCGTGGACCTGGGTCCGGCCGTCGGGGCAGGGATCGAAGATGAGCGGCTCATCGACAAGCGGCGCGTTGCAAACGAAGTCAAATCCAACGTCGCTGTAGTTGAGCGGGCTCGTGCTCATGTTGAAGTTGCGGATGCCGCGATCGAGGTTGCCCGTCACGTAGGGGCCTACCGCGTAGCGACTCTCGTTGTTGGTCGGCAGGAGGTTGAACTCGTTGAGGTACTCCACCGCCGCGAGGTCGCTCCACGACTCACCCATCGCCCGCCCCTGAGTTCCGCTCAGGCTCGAGTCGGGTCCACCGGCCATGCGGTTGGAGATGGCGTGCGTGTACTCGTGGCCGATGACCGACATGTCGTAGTCGCCATCGACGCAGGGCGGATAGAAGCCACCCGCGACCGGCTGCCACAGGTACATATTGGTAATCCCGGGTACGCCGTCGTTGAGCGTGACCTGGTTGGCGTTGTCACGCGACACTCCGGCTGCGACGGGCGCGTCAGCACCCGCCTGAGCCTGGCCGAACTCGGGGTCGTTCTCCTGACCCGCGCCCGGGTTGTTGCCGAAGTTGTTCTCCTGGAGGTTCCAGGCATCTTCGGTGAAGCCCAGGAAGTAGGACCAGTCATGCATCCGGTTGTGGGAAACAAAGAGGTTCGTCACCGCCGCATAGATGTCGTTGCCGCCTGGGGTCAGGTTTGTCGGATCGCACTGGCTCTGGTTCCAGATGTTGGTCCAGGCGTCCACGTAGCGCCGATCGAGGTGGACCGGGCGCTGCTGCGCCGGGCCCGGGGTGAGCGGCGTGGTCCACGCCTCGCCGGCGATCGCGTTGTTGCCGATCGTCGTGTAGCTGGGCGTGTTGGACTGGACCTGGTGATCCCACGGGACCCGTGCGGCGAGGTTCTGCAGCTTGCCGACCGCCGATGAGCACTCGGGCACGGTGGCACCGTTGTGCGAGAGCACCCAGCAGCCGATCAGGCGGGTGTCGGTGTTGACCAGGTCATATAGCTCTGCCGAAGGATCGTTTGCGAGCGACGGATTGGCGCGGAAGTACTTCCACTTCGGCGGGTAGTTGAAATCCGTCGTGGCGCCAACGATGTCGTTCGTCGCCCACAGGCCGTCGTACGTAAACGGCGTCTCAGCCAGGGCGAAGGCACAGACCGTCGTGAAGTACGTTGTCGCGACGGCAGCTGGTCCGGGCAACTGGTAGTGAACGGCCTCTGGGCTCGTGCCAGTGTCCGCGTTCGCGACCTCGGTCATGGTGTTGTCGTACAGGTAGAGCACGATGTCGTTGGCCGGTACAGTCGCGCTGGCTACCACGTCGATCGTCTGAGTGCCGAGTGGCACGGCTATCGGGTGGTCCGGGCCGCAACCGTCGCCGGGGGGCGAGTCGGGTGTTTCGCCAGAGAATTGGCCGAAGGTCGGGTCAGCATTGGTCGCTGCCACTTTGTGGATTGGTTCGGAATCAGCGTGGTCGACGCGGTTGAAGCGCATCAGGATGGTGCCGTTTCGGGCGTCCACGAAGGTTGTATATGCGATCGGCTCAACGCCCGACGTATCGAGGACGATGGTCTCGTACGCCGGTCGGACGCCGTTCCGGAAGGTTGGTACAGCGACCAGGCGTGAGCGCTGGTCGACACGCGACGAAGTCTTTTGATTGTCGACCGGCGTCGCGAAGCCGTTGACCGAGAAGACGGTCCAGCCATCGACCGTGCGGACATTCGTTACGGAACCGCCGTTGGTGGCCTTGCCGAGACCCGCGGCGGCCCTCAGCCACGCCTGGGTCGGGGAGAGGATGGCGGCGGCCGGGGCGGCCATCGAGCCGCTTGCAGATGACGACGAATAGGCGACCTTGCCGTCCTTGATGCCAACAATAATCAGGCCGTCGTGGCCTGCGGACAGGCTCCCGTACCGCTGTCGGAACAGGACAGCGCGCCCGGAGGTGCCGGTCATCTCGTTGACAGAGACAAGCTCGAGGTTGGTGACGTCGGCGTCTGACAGGCGGAAGAGCGTGCGGTTGGTGCGCACCCACTTACGAGCGGCAACCTCGGGCGTGCCCGAGAGGCCTGTGGTCAGCCAGCCCCCGTGTCTGATCAGCGACTGGGGAGTGCCGAAACGGTTCCAGCGCACCGTCGCACCGAGGTGGGCGACGCGGCTCTTCTGGGCCGCCGTGGGCAGGATTGTGCCGGTTCGGAAGTCTTTGTCCGGCTGGGCCATCAGCGTGGAGGCGCTGAGGGCCAAGGTCGGCGCCGGCGTGGCCAGGGCCAGCAGCAGGAGGACCTGGACACCGACGACCAAACGTCGGATGCCTGCGGGACGGGTTGGGGCGCGCATTCGTAAAGACTCCTTGCTCGGCCAATTCAGGCCAGTGACACCACGATAAGGGGTGTCTTGTGCGAAGGATGGCGGTGCGCGTCCGATCCGCCTAGTCCACAGGCGTAATTAGCGTTTCAACCGCATAACAAATCTGGTGGCGACAGGGATGAAGCGCGGAGGCGGTGACCCCTGACCGTCGGCTCAGTCGAGCAGGAAGGGCCCGGCCGGCGGCGCCGATGCCGTGGCACTTGCGCACGCCGCCGTCAGGAGGGCGGGGTCAGCACCAGGAGTCCCCTCGAGACACTCATCTGTCACCATTGTTCGGGCCACCTCACGTGGCCGGTCAAGCCAAACCACGGGCAATCGCGCGCGGATTGCCAATGCGGCAGATTGACGCCCACTTCGACCGGTATACGATCGCGCGACGAGACGGCCGCGCAGCGTTGATCCGCGGTCCGACGTCTTGAGGGCACGCCTGCTGGGGGCCGACGGAGGGGTGCGCATGGGAGAGCCCAGGAGCTTCGAGCTCCCTCGCGATCCGGGCGCCGGTGTTCCATCGGCCACGGTTGCGTCCGGATGACGGGCATGCGCTGGTTGGCCGTTGCCAGCGCGCTGGTCGGGACCTTCCTGATCAGCGTTGCCGTTGGGGGCCTGATAGCGCGGCAGCTCAACGCGGGGCCTGCCATCCCGCCAGTCGCAGTCGCGAGCCCTTCGCCCGGCCCGGCTGCCACACCGACATCCGCAGCAGGAACGAGCGCCCCCACTGTGACGACTCTTCCGACGCCGACTCGAGAAGCATCTCCATCGATCGTCGTGCCGACCGCAACGCCGACGCCAGTCAGCCCAGCTGCGTCGCCGACTGACGCTGTCGATCCGGCGACGGCCGAGCAGTTCGCTACAGACCTCTCGGCTGCTATCCGTGCGGGCGACACCGCTTACCTCGTCGCCCGAATGCATCCCATGACGGTCGACCGCTACGGAGCGCAGCAGTGCCGGCGCTACGTAAAGCAGGCTGTGTCGGGTGACCAGATCACGTGGGAGATACGGGGTTCGACCGGGCCGGCGGCCTGGGACTACACAACAGACGGTCTGACCACGACGGTCCCGGATGCCTGGGCGGTCTCGGTCCGTCAGCCGGGCGCGGACCCCGAGCAGCGGGAGCTCCACTTCGCTCCGGCCGAGGGGAGCTGGCGGTGGTTTACCGACTGTGGAGATCCAACCTAGATGGCCGAACCGACTGCGCCGAACCTTCCTGCCGACGCTCCCCAGGACGTCAAGGACTTCTTCCAGTGCACGGCAGACAGGCTCGTCTGGAGAAAGGGCAAGGTGGGCTGGCTCGGCCTGCCGGTAGAGCCCGCTGTCTCGTTCGAGCATGGCAAGACGCCCGGCACGATAAACATCACCGTAGACGTCCCGTTTGTGCCCAATTTCACACTGCCCGCCTCCGTGAACGCGCAGGGCGAGCTCACCGTCGACACGACCAGCGTGCCCAACCTCGGTGAGGGACTGCCGGGCAGGCAGAGCGTCGACGACGCGATCAAGAACATCAACGGGTGGTTCAAGAAGAACGGCAAGAAGCTCAAGCCGGCCGTGTTCAAGGGCGGAGCAGTGACTCTCGAAAAGACACCGATCGGGGTCGCGCGACCTGCCGCGGTGCCAGTCACGGGGGTCACGCCCCAGCCCACCAAGCCCGTTACGCCTTCGCCCACCAAGCCCGTAACGCCCACGCCGCCCGCGCCACCACCACCGGCCACCACGTCGCCAAAGAAGGAACCGGGCGGCTGCGGTCTGTTCGGCATGCTGATCATCCTGCTGCTGGGTGTTATGGTCATAGGGGTCGGAATCGGGTTCGCATTCTTCGGCGGTCAGCCGCCCCAGGCGGCGCCTACGACCGTTGCCACGGCCTCTCCTTCTCCCAGTCCCACACCGACGCCAAGCCCGACCCCAACCGCGACGCCCACGCCGAGCCCGACGCCGACTCCCGCGTCACCGTCGCCGTCGCCGAGCCCGATCCCATCGCCGTCAGCCAGCCTTTCGGCGACCTCTATCGATGGCGTCTGCACCCGAATCGTCCACCAGGAGATCGAGGACTTCGTCTCCTACATCGAGTGGTACATGTGGTGGACCGGCGTCGAGGTTGATCATTTCGACGTTTACCTGGCGGGTGCCAACGACGACCAGCTCACGCGTCTGGAATTCGATCCTGAAACGGGCGCCTGGTATGGGGCCATCGGCCTGCACCAAGCAGGAGACAAGGAGATCGTCGAAATCGTCGCCCACCTTGCCGATGGATCCGAGGTGGATGTGACTGACGATCTGATCGACTACTTCGGCAGTGACACCGTCACGGTGCGCTTCCCGCAGGAGGACGAGTACGGCGACCGATGCGCGGACGCGCCTAGTCGGTGAGGGCGAACTCGGTCGCCTGATCGGTTGACATCTGCCTGCCCTCAGCCGGAAGCGCGGCCA
Source organism: Chloroflexota bacterium (assembly GCA_040905225.1). Classification (GTDB taxonomy): domain Bacteria; phylum Chloroflexota; class Limnocylindria; order Limnocylindrales; family CSP1-4; genus JALYGJ01. The sequence goes on along the minus strand of JBBDRY010000034.1, from coordinate 10,639 downwards.
GCTTGCCGTCGTCCATGTCCCGTTCGAACCTCGGCAGAGCCTCGACCCGATTGACCAGCTCCGGTCGCTCTCCACCGATCGGCGATGCGATCACCGCCGCCACGGCCAGTTACGGCCCGGCGACAACCCGCGGATCCCGCCGGCCCCACAGCCGTGGGACGAAGGCCATGAGCAGGCCGAAGAGGATGCCGACGATTACGAGGATCCACGGCGTCAACGGCCCCAGGAAATAGAGGCCGTAAATGATCGCCATCAGCCCCAGCCCGATGCCGAGCAGGAGACCGAAGAAGAGGCCGCGGAACGGGTGACGCTTCTTACGCATGCGCATCGTGAGTCTCCTATCTCACAGCCGGTCGAGCGGGCCGGTGTGCAGCCCCTCGCCGCCTGTCGGATCGACTTCCCAGTCCCTGCTGTAGGGCGTCGCCACGAGTAGCGCGACCCCTGACAGGGCGATCAGCGCCGCGGCCACGATCCACGGAATCGTTCCAATCGGATCGCCCAGCAACTGCACGTAGCCCTCGCCATGGCAATGGCTGGCGTTGTCGTTGCCCCAGAGATCGCCCGTGATCAGGAACGTGCCCACGACCCTGAAGGGCAGGGCCTTCACGGTGTCATTGAGATTGACGACACCAGTCTCGTCCACGTCGAGCGGGTTGTCGTCCTGGCCGGACAGGATCGGGATCGGCAAACCTTGCGCATAGATCGCCCAGGTGTTGTTCTGGAACACGGTGCCGGTGTTGAACAGGAAGTCGACGCTTCCGTCTTGATCAACCTTGAACGGACGCGTCTGCGAACCGACGGCGCCCTCGGAGATCACGCCCACAGCTTGACCCTCGTCGACCTCGTTGCCCGTCGCATTCGGCCCGTCGAGCGACCGGACCTGAATCGCGCAACCGCCCGTGAGCTCGGTCACCGCCGCGACGGGCAGTGCGAACAACATCAGGAGCAGGGAAGCGATGGCCCCTGCGGCGCACAGACGTTTCATCGTCGCCCTCCAAAGGCCGCGGGCTCCTCTCCCGCGTACGGGGGGACGGTATCACGCAGGCACGCCCCTGCGCGACCCAAATTTCACGCCCGCGCGATGGCTGTCGCATGAAAGGCCTGAGCCCGGCGCGCTGCTAGCATCGGCCGGGTGAGCCAAGCCCCCAAGAGCACCCCCGAAGCGGACCCAGACCTCGCTCCGCCGCCCGATCTGGAGCCCGGCGAAGAGATCTCGTCACCAGAGGAGAGCCCGGATCCGCGCGGTAAGTCTCGACGCGGAACCGCGGCCGGTCCGGAGTCCATTGACGAGGTCCCGCACGCCGCTGATTGGTTCTCGTCGACGGGCAGCAACGTGCCCGCGCCTGACGGGCACAAAGACACCGCTGATCGCGAGGAGCTCGCGCAGCGCATCCTGACGCGGCTGAATCCCGAGCAGGCACGTGCCGTCACGACGACCGATGGCCCGCTGCTGATCCTCGCCGGCGCCGGCTCGGGCAAGACACGCGTGTTGGCTCACCGTGTTGCCTACCTGATCGGAGTGCGCGGCGCCAAGCCATGGCAGATCCTCGCGGTCACGTTCACCAACAAGGCCGCCGCCGAGATGCGCGCGCGGATAACGGCGCTGGTCGGCGACAAGGCGCGGGACGTCGCCATGGGCACGTTCCACTCGCTCTGCGCGCGAGTCCTGAGGAGGGACGGGACCGCGATCGGCATCGATCCGCGCTTCTCGATCTACGACACGGACGATCAGACGTCGACGATGAAGCTGGTCATGCGCACCCTCGAGCTGGTCGGCAGCACCGAGCTCAAGCCGTCCGCCATCCTCGGCCAGATCGGACGGTGGAAAAACGACCTGATCGGTCCGGAGGCCGCCGCTGCTGCCGCGCACGGCTATCACGAAGAGATCGCGGCGCGGGCGTACGAGCGTTACCAGGCTCGACTCCGCGAACAGAACGCGCTCGACTTCGACGACCTGTTGAACGAGGCGGTGCGCCTGTTCGAAGAGGCACCCGGCGTGGTCACTCACTACCAGGAGCGGTGGCGCTGGCTGCACGTCGACGAGTACCAGGACACGAACCGAGCGCAATACCTGTGGATCCGTCACCTGGCCGGCAAGCGCAAGAACCTCGCCGTCGTTGGTGACGACGACCAGAGCATCTACTCGTGGCGCGGCGCCGACATCAGCAACATCCTCGATTTCGAGCGCGACTACCCCGACGCCACCGTGGTCAAGCTCGAGCAGAACTACCGCTCCACGCAGCTGATCCTCGACGCCGCTCACGCGGTCGTGTCGCGCAACGAGGCGCGCAAGGACAAGAAGCTCTGGACCGAGAACGCCCGCGGTGTCGAGATCGAGCGCTTCGAGGCCGACTCGGAGGACGAAGAGGCCGAGTGGGTCGCGCGCCAGGTGGAGGCGCTCGTCGGAGGTCGGGGCGCGGGCGGTTCGTTCCTGGCCCGGCGCGCGGACGAGGGCGACGATCGGCGCTACTTCCTGCGCGATGTCGCCGTCATGTACCGCACGAACGCCCAGAGCAGGGCCATCGAGGAGGCGTTCCTGCGCTATGGGCTGCGTTACCAGCTCGTCGGCGGCACCCGTTTCTACCAGCGGCGCGAGGTCAAGGACGCTCTTGCCTACCTGCGCGTCCTGCGCAGTGACTTCGACGGCGCTGCTTACGAGCGAATCATCAACGTGCCGGCGCGTGGCATCGGAGAAAAGACGATCGCTCTCATCCGAGAGGAAGCCGCCAGGCGGGCCGGCAACGTGTGGGAAGCGCTGGTCGCTCTCGGTCAGTCGGTTGAGCTGGCTGGTCGGGCAAAGTCGTCCATCGCAGGCTTCGTCGTGGTGGTTGAGTCGTTGCGGCGTCGAGTCGGCTCCCTGGCGCTGCCGGAGATGCTCGACGCCATCCTGGAGGAGTCGGGATATCGGGCGATGCTGCTCGACGGATCGCAGGAGGGCGAGGACCGCTGGGCAAACCTGCTCGAGCTGCGCGAGGTCGTCTCGCGCTACGAGGATCTCGAGCCAGACGACGCGGTCGATCGCCTGCTCGAGGAGACCGCCCTCGTGGCCGACCAGGACACGTACGAGAAGGACGCCGACGCGGTCACGTTGATCACGCTCCATGCCGCGAAGGGGCTCGAGTTCGATGCGGTGTTCATAACGGGGTTGGAGGAGGGAGTTTTCCCGCACTCCCGCTCGCTGGACGATCGGCGGCAGATGGAGGAGGAGCGACGCCTCGCCTACGTTGGGCTGACCAGGGCGCGTCACCGCCTGTACCTGACACACGCGTCCATGCGCGCGACATGGGGGAGGGGCGGGTTTTCCGTGCCGTCCAGATTCCTGCTCGAGATCCCAGCCGAGCTGGTCCACGGGCCACGCCTCGTCGCACAGGATGAGGGCGACGAAGACCAGCGACCCGCCGAAGAGCGTTACGGCGAGGGCTACGACCTGTCGAACATCCTCGGACCGCGGGGCGCATCGCGGCTGGTTGGGCGACGGCCGTCGTGGGCTGGCAGCGGCAATGGGAGTGGCGGCAAGGGCGCGCGACGCGCGCTACCGCCCGGCGGCGGCTACACACCACCGCCCGGAGCACCTCCTCCAGGCGAGGCCTTCCGGCCGTCGCGCGACCTCGCCGCGCGGCGCGCCGCCTACTACGGCGACCCGGGCGCCGAACCCGCCGTCGAGCAGCCGCCGCCACGGACCGTCGTCTCGCCACGGCCGATCGTGCCCGGCGAGCGTCGGTATCGCGACGGCGACCGCGTCCGCCACGCCGCCTTCGGCGAGGGCACGGTGGTCAGTTCCAAGCTCACGCGCGACGACGAAGAGGTGACCGTTGCGTTCCCGGAGCGCGGCGTGAAAAAGCTATTGGCCAGCCTGGCGAACCTGGATCTGGTGGAGTAGGTAGCCATCGGACGCCCACGATGACGGTGCGCGCACCGCCTCCAGCATTACGCCACTCATATCGCATTTGCTTTGGCCCGAATTAGGGGCCCTTTGGTGCAACGCTCGGAGTGCGGGGACCCCGTGGACACGCCGTCACAAGTACGAATCACGCTCAGAGCCAAAGGCATGGGCGGGCAATTGGCAGGTGAGCCCCGGCTAAGGCTCTGGCAAGACGCTCACGTAATGCTGAGCGCGGTATGGCGGAGACGAAGCGGCAGTCAAAGCTCCAGGCGGAAGCGATCCGAACGCTCCAGGCGACCCTGCGCGCCGAGGGCCAGAAGATCAAGTTGGCGCGCAAGCGGCGAGGCTGGACTCAGAAGGAGCTCGGTCGCCGCGGCGGGCTGAGTCAACAGGCGATCAGCCAAATGGAGCGCGGAGATGGGAGCACGCTGTCGGTCGCGACGTGGAAGCGCGTCTCAATGGTGCTTGGCCTGCCGCTGGAACTCCGGATCGGGCGGGATGCGCTGGAGCTGCCGGTCGACGCCGGCCACCTTGAGATCCAGAAGCTCATCCTTCGCCTAGGGCGGGCCGGCGGATACGGCCGCACCTTCGAGTTGCCGACGAGATCGACCGATCCGATGCGTTCCACAGACGTGGGCCTCGTCGATCACAAACGTCGTCGGCTTGTCCGGGTCGAATGCGTCAACTCGTTCGGAAACATCGGCGACGCTGTCCGATCATCGGACCGCAAGCAGCGCGAGGCCGAAGGTCTCGCGATTTCACTCGGTCACGGTGAGCCGTACTCGGTTCACGTTTGCTGGGTCATCAGGAGCACACGCAGGAACCGCGAGATCCTTGCCCGCTACCCGGAGATATTCGCCAGCCGCTTCACCGGGTCATCGCGCGCCTGGGTTCGCGCCCTCGTCAACGCAATCGAGCCACCGAACGAACCTGGGCTGATCTGGTGCGACACGCTGCGACTCGCTTGTTTGAGTGGCGCCGCACCCTTTGACGAGAGGACATCGCGTGCGGAGCTAAGAGAACAGGGCGCTGTAGCCGTTGATTGCCGGCTGCCCGCCGAGGTGCGCATAGAGGACGAGGGAGCCACGCTCGATCTCACCGCGCGAGACGAGGTCGATCATCGCGGCCATCGACTTTCCCTCGTAGACCGGGTCCGTGATCATGCCCTCCGTCCGCGCCGACAACCGCATGGCGTCGAGGGTCTCTTCGTCGGGGATCCCGTACGTGCCGGCGTGGTATCGCTCGTCCAGCTCGACGTCGGCCGGCCCGATCTCCCGCTCGAGCCCGATCAGCCCCGCCGTAGCGGCGGCGATCTTGGTCACCTGGGTGTGCGTCTCCGCCGGTTTGGCTGAAGCGTCGATCCCAAGCACTCGTCGCTTGCGCCCCCCAGCCTCCTCGAGCGCGGCAAATCCGGCCACCATGCCGGCCTGGGTCGAGCCGGTCACCGAACAGACGATGATCGTGTCGAAGAAGACGCCGAGCTCGCGTTCCTGCTGCTCGACCTCGTACGCCCAGTTGGCGAAGCCGAGACCGCCCAGTCGGTGGTCGGAGGCTCCGGCCGGGATGGCGTAGGGCTTGCCTCCGCGGGCCTCGATCTCGGCCAGTGCCTGCTCCCAGCTTTCCTTGAAGCCGATGCCGAACCCCGCCTTGACGAGACGCACGTCTGCACCGGCGAGCCGGCTAAGCAGGATGTTGCCGACGCGGTCGTAGACGCTGTCCGGCCAATCCACCCAGCTTTCCTGGACCAGGACGCATTTGAGGCCGACATGAGCTGCCACAGCCGCGACCTGCCGCGTGTGGTTGGACTGCACGCCGCCTATCGAAACCAGGGTGTCGCATCCCTGGGCCAGTGCCTCGGCGACGAGGTACTCCAGCTTTCGAGTCTTGTTGCCGCCGAACGCGATGCCGGAGTTGCAATCCTCGCGCTTCGCCCACATGCGCGCTCCGCCAAGATGGGCCGTCAGGCGCTCGAGGGGATGAATCGGCGACGGCCCGAAGAGCAGCGGATGACGCGCGAATTCCGACAGGGCACCCATCGCAGCGCCACTCTAATGCAGGTTCTAACCTGAGCCGATGGCCGAGTGGATCTATTTCATCCATCCGCCGCGCGAGAACTTCGCCGAGACGATGACCGAGGCGGAGGAAGAGGTCTGGAGCCGCCACTGGAAGCGCATCTCCGCCGAGTCCGCGGCCGAGGAGTGACCCCACCCGATCCCGCAGCCCGCGCGGCCCAGCTGCGCGAGGCGCTAGAGCGTGCCAACAGCCTGTACTACGAGCAGGACGCGCCGGAGATCACTGACGCCGAGTACGACGCGCTCTTCCGCGAGCTCGTCCAAATCGAGGAAGAGCACCCCGAGCTGCGAACGGCCGATTCGCCTACGCAGCGCGTGGGCGGCGCGCCGTCGGGTCAGCTGGCGGAGGTCCGCCACTCCACGCCTATGCTTTCGCTCAACAACGCCTTCTCACACGACGAAGTGCGTGCCTTTGACGCTCGCGTACGACGTCTTCTGGGCCTGACCGACGATGAGGCAGCCCGGGATCTCCGATACGGCACCGAGCTGAAGATCGACGGCCTGGCAGTCAGCATCCGATACGACCGCGGCCGCCTCGCCCAGGCCGCCACGCGCGGCGACAGCACGACCGGCGAGGACGTCACGGCCAACATCCGCACGCTCGAGTCCGTGCCCAAACGGCTTACCGAGCCGGTGAGCGTCGAGGCGCGCGGCGAGGTGTTCATGCCCAAGGCCGAGTTCGCGCGCATCAACGCCGAGCGCGAGGAGGCCGGGCTCCCGCTGTATGCCAACCCGCGCAACAGCGGCGCCGGGTCATTGCGCCAGATCGATCCACAGGTCACCGCCAGCAGGCGCCTGGCCGCATGGTTCTACGTGCTGATCGAGGGCGACGGCGGGGAGACCGCGTCGACCGACACGGTCGACAGCCAGTCGGCGGCACTGGATCGGCTGTTCAGGCTTGGCTTCCCGGTTGAGCCAAACCATCAGTCCGGTCTCGATATCGAAGGCGTGATCGCCTACATCGAGCGTTGGCAGGAGCCGCGTCACGGGTTGCCCTACGAGACGGACGGCGTCGTGATCAAGGTCGATAGCTTCGACTTCCAGAAGCGGCTCGGGATGGTTTCCCGGGCGCCGCGCTGGGCCATTGCCTACAAGTACCCGCCCGAGCAGGTCGAGACCGTCATTGAGGACATCGTCCCGTATGTGGGTCGCACCGGGACGCTGACCCCCGTCGCGCACATGAAGGCGGTCAAGGTCGCCGGCTCAACGGTGACGCGGGCGACGCTCCACAACCTCGACGAGGTCCGTCGCAAGGACATCCGCATCGGTGACCACGTGGTGTTGCACAAGGCTGGCGACGTGATCCCCGAGATCGTCCGCGTGATCACGGAGAAGCGCACCGGCAACGAGCGGATCTGGGAGATGCCCGCGCGTTGCCCCGTGTGTGGAACGCCGATCGTGCGCGATCCGGACACCGTTCGACACTACTGCCCTAACGTCGGGTGCCCGGCCCGAGTGGGCCAGGAATTCGGACACTTCGTTGGCCGCGGAGCGATGGATATCGAAGGTGCGGGTTGGAAGGTGCTCGTTCAGCTCCTCGAGCGTGGGCTGGTCAAGCAGCGCGGCGACTTCTTCCGACTGACCGTCGCGGACCTCGAGTCGCTTGAGCGGTTCGCGCGCAAGAGCGCCGAGAATCTCAAGGCCTCGATCGATCGCGCGCGGATCAGGCCGTTCTTCCGAATCCTGAACGGCGTGGGCATCCCGCAGATCGGCGAGCAGACGGCGATCGACCTAGCGACCTGGATCGCGCAGCGCTGGCCGCCCGCTGACGACGAACCCATGGGTGGCAAAGATGGCTGGTTCGCGCGGGTTGCGCGCCAGCTGGGCAAAGTGACGGCCGAGGAGTTCGAGGAGGTTCCTGGTGTGGGGCCCACGGTCGCGGCCAGCCTCGAGGATTGGCTGCGCGAGCCTGCCACGGCGTCGATCCTCCACGATCTGGTGGACGCCGGCGTGGAGCCCGAGCGACCCGCTGCCGCCGTACTCGCGGCCATACCCAGCGCCGGCCCGCTCTCTGGCAAGACACTCGTCGTGACGGGCACGCTGGAAGGCTTCGACCGACAGTCGGCCGAAGAAGCCATTCGATCCGCGGGCGGTAAGGCGGCGGGCTCGGTCAGCAAGAAGACCGACTACCTGGTCGCTGGCGAGAACGCCGGGTCCAAGCTCGCCAACGCACAGGAGCTCGGAGTCACGGTTCTCGACGAGGGGGCATTCCGCCGGCTGCTGGCGGGCGACGAGCCCAAGCCGTAGGGCGACGGTGCCACGGGGCACCACAAGCCGGAAACCCATGCATTCGTCGTATGGACTCGCGCCCAGTACTTTCGTACCATCGGGACAAGCCGCAGCGCACGCCGCTCCGAGCGCATCCTCGGATCGCAATGCTGACGGCTACCCGATTGGCGCGCCAGTTCAGGCGCGACGGGGAAAGTGCCGGTGCGGGCGACGATGGAGGGTCTCTAGTTGCGAAATCATCGAAGGCTTGCCTTGTTCGGGGCTATGGCGTTGACCACGCTTCTGTTCGTGGGCGGCGTATTCGCTGCCAACACGGTCGTCCGACCCAGTTCGATGGGTAGCTGGGCGTTCCTAACGTCGGGAACGGCAAGCGCAGCAATGGTCACAGGCCCAGGCGCGCCGCCGATGGGCACTGGAAGCGCTCAATTCAACATTGGAGCCGATGGCGACTCCGCTGCCCAGCTCGCGAATTCTGCGTACGCGGGCACGCGGCTCGATTCGCTGACCGCTCTCTCGTACTCAACGTACGTGCAGCAGGACGGATCGGGAGGTCAGGCACCTTATTTGATCCTCCGCGTCGATAATGACGGCAACGGGACGATCGACGATCTGATTTTCTTCGAGCCGGTCTACCAGACGGCGACGTTCTTCCCGAGCAATCCGCAGCCTTCGCTCGCGCTGGCGACCTGGCAGTCATGGGACGCGCTCAACGGTGGCTGGTGGTCTCTGAACGGGATTGCTGGCGCGGGACCTGGGACCGACGTCAAGTCGCTCGACGACTACCTCGCAGCGGAGCCTGACGCGACCATCACGAACACCCTGACGGCTGGAGGTGTCCGCATCGTGACGGGCTTCGGGGCCGGCGCATGGGACAACTTCGTTGGCAACGCCGACAGCTTCACGATCAACGGTACGACCTACGACTTTGAGCCGAACCTCTCGACGCCAGCCAACAAGAACGCCTGCAAGGGCAATGGTTGGATGAACCTCGCCCGCGCAGACGGGTCAACGTTCAAGAACCAGGGTGATTGCATCCAGTACGCAAACACCGGCAAGTAACTTCGACATAACGTTGGGCCGCGCAAGCGACCCACGACGACAAGGGACCGACCGAAAGGGCGGTCCCTTTTCCTTTGGCCGATATCCTCTGGCCATGGCCAGCCTGACCCGCAAGGATGTCGAGCACGTCGCTCATCTCGCTCGGCTTGGACTGAGCGAGGACGAGCTTGCCCGGCTCGAAGGGCAGCTCAACCACATCCTTGACCAGTACGCCGTCCTGGCTCAGCTCGACACCGAAGGCATCGCACCGACCGCGCAGACGATCGAGCTCGAGAACATCCTCCGCGATGACGTGGTGCGCCCGAGCCTGGCTGCTGAAGAGATCCTTGCCGGCGCCCCCGAGCGCGTCGGCGAATACTTCGTTGTGCCGCCCATCCTGGGCGAGCACGGCAACTGACCGCACCTCCGGGCCTGATGAGCACGCCCAGCCAACTCACACGCTTGCACGCGCACGAGATGGCGCGTGGCCTCCGTGCGGGCGATTTCTCAGCGCGGGAGCTGGCCGACGCACACCTCGAGCTGATTCGGACAACCGATCGCCCTCTGCACGCCTGGGTCTTCGTCGACGATGACGAGGCCCGACGCCAGTCTGACGACGCAGACCGAAGGCTGGCGGAGGCGCGGCGCCAAGGTGAGTCGGCCCTTGCGGCGCTTCCCGGGCTGCTCGGAATTCCGGTAGCGCTCAAGGATCTCGTTCTCACGCGCGGCCAACCGTCGACCGCGGGCAGCCGCATCCTCGAGGGCTGGAAGAGCCCATACGACGCGCACATCAGTGAACGGCTGAAGGATGCCGGCGCCGTCCTGCCGGGCAAGACCAACATGGACGAATTCGCGATGGGCTCCTCCACCGAGTTCTCGGCCTGGGGTCCGACAGCCAACCCGTGGGACCTCGAGCGGGTGCCTGGCGGCAGCAGCGGCGGATCTGCGGTGGCCGTTGCCGCATACCACGTGCCACTGGGCATCGGCACCGACACCGGCGGGTCTATTCGTCAGCCGGCGGCCCTGACCGGCACGGTCGGCTTGAAGCCGACATACGGACGGGTCAGTCGGTATGGGATCGTCGCCTTCGCGAGCTCGCTCGACCAGATTGGGCCGTTCGGGCGCGATGTCCGCGACACAGCCCTGCTGATGGCGACGCTTGCCGGCCGCGACGAGCGCGACTCCACGTCGGCGCCAATACCCGTCCCCGACTACCCGGCGGAGCTTGCGGAAAGTGACGATGAGGCCGCAGCCGCGCTCCGCGGTGTTCGCCTCGGCCTGCCAAAGCAGTACTTCGTCAAGGGCATGGAGCCGGGCGTCGAGAATCGCGTTCGAGAGGCGGTTGCCGCGCTGGCCGATGCAGGCGCGGAGATCGTCGACGTGGACCTGCCGCACACCGACTACGGCCTGGCCACGT
>JBBDRY010000033.1:0-9173 GCA_040905225.1 Chloroflexota bacterium | reverse complement strand
CACGGCGTTGCCGGTGATGAGCGCGGCGGTCATCTTCCAGCACGGGATCGCGATCGGGAAGTTCCACGGGGTGATGATCCCTGCGATGCCGATGGGCTGGCGGATGGACATCGCCCATTTGTTGGGCAGCTCGGAGGGTGTCGTGTCGCCGAACATCCGGCGCCCCTCCCCGGCCATCAGGTACGCGATGTCGACACCCTCCTGGACGTCGCCGCGGGCCTCGGCGAGTACCTTGCCCATCTCGCGCGTCATGGCGTGGGCCAGGCGTTCCTTGTTCTGCGCGAGCAGGGCGCCGAAGTCGTACATGATCTCGCCGCGCTTCGGGGCGGGCATCGCGCTCCACGCCGGGAGCGCGTCTTCTGCCGCGCGGATCCCTGCAGCGACGTCGGCGGCGTCCGAGGCCGCGAACCGGCCGATAACGTCACGGGTGTCGGCAGGGTTGCGGGACTCGAAGGTGCGGCCGCTCTCCGCGGGCCGCCACTCCCCGCCGATGAAGTTGCCGAACGTTGGCACGTCCTGCTCAGGGGTCGCGGGATTCGCTTCGATTGCCTGAGTCATGTCGCCCGATTGTAGGAGCCGAGATGCAGGCTCCATCTGGAGCTCTATGCACCGATCTGACTGATCAGTCACGCAGGGGTGACTAGCTAGTCGGAGAGGGTGAATGGAGGTCAATCTGTCGAGGGGTTACCCCGGGGGCGCATGGCCCCGATTACGCGGCTCTACGACTCAACGCGTCTTCGATACAGGCAGCCACAAATGTCCCGTCATGTCTCGGGCTCGACCATGGCACCGGCGAAGTGATGCTCGTAGCGGCGCAGCCAGAAGAGTGGCGGAAGCGCTACGGCCATGAAAACGAGCGTGGCGACCAGGAGTCCGTCGATCGCGGCGATCTCGGCCGCGTACCCGCCCGCAAAGGAGCCGCCTATCTGGCCAATCGCCAGGAAGACGCTGTACAGCCCCATCACCGCGCCGCGGTCGTCGGGATAGGCCTCCGACATGTCCGCGAGGAGGCCGAGCGCTGCCGGCGTTGCCCCGGCGAGGACGAACAGGCCGGCGCCGGCAACGATCGCGAGTGGGGCCCGGAACAGTGGATCGATGCCACCGCTGTGGTTGAAGCCAATCGCTCCGACCACCAGCGCCACGCCGCCCAGGATGCCGTAGAAGATGATCGTCGTCCGGCGCATCTGCTTGAACCGATTGCCCCAGAAGACGAGGCCGGCAACGAACACGATTCCGGCGGCGATGAGGCCAATCGTGATCTCCAGGGCGCTCAGGCCGCCAGCGAGCAGCTGGTCGGCAAACTGCGGATCCGGTGTGCGGACGAGGTTGAACAAGCCCTGACCGGCGTACACGCCAAGCGCGGCGTTGACCGCGATCCACGTCGGCGCCAGGAGCCAGACGTGGGATGTCCGGATCAGCCGGCCGTATCGCCGCCAGCCGTATTCCGGGCGGTGGTGCGGTCCGGCGGGAGCGTCAGGGGCCGCGACACCATATCGGTAGATGGCATACGAGCCCATGTAGAACGCCGCGTTGAGAAAGAACGCGGTAGGCCCCAGGAGCTCCCAGAAGACGCCCGCTGCGCCGATTCCCGCCCCGAGCCCAGCGATGGTGGCAAGCTCGAACCGCGCCGAGACGCGCCCGCGCAGTCCTTCGTCGTTCATCGTCGCCATTGCCAGGAATCCGAGGATGCTCGGGATGCTGGCCGCGGTCGCGGCGCCTTCGAGCACCCGCGTTCCGCTGAGCAAAAGCAGGTCGCTCGTGATGCCGGTGATGAGCACCGCGACGGCCCCGAACAGCGGGCCGAATAGCATCACCCGGTGATGGCCGAGCTTGTCCGATAGCAGGCCGAAGAATGGCGATGCGATCAGCTCAGTGACGTAGAACGCGGCGTGGATGACGGCGAACGCGAACGCGCTAACCGCTGGGCCGCCGTGGTCCTGGAGGTTGCCCAGGTAATAGGCGAGCAGGCCGCCGGTCAGCGCCGTGCTGAAGCGCAGCGTGAAGGTGCCGAAGAGGACGTTGTTGATCGACCGGTTCACGAGGCGGCTAGGTTATCGAGCCTCACGCCCACAGGGGCCTGATCTGAAGTGCGCCGATCACGATGACGACGAGGATCCCGATCCCGGCGACGGCAATCGCAGGCGGGTAGCGCTCCCGAAAGCCCTTGGCGTTCTCGGGGACTCTCTGCCACAGTGACCGGAGCGTGGCCGCGCCGCGTGGCACGACGACCAAGCCCAGCCAGGCTCCGAACAGGAGCCCGCCGATGTGCGCGGCGTTGTCGATCGACGCGAACCCACCGATGCCGAAGCCGATCACCAGGTTGATCACGATGAGCATGCCGATCTGCCTCGTCAGCGCCATGGCCTGTCGACCGAGCAGCGGCTTGTGCACCCACGTCGCCGCGAACAGGAGCCCGAAGAGGCCGAAGATCGCCCCGCTGGCGCCGACGGACACGCCCGGTATGAATAGGTAGCTGGCGATGGAGCCACCTGCCGCGGACAGTAGGTAGAACGAGACGAAAAGAACGCGTCCGTACAGCGCCTCCACGAGCGGCCCAACGATGTAAAGCGCATACATGTTGAACAGCAGGTGGATGAGGCCGCCATGGACGAGAGTGACAGTGAGGAGCCCCCAGTACTCGCCGGCCCGGACAGCCCCCTTGTCCAGCGCCAGCAGGTCGCCCAGGGCAGGCCCCTGTGGGCTTATCTCGATCCACAGGCTGACCGCGACCGTGATCGCCAGGATTGCCCACGTCACGATTGGGCTGAACCCGCCGCGTGCCCGGGCGAAGTAGCGGGTTGCCGTCCCTGAGTTGCCCATTTCCTTGTTCAGCCAGCCGAGTCGCGCGGCGATCGCGGACTGCTCCTCGGGCGGAGCGCGACGCTCGGCTTCGCGGTAGGCGCGGGCGGCACCAGCTAGGTCGCCCTGGCGCACACGGGCGCCGGCGAGCGCTACCCAGGCACGCCAGGTGAGTGGCGTTTCCGGAGCCTGCGTGGCGACGATCCACGACTGGAGTGCGCCCTCCTCGTCGTCGAGGCGGTAACGCGAATCGGCCAGGCCCAGAAGGCCCGCAACGTGGAGGTTCGGATCGGGATTACCGACCAAGCGGGAGTACAGGGCGGATGCGACGTCATATTCGCCGCGCTCGGCCGCTTCCCGCGCCTGATCGAAAATCCGCTGGCCGTCCGCGCCGGCGTCCTGCGGTTGTGTCATCTGGGGCCGAGTCTATCGGCCGAAGGCTGGATATCGTTTGCCGACATGGCCACGCCGTTCGAGCAGCTCGATTTCGTTTACATGCCCAGTCGCGACGTCGCCGCTGACGTCCGGTACTTCACCGACGTCCTTGGGGCCGAACTGGTCTTCGCGATCGACGCGATGGGCACCCGCGTCGCGATGGTCAAGCTGACCGAATCACCGCCGCGCCTGCTCCTCGCCGACCACGTCGAGGGCGACCAGCTCATCCTCGTCTACCGTGTCCCGGCCCTCGACGCCGCGCTGGCGGACCTCGAGAAGCGCGGCTGGACGGAGGCGCGCTCGCTGGAGCTGCCGATGGGCCCTGCCTCGTCGTTCACAACGCCCGGAGGCCAGCGCATCGCGCTGTATGCGTCAACGCGGCCGGGGGTGGTCGAAGGCTTCGCCGGCCGGCGCGACTTCTAGGGAAATTGGCGCGCCCGGCAGGATTCGAACCCGCGACCTGATGGTCCGAAGCCATCCGCTCTATCCACTGAGCTACAGGCGCACGCCTGATCAGAATACCCGCGCCGAGCCTCGTCAGTCCCCCGGCCACTCGGCGGCCGGTGCAAGGTGAAACCGAAGTGCAACGGCGTGTGGCACCGCTGCGCTGACAATCTGCTGGTCCGGGCGCGACCATCTGTTTGTGGCCACTACTGACTACGCCGAGACAAATCGGGGCACCGAAGGGGCTGGTCCGGTGACGGTGTTCCTGGACCTTGACACGGTCCTGTTGGCCACCCATGCCGGCCGCTATGGGCCGGAGCTGGCGATTCAGTCCGACATTCCCGAGGCGCTTGCGCGTTTATGGGAGGTCGCCGATCACCTCGTCGTCCTGGTCGATCCGCCGTCCCCCGACGCAGGGCGCGTCATGGACACAGCGCATCGGATAGAGGTCCTGCGCACCGGCCTGGGCGACACGGCCAACAGGCTCCTCATTGTTTCGTGCCCACACGGCGAGGACGGATCGTGCGACTGTGCCAAACCCGGCAGCGGGTTGATCCACCTGGCGCTGCGCGAGCAGGGGCTTAGCGGTCGAGGCGGCTGGTATATCGGTGCAGATCACGAGGGGGTCGTGGCTGGGCGCGGTGCGGGGCTGCAAACCATCCGAATCGGCCCCGCGGGCGAGGACCACCTGAGCTCGGTACGTCGACCGGACCACGAGGCGCGCGACCTCATGGATGCGGCCAATCGGATCCTTATGGAGGACCTCGCCGCTCCCTAAGTCATCGCTCCGATGATCGGCGGTTGACCAGCCACCAGCCCACTGGCAGCAGACCCGCGGCCACGACCAGCTTCACGGCGTCGCCCAGCAGGAACGGCCAGAAGCCGTTGTCGAGCGACCAGCCCACGCCCTGCCCCGTTGCGACCATCAGCCACGGCACCCCGATCACGTAGATGGCGAGGTTGCCCAGGAACATCGCGCCGATCGACCCGCCGATATGGCGGTCCCAGCCCAGCTCGGCCAAGCGGCCCACGAGCCCGCCCGCGACGAGAAAGCCGATGAGGTAACCGCCAGTCGGCGCGAGGCCGAAGGCGCCGCCGCCGAGTCGGATGATCGTATCGAGGCCGCTGCGGTAGACACCTGTCGACGCATCGAGGGCGAAGACGGGCAGGCCGACGATCCCGAGGACCAGGTACAGCGCGACGGACAGCAGCGAGCGTCGGAAGCCGAGCAGCGCGCCGCCGAACAGGACGCCGAACGTCTGGAGCGTGACCGGCACGAAAAGATTGCCCGGCAGGTAGAAGCTGATCCGCGCTCCGAGGATGATGAGCAGCGTTCCCACGGCGACCATCAGCAGGTGGCGCTGCCATGACGCGGCACGCTCGCCGACGCGGATCGGCACGAGGAAATCGCCCAGCGTCAGGCCACGCTCGAAGGGCGGCACGCGTGTCCAGCGGGTTGCTGCCAAGGGCGGGATGCTACCAGCGGGGTATGCGGCCAGTCACCCCCTCTGCCGGCCCGCAGCGGTGCAAGGGCCTCATGACGGCACTACCGTCAATCAGGCGCTTAAAGCGCCCGCGGACGTGCCAACAACACCCTGGGTGGGGCTCATTGAGCGTGGAGAAGCGCTGGTTCGGCTCCAGTCGGCTCGCGATTCAGCCCGGTTCGGACAATTAGCACATCCCGTGACGGTACGGCCGTCACGGCGAGGCTTACCGGCGGCCGGAGGGTGGCCTAGCCGATGCGATCGGTGATCGTGAAGCTGAGTCGGCCGAGGTTCAGCTCGAACAGCTCGATGTCCAGCTCGTGCTCCCCCGCGGCAAGCGGCTCACCAGTCACGGCCAGGGTGACGCGATCGCCCTTGAATACGCTGACCGGCCGGGTTCGGCTCACGTCCTGGGCGCGGATCGGCTCCGCCTCGCCCGAACGTTGCGCGGTCACGGCCTCAGGCGGGATGTCTCGGCCGTCGACGCGCAACTTGCCCACCCCTACGAGAGTGCCGTTACCCATCGGGTTGTGTGCCTGGAGCTCCCAGCCGGAATCGGTGTTGCGCAGGCTGCCGCTGACGTAGAACTGGCGGGCAAAGAAGTTGAGCAAGGTGCTCGACAGCGTAGCGCCGGAGGCTCGATTCGGTGGCCTCGTGAGATACTTCGAGCTCCCTTGGTGGCCTTAGCTCAACAGGCAGAGCATCGGATTGTGGATCCGAAGGTTATGGGTTCGACCCCCATAGGCCACCCCAATTCCCGAGGACGAAGTGACCGAAGCACGCCCCACAACCAAGTCCGGGCAGGCGCTGGCGGGCTGGAATCGACGGTCGCAGGTGATGGCCGACACCGTCATTCGGATCGAGCAGGAGGCGGTCAGGGCTTGGCTTGCATCCCCGGACGCCGAGCAACAACTGGCTGCCGCACTCGAGCGCCACGTCCTCCGTGACGGGGACTCCGTCAGCTACGACGTGCGCGAGATCCTCGACGAGCTTCGGAAGCCCTAGGGCGCTGCTGCAGCCGGCGACCGCCTCCGTGCGCGGAGCGGGATCGTGGCGAGTGCAATGCCGCCGATCACGAAGGCGACTCCCACGAGCTGCTCGAACGAGGGCGTCTCGCTCACCAGGATCATCGCCAGGAACACCGACATGACAGGCTGCGCGAGCAGGATGATCGACGTGACGACTGCCGGCAGGCGTGGCAGGGAGAACGAGATGAAGAGATAACCGGCCGACTGCGCCGTGATTCCCAGCAGGATCAGCCAAAAGTGTGACGGCCACGAGGGCGCCAGGTCGAGCGAGCCCAGTGCCAAGCCCGCGATGAGTGCCACGACCATGGTCGAGGCGGTCGAGATGGCGACAGGTTCCGCCGTGCGGCCCTGATTCACCTGGCGAATCACGATCAGGTAACCGCCGTAGGCGAACGCCGTGACGATCCCGAGCATCACCCCAAGGGTCGGATCGGCACCGTAGGCCTGGTGGCTGATGACACCGGTCAGCAGGACGACGCCCAAAAGGACGATCGGTAGCGCGAGCAGCGTTCGCGCCGAGGGCCGTTCTCCGAAGAGGAGCCACGCGGCCACGCCAACGATGACGACCTGCATGTTGCCAAGCACGGTCGCGAGTCCCGCACCGACGTACTCGATCGCGTGGTGCCAGAAGATGAGATCGCCCGCGAAGAGCACGCCGGCGAACGCGGCAAGCATCACGCCGCGCCTGGGCAACGGCCCTGCTGAGCGCCGCTCGATGACCACGGCCAGCACCAGCAGCGGCAGTCCGTAGAGGCAGCGAAAGAAGCTGGCCGTCTCGGGCGAAGTATCCGAGTACAGGTACAGGACGCCAGACAGCGAGATCGAGACGGCGCCGAGCAGCGCCGTCAGACGCGGTCGAGCGGCGACCGCCGCGATGAAGGACCTCACGAGCGCGGATTGTCGGGCATGGGAACCGAAAGCCCGTGGCCGTGCGTCTGCCCGACATGAATACCAAGGCTTCGACCCTCCTCCTGGGCCTGACCCTCACCCTGATTGCATGCAGCTCGGGCATTCCCGGCGCTCCCTCCCCCGGGACGCCTTCCCCTGCGACACCCGCTCCGGCCACCCCCTCGCCGGCCACTCCCCGACCGACAGACCCACCCGCCGCAGACCCGGCTGGACTCAACGGCCGCCATTTCCTGTCCGTGACCGTCACCGACGGTGGCGTTGTCCGCGCACTGGTTGCCGGCACGGTCATCCGTCTGACCTTCCAGGACGGCCAGCTCGGCGCATCCGCCGGCTGCAACTCGATGGGCGGCACGTACAGCATCGTTGACGGCAAGCTCATCTTCCACGGCGGTGGCATGACCGAGATGGGCTGCGACCAGCCGCGCCACGACCAAGATGACTGGCTCTCCGCGTTCCTCGGCTCGGAGCCCACGATCGCACTGAACGGGAACGATCTCGTCCTGACGAGCGGAACCACGACCATCACATTGCTCGATCGCGAGGTTGCCGAGCCGGATCAGCCGCTCGTCGGCACCACCTGGACGCTGACCTCGATCATCACCGGCGAAGCGGTGTCATCCGTCCCCGCCGGCGTGCTCGCGACGATCAAGTTCAATGCTGACGGCTCGGTCGAGATCCACCCCGGCTGCAACACCGGTGGCGGCACGTACGCAACCAACGAGGACGCCATCACCTTCAGCGACCTGATCACCACCGAGATGGCGTGCCTGGGGCCTGCAATGGACGTTGAGGGTGCTGTCCTGGCGGTCCTCTCGGCCGACTCGATCACCTACGCCATCGACTCAGGCTCGCTGACCCTCATGGCCGGTGATCACGGCCTGGTGTTCAGTGCGATAAACGCGCTGGACGTCTGATCGCGTCACTCCTCGGGGTAGTCGACGATCGAGTCGTACTCCGGGTGTCTCTTTAGATAGGCACGAACGAACGGGCAGACCGGCTTGATACGAAGGCCGCGGCCACGGACATCGTCAACGGCGAACTTCGCCAGGCGCGAGCCGATGCCGCGGCCTTCGAATTTGGGTCGCACCACCGTGTGCGTGAACACGATTCGGCCCGGTTCCGTCTCGTACTTGCTGTAGCCCGCCGGCTCGTCGCCCAGCCAGGCCCGGAATCGGTTCTTCTCGGGGTCGTCGGCAATCCGCAGCTCTGGCTCGCTCTCCACGGCCCAAGCGTATCCTCAGCCCGGACGACCGATGACTGACGCATCACCCAGCCCCAATGAGGCCGCGGACGCCGCGCCGCCCAAACCGACGACCGGACCGCTGTCGATCCTCACCTGCGCCAACTGCGGGAAGAAGAACAAGATCCGGCCCAGCGAGCGCGGCGCACCGCACTGCGGCAACTGCGGCAAGCCGCTGCCCTGGCTGGTGAACGCCACGGATGACACGTTCGACGTGGAGGCCAAGGCGGCTCCGGCCGTCGTGGTTGACCTCTGGGCGCCGTGGTGCGGGCCGTGCCGGATAGTCGGGCCCATCCTCGAGGACCTGTCGAAGGAGTACGCGGGCCGGCTCAAGGTCGTCAAGGTCAACGTTGACGACAATCCCGCCACCGCCCAGCGCTTCCAGGCGTTCAGCATCCCGACGATGGTGGTGATGAAGGACGGCCGGGTCGTCGACCGCATCGTCGGGGCGATGCCCAAGGGGGCACTATCGGTCCGACTAACCCCACATCTCCTCAAGACCTGACGCTGGCGATGCATTACGGCGCGCCGGAGCGGCCGTCGCCCAAGGCCACCGACGAGGCGAAGGCTCACTTCCGCACCCTCGTGCCGGACGACGAGCGGGTCAGCGTGAAGCCGATGTTCGGCGCCATGGCGGCGTTCGCCAATGGCTACATGTTCATGGGCCTGTTCGCCAGCGAGCTGTTCGTGCGCCTTGACGATACGGACACGGCGACCGTAACCGCGGCCGGCGGTGGCCCGCTGGAGCCGATGCCGGGCAAGCCGATGCGTGGCTACGTGACCATCCCGAACTGGAGCACCGACGAGTCCGCCGTGCGCGAATGGGGCACTAAG
>JBBDRY010000032.1:0-9485 GCA_040905225.1 Chloroflexota bacterium | reverse complement strand
CACTGGTACCGAGGGAGGGACTTGAACCCACACGACCTTGCGGCCACTAGGTCCTTGAACCTAGCGCGTCTACCAATTCGAGGCCTGCCCGCACCGCTCGCTCGGCGTCATCCTCGTGGGCGATCGGCGCGCCCCAGACGGCCATCACCGCGTCACCGATGAACTTCTCGATGGTGCCGCCGTAGCGCGTGCTCACATCGGATGCGAGGTCGAAATAGCGGGTCAGGGTGTCGCGCACGTCCTCCGCGTCTCGATCTGCGGCAAACGGCGTGAAGCCGACGAGATCGGCGAACAGGACGGTCACCAGCCGCCGCTGGGCGACGATCTGTATGGGCGTGACCCGTGCAGCGGCGTCCGGCTGGGCCGGATGGTCGGCCGCCGCGCTCAACGGCGTGCCGCACAAGTCGCAGAACCTCGCCCCGGGCCTGTTTTCTGCGCCGCAGTTCGGGCAACCTGCCGCAAAGGATCTGCCGCACTCGTAGCAGAACCGCGCGCCGTCGTCGCTCGTGCTGCCGCAGCTGGAGCAGATCACGCCGATCAGTCTAGGCGCCACCAAGCGACGGCCTAACTAGGGACCAGTCCGTGGTTCCGCTGGCCCTTTCGATGAACAAAGCCCTCTCGGCTTGGCCGAAGGGGCTTGTTCGTTAACGGTGAGGGCGGCTCGCCAGGACGCGCGAGCCGCCTCGAAAGATGCCGGCGCAATCCCCGCCGGACGGATCAGCGCACTTGCGCTTTCGTACTGACGCGCCGATCGAGATAGATCTTCGAGACCGCCAGCGCGAGCGCGAACAGTCCGATCATGAGGAGCGGAAAGCCCGGGTCGGCTGGTTGAGGCGTGGACCCTGTTGCGATGCTCGTATCCGGAAGCTCAGGTACAGGTGATACGCCTGGGACCACCGCTACTGGGCCCGTCGGAGCCGGCGTCACCCCGGGCACGGCCGGCGTGTCGGTGGGGGCAGGCGTGACCGAGGGCAGCGTGGGCGTGGCGCCCGGGGCCAGCGTCGGCGTGGGGGTCGGCGCCAGGGTTGGCGTCGGCGCCAAAGTCGGCGTATCGGTCGGCGCCAAAGTCGGCGCAGGCGTCTCGCCAGCGACCAGGTCGTTCGAGATGCTGGCCGAGCAGTTCAGCCATGAGCCGCCACCGTAGTTCGAGTTGTTGCACTGGTTGACGGTCACGCTCAGCGAAGCCGTGGTCGTGTTGCCGGTCGCGAGGCAGTTGAAGTCTTCCTGGCCGCCACCGTAGCTGGAGTCGTTGCACTGGGTGACGGTGGCATTGGTCGTGGTGGCCGGGAACGGATCACATCCGGTCTTGTCGAGGCCGGCGAACTGGGGCACATTGCACTGGTTGACGGTCGCGTCGAGGATGGCCTGCGGGGTGACCCCGACGAATTGATTGATCACATCGACATCGCACTCGAGCACGTTGCCGCCGCCATAGCCGACGTAATTGCACTGCTCCACGTACGTGACGAGGTTGACGAGGATCTGCTCGTCGGTGGTGCAGGTCAGGTCGTTCGGGTCCAGGCGACCGTTCGCCGGACCTCTGCACTCCGTGACCGAGACGACGGACGTTCCAATGGCCACGCCGGTGATTGGATCGAAGCCGGTGATCGTGTTCTCGACCCGTGTATCACATGTGATCATCGTGCCGGCACCGGTGTCCATCGAAGGGTCGGTGTCCGGATCGGCGCAGTAGGTGGTCGGCGCGCCGGCGATCGGCGCAGCGGATGTCGGCGAGTTGCTGATCAGCAATGCCGGGACTACCACTGCAAGGGCGAACAGCCCTGCAGCCAGTAGGGTAAGTGGACGACGCATTGCGACACCAGTAAGGATCCGAGCGTCGGAGCCAATGAATTCAGCGGCGGAGCCCGTGGTCATCACCGTGGCGGCACATTCGCCGCAGTCAATCGTGACGATCGTACGCTGGCGTACCGGCATCCGCCATTTAGGACACTGGAGAGAGCCCTTCACCGCACCTGCCTGTTAGGCGTTTGCAATGCGGCTACGCGGGCGATCTCGTCCGAGACGAGTGGTGGGCGGTGAGGTCGAGGTAAGGCGCGTCGGCCGGCACGCCCATTAAAGCTCTCGCCGGCGAAGATTACCGCGCCGGGCGCGAAACAGGTGTTCCGCCGAGTCGAACGCCCCCTCGACGACGTGCTTGGCCCACGCGACGAGACGATGCCAGCTGGGTGGGGACGGCTCCTCGTGCCGGTGATGCGCGGTGGCCGAACCCTGGCGGGTTCCACTGATACGGAAGAAAATCGGGACAGATGGCACTCGCTACTGCGTTGGTCACGGGCTGACGATAGCCGGGTAGGAGAGCCAGATGATCCCTCTGCAACTCGCCGGGGAGCCGCCGGCCGGGCAGCCAGATGTGCTCGCGCGGAACGAAGAGATCGAGGTCGACGTGGCGGATGCCCGCCTGTCAGGCCACCTGACCGTTCCGCGCGAAGGTGCGCCGATCGTCGTCTTCGCGCATGGCAGTGGCAGTAGCCGACACAGCCCGCGTAACCGCTATGTCGCGGCCGAGCTGAATGCGGCCGGCCTGGGCACGCTTCTCTTCGATCTGCTGACGCCGGGCGAGGAGGCCGACCGGGCAAATGTCTTCGACGTGCCCCTCCTGGCGAGCAGGTTACGCGACGTCACTTCCTGGCTCCGCCGCGAGACAGCCGTGGGTGACGCTCGCTTCGGCTACTTCGGCGCCAGCACCGGCGCGGCGGCCGCGCTGTGGGCAGCGGCCGAAACCGATGCCGACGTCGAAGCCATCGTGTCCCGCGGGGGACGGCCCGACCTCGCTGTGCCGCGGCTGGCGAGGGTACGCGCGCCGACACTTCTGATCGTCGGCGGTCGCGACGACATCGTTCTCGCGCTCAACAGAGAGGCGCAGGCTGCCCTGGTCTGCCAAAATGAGCTCGTGATCGTACCCGGGGCGACCCACCTGTTCGAGGAGCCCGGGGCGCTCGAGGCGGTTGCCGAGCGCGCCCGCGAGTGGTTCTTATCGTGGCTGACCCTGCCTCGCTAACGGCCGCCGCAATAAGCGCTGGTCCCGGGCAGACGATCGGCTCGCCGGCGCAGAACCTGGCGATCCTCGCCGGCTCAGGTCACGACAGTCTCGCCACAGATCTCGCCCGCCTGCTCGGACTGACCGAGCTGCCCATTGTCCCGGAGCGGTTCCCCGATGGCGAGCTCTCGGTGCGGATCACGGAGTCCGTCCGCGGTCGCCAGGCGGTGATCGTCCAGCCGACTGGGCCGCCCGTCGACGAGCACCTCGTTGAGTTGCTCGCCCTGGCCGACGCGTGTCGGCGCGGCGCTGCCGCGAAGATCGTGGCGGTCGTGCCGTACTTCGGTTACGCCCGGGGTGATCGGCGGGCCGGAATCGGCACGCCGGTCATGGCGAGCCTCGTCGCGCAGCTGATGCAGAGCGCAGGCATCAACCACGTCATAACCTTCGATCTCCACGCGCCCCAGATCGAGGGCTTCTTCCAAATCCCGGTCGACGAGCTGAACGCGATGCCCTTGCTCCTGCCGCCCGTGCGCGACGGTCTGGGATCGGACGTCGTGGTCGTATCACCGGACCTGGGGCGCCTGGGGCTCGCCGCGCTGTATGCGGACCATCTCGGAACAACCGCCGCCGTCGTGCACAAGCGACGGACGAGCGGGCGAGAGAGTCACGTGCTGCAGGTCGCAGGCGACGTCGCCGGCCGCCCGTGCCTGATCGTCGATGACATGATCGCAACCGGCGGCACGATCGCCGGTTGCGTGGATGCCCTCCTCCTAGCGGGGGCACAACCGCGCATCGCGATCGCCGCCACCCATGGGCTGTTTCTGGCCGGTTCCGCGGAGCTGCTGGGCCACCCCGCGATTGGCCCTATATGGGTCACGGACACCCTCCCTCAGCCGGCCGGTTCGCCGCCCCGGCGCAGCGTGGTCTCCGTCGCGCCGCTCCTGGCGGAGGCGCTTGACAAGCTCCGCTGAGCTCAGGGTGGCGCAGCCCCTGGACAGTCAAGGGCCCGGAGAGATCTCATGCCATCCGTCGTTGATGTGATCTCTGACGTGCCGTTCGTTGAAGTCATCGCTGAACGCTCCACCCGTTGATGCCATCTCTGGATGGTGTGGCTCTTAACCCCTCCGGGTCAACGATCAGGTTGCTCCTTGCCCACGGGCGGCGGTAGGGCCGAATGGCTCGAAATTCGATGACGCCGGACCCATGCCTCCGCCGAGGAGGCCGGATGACCCGGCGCGCGGGGCCCACCATCGAGCCTTGGCTAAGGGTGCCAGGCGTACCGCGGAATGGCACCCAATGGCACTGGTGTCTGGGGCAAGATCGGTGGAGGCTGCAGGCAGATCGGGCAACGGATGATCAATCAAGGGAGCGCGAGGATTGTTTGCAGATCGCCGCGACGCGGGTCGACAGCTTGCCGACCGCCTCGTTCCGTACGCTGGCCTCCGGCCGATCGTCATCGCCATGCCGCGCGGCGGGGTGCCCGTGGCGGCGGAGGTCGCCGAGCGGCTGGGCGCGCCGCTGGACATCATCGTCGTTCGCAAGATCGGCTGTCCCTGGCAACCGGAGCTCGGGATCGGGGCAATCGCGGAGGGTGATGTTCGTGTCCTCAACGACGCGCTGATCGCCGACACCGGCGTCGGTCCGCAGGCGCTGGAGGATGTGACGGCACGTGAGCGGGCGGAGCTGGCCAGAAGGGTGAGTCAGTACCGCGGCGAGCGTCCTGCGCTTCCCCTCGAAGGACGGGTCGCCATCCTCGTCGACGACGGGCTCGCGACCGGCTACACCGCCCGGGCCGCCATCGCGGCCCTCCGGGCGAGAGGCGCCGAGCGAGTGATCCTTGCCGTTCCTGTCGCGCCCAAGGACAGCCTCGAAGCCCTACGTTCGCTGGTCGACGAGGTGGTTGTCGTCGAGACGCCCGCGTGGTTTTCCGGGATCGGCGAGTTCTACGACGACTTCAGCCAGACATCAAACGAAGAGGTGGTGGCGCTCCTCGAGGGCGCCGCATCTGTTGCGGGCGCCTCTGAGGCGGGCGTCGGTCGGTGATCGATACGTCCACATCCTCCGACTTCACACCGGGCAGCGCGACCTTGACGACGACCGCCTCCGGCGTGGCGTAGAGATCGAGGGCCGGCACGACCGGGCGCTCACGGTTACCGAACGTGATGGGGCGCCAGAACCGCTCGTCGAGAACCGCTCAATAGCGTCACGGAACGAGACGACGTCGGCAAAAGGCGAAGGACGACGCATGAGTGTCATCCGAGTACTTCCTGTGCGTGGCTTGGGTGGGCGTGGCGTCACAACCGACGCCACAGGGACCCATGCCTCGCACCAGTGTCCCCGTCCTGGGAGCGGTAAGGCAGGGCCGACAGTCCCCTTCTCGTCGGGCCGGTGGGACCGAATCTGCGCGCGGGGGCGATCTGCCCCAAAAACAAAGCCACGGCTTTAGGCCGTTCGGCACCCCGTTTGAGCCCCGAACGGCCGATGCGTCCGGAGCCGGCAGGCGCAAAGCTGCCCCTACCACAACCACGGGAGGTACGGAGCCATGACCGGATCAGCGACCCTCGATCGGCCGCACGCGGGCCTGCTCGATTGGCTCGCTAAACAGGGCATCGAATACGAGGTCCACAGGCACGCCGAGGCCTTTACGGCGCAGGCCTCCGCTAGCGCGGAGGGGATCGATGCGCGCACCTTCGCCAAGGTCGTCGGGATCGTGACCGACGACGGCCGAAGGGTTCTGCTCGTTCTGGATGCGACGGATCACCTAGATCTGCGCAAGGCGCGCGAGACGCTCGGCGCCCGACAGGTCCGGCTGCTCAGCGAGACCGAGCTGGCCAACCTCGCCCCCGACTGCGAGGTTGGAGCGATTCCCGCCGTCGGGCCGCTATTCGGCCTCCCGATGTACGCCGACCACGCCGTTCGCGAAGACACCGCGATCAGCTTCAACGCCGGCAATCACCGCGACAGCGTGCGCGTCGAAAGAGCAGCTTGGGAGCGCGCCTCCGCCGTCCGATACGCCGACCTGGCGGAGGAGAGCAACAGGCGACCAGCCTGGGCGCGATCGTGACCGCGCCCAGGCCGCCGGCGCCCACGCGTGGTGACACGAGCACCCGGCCGGTGGCCCTCGTGTGGATCGACGCGCGAGAGGCGATTGTCGTCCGCTGGCAGGATGGCACACCCCGGGTCGAGCGCATCGACTCTGAGGTACCCGTGCACCATCGTGCGACAGGCCACGGGCGGCAGCAGACCGCCGGCGAACCGCACCGGCTCGAGCATCTCTCACGGTTCGTGAAGCAGGTCGCGAGCCTCCTGGCCGCGGAGGACGAGCTGGTCATCCTCGGTCCGGGGACCGTCCGCGAACACCTGCAACGTCACGTCCACGAGATCGACGAAAGCCACCACCAGTCGCGCAGCATCAGCTGCGAAGCGTCGCCAAAACTGACTGATCGCCAGCTAATCGCTCTACTCCGGCACATCGTGGGTGCAGACCCGCGACGAAGAACGGTCGGCGCATACCGCTGGAGCGAGCCGCTGCCCCGACGTCCGTCGGGGGGGCCCGTACCGCCACCCCGACGCGTTCTCGAGAAGCCGCCGCGCGATCTCGACCGATGGCAGCCGTGAGGCACGCGCAAGAAGAGATTCACGCCGCAGCCCAATAGGAGGCCCAAATGCACCGCCGACGAGTCCTCATCATGGGCGCCGCGGGGCGCGACTTCCACAACTTCAACGTCGTCTACCGCGACGATCCCGCAGTCGAGGTCGTCGCATTCACGGCCACCCAGATCCCGGGCATCGCCGGTCGGCACTATCCGCCGGAGCTCTGTGGGCCGCTATACCCGGACGGCATCGGCATCTTCCCCGAGAGCGAGCTCGAACGGCTCATCCGCGACCAGCGCGTGGACATGGTCGTCTTCGCGTACAGCGATGTCAGCCATGAAACGGTCATGCATGCCGCCTCCCGCGCTCTCGCCGCCGGCGCCGATTTCACCATCCTCGGGCCGGAGCGGACGATGCTCAGCAGCCGGCGACCGGTCATCGCGGTCGGGGCGACGCGCACCGGAGCGGGCAAGAGCCAGACGACGCGCTTCCTGGCTGCGCTCGTCGCCGGGCGCGGCCTCAGGCCGGTGGTGATCCGCCACCCGATGCCCTACGGCGACCTCCGTGCTCAGCGCGTTCAGCGGTTCACGACGCACGAAGACCTCGACCGCTTCGAGACCACGATCGAGGAGCGGGAGGAGTACGAGCCCCTTCTGGATGAAGGCCGGGTGGTCTATGCCGGTGTCGATTACGAGGCCATCCTCCGCCAGGCCGAGATCGAGGCAGATGTCGTCCTTTGGGACGGCGGCAACAACGATTTCCCGTTCTACCGGCCCGACCTGTTCATCGTTGTCGCCGACCCGCTTCGGCCGGGGGACGAGCGGCGCTACCACCCGGGTGAGATGAATGTCCGGATGGCAGATATCGTGCTCATCAACAAGATTGACTCGGCGGAGCCGGCCGCGATCGACGCGGTCCGGGCCGCCATTGCCGAGCTGAACCCCAGCGCGGAGGTTCTAACGGCTCGCTCGGACCTGACCCTGGTCGGCGCGCCGATCGAAGGGCGGCGGGTGGTCGTCGTCGAGGACGGGCCGACGCTGACCCATGGCGGAATGCCGTACGGCGCGGGCATCGTCGCTGCCCGACGCTTCGGGGCGGCCCGGTTGGTCGACCCGCGGCCATTCGCCATTGGCTCGATCAGCGAGGTGCTGGACAAGTACCCAGCGCTCGAGCCGCTCGTGCCGGCGATGGGCTACGGACGGGCCCAGGTCGACGAGCTCGAGGCAACGCTCAATGCCGTCGAGGCCGATCTCGTACTGTCGGCCACGCCGATCGACCTGCGGCGTGTGCTCAACCTGAATAAGCCCATCACCCGTGTTCGTTACGAGCTCGTGCAAGTTGGTGGTCGGCCACTGGCCGAGATCATCGAGCCGATCGTCGAGCAGGTCGGTGAGCGGACACCAGTCGGCGCGATGCGCTGACCGGAGAGCCTTCAGTTGACCAGGCCGCCACGTTTGGCCGGCTATTCGATCACGAAGGTCATCGAGACCGTGACAGTCACCTCGGCCGTGCCCGGCAGGACGGGCGTGGGCGCCTCGCCGTCAGACCGGTCTCCGCCGAAGCAATCCGACGGAGCGGAGAACGACTCGACGATCGAGGCGACGCCGGTGATGCTGACTCCGGCCGCATTGGCCAGCGTGTCAGCACGCGCCCGAGCATCGCGAACCGCGGCGTCGCGGGCCTGCCGCTCGGCAGTACTCGGATCGGCGACGCGGAAGGTGATGCCGTTGACCGTCGTCGCCCCGGCTGCGACCGAGTCATCGATGACCGGCGCGAGCTAATCCAGATCACGCACGCGGAGTTCGACGATGTTGGTCACCTGGTAGCCGGTATGCCCAGGATCAGGCCAGCCGATGCCGCGACGGCCGCCACGAGTGAGCCTCGTGACGAAAGATGCGCTTGATCTCGAAACTTGCCATGGTGCACTGCGCCGCCTAAGGGCGACGCCTCCAGCTGCATTTTCCACCGTCGACAGTAGGCCCCCAGCAGGCTTGATCGCGAGTGCTATTCATCCCCCGTTTTGCGCATCAGACGGCCCGTCTGCGGGCCATGGCTGCCGCCCAACAAACGATCGACGCCCGGCTCCTCACCAGGCGTCGATCTCGGCGTGCCGGCCGCGAGAGGGATGGCGGCCAGAGCGTCTTCGGCATCAGTCGTGCGAGCACCCCAGCACTCGCACGTCGGCCCTTGTGCGATCAGATCGAGCCTATCGGCCCGGCCCGCCCCGACAACTGCCGAACGGCCCTATCCAACGTGACGAAAGTCACACGCGGGCCAGGTATCCATCTCCCCGGCAACTGCACTGATCCGACTGGCCGTAGAGGACCAGGCGGAGCTGATCGTCGTCGGCACGCACGGCCGTACCGGACTCGGCCGGCTGGTGCTGGGTAGCGTGGCGCGCAACGTCATGCTCCACGCCAGCTGCTCGGTGCTCGTCGTGCGCCGGCCGGCCTAGGCGTGACCCACGCCGTCGCCGCCAGCGGCGAGGTAACTGGACGGTCAAGTCGGCGTGCATTCCGCCGGCGTAGTGGCCGGGCAGGTTGCAGAGATAGGCAATGCCCGATGCGGCAGGCACCGAGGACCGCTCGAGACCGGCGTCGAGAACGACTTGCTCGGCCTTCTGGAGTCAGCTGTCAGCGAGACAGCGGTCGAGGAGATCGAGCGCGGTTGGTGTTCGACGCGTTCGCCGAGCAGGCGGTCAAACAGCTGGTGATCATCAACTGGAGCGCCGAACTCGACCGCATCTGGCCAATGGCGCGTGAGCAATCCGTGATCAGACAGACATCCGGGCCGCCCGCCGGGGCGGTAGACGGGCCGATTTCACGCTCAAATCACTGGTGGGCGGTGAGGGACTCGAACCCCCGACTTTCTCGGTGTAAACGAGACGCTC
>JBBDRY010000031.1:0-9504 GCA_040905225.1 Chloroflexota bacterium | reverse complement strand
CTTTCGGGCCCTCCAGCGTCTCCACGTCCCCACCCTGATCTTCGTCAACAAGATCGACCGGGCTGGTGCCGACCCGGAGCGAGTCGTCGAGGCGATGGCGCGCCGGCTCTCACCCGCGATCGTCCCCATGGGCACCGTGCGGGACGCCGGGCGTCGTGAGGCGACGTTCGTGCCGTTCACCGCGGACGACGGGGCGAAACGAACGAGGCTGAGCGAGATTCTCGCCGAGCACGACGAACGGATCCTCGACGCATACGTCGGGGACGAACAGGCGCTCTCAGGTGCCCGACTACGCCGGGAGCTGGGCGTCCAGACACGCCGCGGCGTCGCTCATCCGGTGTTCTTCGGTTCCGCGGCGTGCGGCGTGGGCATGGACTCGCTGCTCAACGGAATCGACGAGCTCCTGTCGGGTGCGAGCGGCGATCCGGACGCACCGGTGTCAGGCCGCGTCTTCAAGATCGAGCGCACACCATCGGGTGAGCGCGTTGCGTATGTCCGCCTTTTCGCCGGCACCCTCCGCGCGCGGCAACGCGTCCGTGTCGGCGGCGGCGATGAGGCGAAGGCAACCTCCATCCGCGTCTTTGCGCCGGCTGGGTCGCCGCGGCGTGATGTCCTCACCCCGGGGGAGATGGCGGCGATCCGCGGGCTCGGAGCGGTCCGCGTCGGCGACGCGATAGGGCAGCCGCCCGTAGGCGAGACCGTGGTCGCGCGATTTCCGCGGCCTGCGCTCGAGGCGGTCGTGTTCGCACGCCGACCCGAGCAGCAGGGCTCACTCCGGTCCGCGCTGGCCCAGCTCGCCGAACAGGATCCGCTCATCAACGTCCGCCAGGACGCACTCCGGCACGAGATCGCGGTCTCGCTATACGGAGACGTCCAAAAGGAGGTCATCCAACAGACGCTCGAGCGCGACTACGGCATCGCGGCCGACTTCCGCGAGACGACAACGGTGTGCATCGAGCGTCCGGCACGGGCCGGCGAAGCCGAGGAGGTCATCCGCGCCAAGACGCACACCAACATCACCGGCCGGAGCTCGCCGCTCAGCACGAACCCGTTCCTCGCCACGCTGGCCCTCCGAATAGAGCCCGCGGCGCCCAGGTCGGGGATCGAGGTTCGCAGCGACGTCGAGGTTCGCCTCGTGCCGCTCTATATATTCCACACGGTCGACAACTTCGCGACGCAGATGGAGGCGTACGTCAGCGAGGCGCTGGCCGAGGGGATCTTCGGCTGGCAGGTGACCGACTGCCGGGTCACGATGACCGACTGCGGCTACGCGTCACCGGCCACGGGCGCGGCCGACTTCCGCCGACTGACGCAGCTCGTTCTGGCGACCGCCCTGGACCGGGCTGGGACATGGGTTTGTGAACCGCTCGTCGACCTCGGGCTCGAGATGCCGTCGTCCACGGCTCAGGCGGTCCTAGCAGTTCTCGGCCGACTCGGTGGCCGCGTGCGCGGCCAGTTCTCCGCGAACGGCCTTTCGAGAGTCGATGCGGTGCTGCCGATTGCGCGTGTTCGCGCCCTGCAACACCAGCTGCCTGGCTTGTCGATGGGGGAGGGCATCCTCGAGACGCGCCCCGGTGGCTACCAGCCGGTCGGCACCAACCCGCCGAAGCGTCCGCGCTCCCGTCCGAGCCCACTCGATCGTGACGCCTGGCTCGCCTCGCTGGCGACGCGCGGGTAGCACGACGCGACGATCGGTTCCCTCCGAGCGCGCGTGGACGCCGACCATCTCGACCAGGTCCGAGGAGCCAACCGAGACCGAATCGCCCGTGCCTCGCCGTTACGGGACGAGATGTTGCATCTGACGCGCAGCCGGCCGTACACTGCTACGCCTGGCAGGGAGGCTTTGACGGCACGCCGATCCGCACCGGTCGCTCCAGCGGGCCCGAGCCAATGGCGAGACCGACCCATCCAGTTGTCGCGTCGCCCAGAGCGCGACAGGGAGGTGCATCGTGCTGTCCAGACTTCTCCGGCCCCGGTATGGCGCGGCCATCGCTGTGGCCTGTATGGCGCTGGCTGCATTGCCGGCGGTGGCCGCCGCCGACGACCAGGCAGTAAGCGTTTCCAACTGCTCCTTGAGCCAGGACGGCGAAACCACCGTTCAAGCGGGCAACTCGGTCATCCTTCA
Source organism: Chloroflexota bacterium (assembly GCA_040905225.1). Taxonomy (GTDB): domain Bacteria; phylum Chloroflexota; class Limnocylindria; order Limnocylindrales; family CSP1-4; genus JALYGJ01. Next base: position 7,379 of record JBBDRY010000031.1, on the reverse strand, counting down.
ATGGAGTTGGGGCGCCAGAACAAAGGGCCTGGTGATCGCGGCCGTGAAGGCGATCGAACAGACCGTGACCGTGGATGACGCCGACGTCGCCGACGTCGACTCCTACTGGGGCAGCCCGGTGCCGGTGAACGACCCGACGTACGGCTCGGTCTGGATCGCCACATGGTCGTACCAGGCCGGCGTGCTCGCAGACCCAGGCGACACGATGGACGTGACGGTGGACGGGGTGCTGACCCACCCGATCGTCGATCTCGTCCTCTTCGACGGCAACCGGCCGATGCTCTTTGGTCCCTTGGACTTCGTCTGGGATTGCGAGATCACGGCGGTCTGAAAAAGATCGGCAGGGCCTCTCAGTCGGGTAGCCGCAGATACACGTTGCCCGGTCCGCCCGGGGACATCTGTTCTCCAGACTGAGTCCTGCGGAGCAAGACGGGCTCGAACTGACGAGCGCCGAGTAGGCGACGAGCCGCCAGAGCACTCCGAGCGCTCGGCGTTGCTCGAGCTGGACGGGCAAATCGCCCACGTCCGGCCGGCGATCGTTAGCCGTGGGTGCGCACGAACCCGTTCCTGGCGACCCTCGCGCTGCGAATCGAGCCGGCGCCGCCCGGCTCAGGGATCGAGTTCCGCGCCGACGTCGCGGTCCGCCTCGTCCCGCTCTACATCTTCCACACCGTCGAGGCGTTCACCACGCAGATGGAGGCGTACGTCCGCGAGGCGCTGGCCGAGGGGCTGTCCGGCTGGCAGGTGACCGATTGTCGAATCACCATGACCGACTGCGGCTACGCCTCGCCGGCAACAGGCGCGGCCGACTTCCGACGCCTGACCCAGCTGGTGCTGATGACGGCCCTCGATCGCGCCGGGACGTGGGTCTGCGAGCCGCTGGCAGACCTCGCGCTCGAGATGCCAGCGTCGACGGCTCAGGCCGTACTGGCGGTGCTGGGCCGACTCGGTGGCCGCGTGCGCGGCCAGTTCTCCGCGAACGGCCTTTCGAGAGTCGATGCGGTGCTGCCGATTGCGCGTGTTCGCGCCCTGCAACACCAACTGCCTGGCTTGTCGATGGGCGAGGGCGTCCTCGAGACCCGCCCTGGCGGCTATCAGCCGATCGGCACCAACCCGCCGAAACGGGCACGTTCGCGCCCCAGCCCACTCGACCGCGACGCCTGGCTCACATCGCTGGCGAGAAGAGCGTAGAACTTGCCCAGACGGGCTCGGAAGCCTAAGAGCTATCGAGTGGCTGAGGTCAACCCTCGTGGGGCTGACCTCTTGGCGGACCCGAATGCTCACGTTGTCCCATGACCACCTGACGGGCGGCCATGCCCATGTTCCGCAACGACTCCTCAACCGACTGCCCGTTCGCCTCGCCCGCGCGCCGGACGTCGTCGAGCGTGATGTTGGCGTCCTTTCCATGCCGCTCGTTCGGCTCACCGCAACCGCAATTCAGACACATACTCAAGCGCTCCATTTCTCTTCTGGTGACGCGCTACCGCGCTGCCTGAGAGTAGGCACCGCCTCGAAAGTCCGATCGTCGACCATCACCTCGAAATGAATTGCGGCTCCAGCACGACGACCGCCGTTTCCCTCGATCGTCGCCAGGCGTAGCGCTCAGGATCGTCGCCCATCTCGCGCCACCTCGCCCACAGTCGATCGCGCTCGGTGCCCTCAGCAGCTCGACCCTTAACTGCCCGCCTGCCGTCCTTTAGGGCGACGGTCGCGTCGGGATGCGCCTGGAGGTTCAGCCACCAGGCCGGCTCCGGATCGGCCCAGCCGTTCATGGCCATGGTCACCAGGTTCGGTCCGTCCTCGTAGTAGCCGAGGATGACGCTCCGCTCCTTGCCGGACGGGCGTCCGACCGTCGTCAGACGCATCGCGCCCCACTTTCCCGGCTTCGGCCGCCATAACCCCCGACGGCCACCGGTGAGCCGATAGATCCCTCGATGGATCATCCAGGCGAAACGCACGAACCAGCGAGGCGGCAGGCGCGGCGGCCGCTCGGGCGCTGTCGACACCCGGCGCCAGTATCGGTCACGGCTGAAGGCGCCCTGTCCAGTCGCCGCTGGGGCCGGTGCACGTCGCTTCCCGCTGCAGCTCGCCGATGGCGGTCGCGAGGAAGACGAGGCCACAGGTGCCGACGCCAGATCGATCGAGGTCGCCGCACCCTTCCGGGTCGGCGTTCGGAACGTCGAAGTAGCCAGAGACGGCGAACTGCACGCCGCCGGTCTCCATCCGCTGGTCGATGACCGACACATGAACGTTGTCGCGTTCCCGCGGATCGGCGTAGAGCAGCGACTGCTCGTTTACGAACGAGGTCAGCGTCCCATCCACGCTCCGCGAGCCGCCACAGACGCCGGAGATCGTTTCGGAGAATGTGAAGCTGCCCGAGGTCAGGGTGAATGCGTTCCTGTCATGGATGTCGTCCGGCCCGGCGTTCCAGCGCACCTCGACCTCGATCGTCAGGTCGGCCGTTGCCAGCGAATCGGAGTAATGCCCGCTGAAGGTGCCGTGCAGTGTGACGACATCCTTGGCGTGCCACTCGATCTGTAGCGGCATCTCTGCCTGAACGACGTGGCCGCCGATGAAACCGATGAGCGAGTTGCGCGGCGCCCCGTACATCTGCTCCATGACCTCGTTCGTCGACATCTCGACCTCGATCGTGGTCTCGGCACGGGCGACGTCGCCTTCGCCGTTCGCCTCCTCCTCGCGCGGCGTGAAGGTGAGCGTGGTGATCCCGACGTCGTCGGTCGTGGTCGTCGTCGTGTCGATGCCCGGGCCCGCCGGCGTTGTCGTGCCGTGTCGGAGGAGGGTGTCCTCGAGTGCCCACTCGACCGGCAGGCCGTAGAACGAGGGGTTGGTCGGGACCAGGTAGTTGCCGGTGAATGTCGGTGAGCTCCACACGAGGAACGGCATGTCGAGCCGCGAGCGGAACGTGACGGGCTGGCCGGTGCCGCCGTGGCCCTCGTGGACGAGCGGCTCCGACGTGTCAACCGTCAGCATTGCCAGCCGGGCGACCATCATCAGATGGAAGATCACGAGCGGCACGTCCGCCGGATCGCCGATGAGCAGCAGCGCGATGACCCCGATATGTGGCGCCGCCACTCCCCAGCCCTTGCCGGCGGCCCCGGCCTCGGCCGCGATCGCGGGCGCGGATACCGTGGTCAGGGACGCGGTCGGTCCCACGTGGGGCGGCACGAACCCGTCCAGGAAGAGCAGCCATGCCAGGAGCTTCGTCATCTCCGCGTCGACGTCGACGCCGCCGACGGACTGGATCAGTCGCACGATCGGCTCGTCGGGGTTGGCCTCGTAGGCGGCCTGGTAGCGCTGGGCGAGCTCCTCCGCACTCAGGCTGAGGCCCATCGCGGCGAGCGAGGCATGGAACGCGCGGAACGTCACGAAGTCGCCCTCGTCCGTCTCGATGCCCATCTCGGCGAGCGCACGCACCTCGTCCTCGAACAGGAACACGTCGCGCTCCCCTGATTCGCGCCCCTTGGTGATTCTCGAGCCGTCGCTTCGGTAGATGCCGATGCCGAGGAGTCGCGCCATCGACACGGCACCCTGCAGCGACTGGCCGGGCGTCAACAGCGCCATGGCGATCTCGGACGGGTCGGTCAGTATCGGCGCGGGTAATGGCGACGCGGCGGGCGTCGGCTGGGCCGACGGCTCAGGACCGGCCGTCTGTGGGCCGCCCGGCGTGGTGCGCGTGGATGCGGAGGCCTGGGCGACCGGACTGGCGCTCGGTGCCGATGATACCTGCGCCGGCGGCGCGCACGCCACGGCCGCGAGCACAGTCATCAGTGTGAGGGCGGCGCCGCGCCGCGGCAGTCCAGCCATCGTGCCCAGTGTAGGTCTCCAGATGTGCCGACTCGACCTCAAATGAGGACGACAACCGCGTTGACGACGGCGTGGAGGAGCATCGCCGGGTAGACGCTGCGCGTGCGGAGCATCAGCGCTGCGCAGCTCGCGCCGAGCACCGACGCGAACAGCACCTGCGGCAGGACGAAGGAAAGGTTCGGCCCAGAAACCACCCGACGGATGGCTCAGCATCGTGGTTGGAACGCCGTCTGCTATCGTTGATAGCATGAGGTGCCGACCGTGAGTCAGTTGATCGTGCGGAACGTGGGAGAGCAGATCGTTCGCGCCCTCAAGCGACGTGCAGCCCGCCATGGCCGATCAGCCGAGGCTGAGCACCGGGAGATCCTGCGTACGGCTCTGAGTGCGGACGTCGATGGCGCCGCCTTCAAGGCATTCCTGGCTTCGATGCCGGATGTCGGGGTAGATCAGGATTTCGCGTTCGAGCGCGACCTCCCACGCGACAGCCAGTGAGCTGGCTCCTCGATACCAACATCCTGTCCGAGCTGCGAAAGGGGGAACGGGCGAACGAGGGCGTCCGGGCCTGGTTCTCCGACGCTCGCGAGGAGGATCTCTTCACCAGCGTGCTGGTCCTCGGAGAGGTCCGGCGCGGCATCGAATCCATCCGCCGCCGTGATGTCGCGTCGGCGTTGGCGCTCGAGCAGTGGCTGATGCGCCTCACGACCACTTTCAGCGACCGCGTGCTGCCAATCGATGCGCGAGTCGCCGACGTCTGGGGAGGCCTGAACGTGCCCGATCCCATCCCGACCGTCGACGGGCTGCTGGCTGCAACCGCGCTGGTGCATGATCACGTCCTCGTTACCCGCAACGTCCGCGACGTCAGGGCCACCGGCGCCCGGGTCCTCGATCCCACATCGTGACGGGACTCGCGTGGCGGAACTACCGAAGCGTCGTATCACCCGTCGCAATAGGCTCCAGGTCGAGATCCCTCCAGCCGGCATACGCAGGCGACCTATGCTGACCGCCTGTCGAAGGAGAAAGCGATGGCGCACGAACGAGCCCCGGACCGCGAGCGGTCGCTGGTCAAGGACGAGTCGAAGACCACTTCCTGGGAGATGGCCCGAGAACGTCTTGCAAATCCCGAGAACCCGCGAACCAGCTGGCTCGCAACGTCGCGTCCGGACGGTCGGCCGCACCTCATGCCCGTGAACACATTCTGGATCGATGGCGCTCTCCACATCGTCGCGGGGGAGGGGACGCGAAAGGCAAGGGACCTCGGTGGGGACGGTCGATGCGTCGTCGGCATAAGCAGCACGACGCTCCCATCAATCGACCTGGTCGTCGAGGGCCGCGCCGATCGGCTCACCGAGGAAGACGCCGTTCGACACGTCGCCGATGTCCTCAGCGCGGGCGGCTGGCCACTCGAGACCAAGGGCGACAAGGTCTACGGGCCAAACGCACCCACCGCCGGACCGCCGCCGTACGCGATCTTCCGAATCATCCCGTCGAGGGTGTTCGGTCTCCCCGGCATGTTCGGGATGGAGCAGTTCGATCAGGAAGACCTGCCGAAACCCACCCGCTGGGACTTCGCCAAGATCTAGGGAGAGACCCGTGGACAAAGATCCAACCGTGACGAACCCAGGTCTCTATCGCGTCGTGATGGAAAACGATCGTGTGCGGGTCCTCGAGTATCGCGATCGCCCCAGAGATCGGACGACCGAGCACTCCCACCCGGACAGTGTGATGGTCACGCTGAGCTCATTCCGTCGACGTCTCGTCGGCGGCGGCCGAGAGGTGGAGGTCGAGTTCGCGCCAGGCACGGTGCGCTGGCTCGCCGCTCAGTCTCACCTGGGCGAGAACATCGGGGACACGGACACCCATGTCATCTTCGTGGAGCTGAAGGAGCCGCCCCATCCCGGTAAAGTTGGAGATGAGACACTCGGCCCTTCAACGGCGTGACCCGGGATCCGACTCGAGCCTCGTAGTCTTCGCCGATGCTGCGGCGGATTGTGCGGCGGCTTCCGACACCGCTGCAGCGGGCACTCTTCAAAGGCGGCCAGCGCAGCGATCGGCTGCGTGACCCGGACGCGGTGATCGCCGCATTGCGCCTTCGGCCGGGCGATCGCGTCGCCGACCTGGGGCCTGGTTACGGCCACTTCACGCTCCGTTTAGCCCAGGCGGTGGCGCCGGGCGGCCTGGTCTACGCGGTCGACGCGGACTCCGCGACGCTCGACGACCTTCGTCGCGCGGCCAATGAGCGCGGCATCACCAACCTGCGACCGGTATTCACGAGTTTGCGGCGGCTGGAGTTGCCTGAACCGGTCGATCTGCTGTTCGTCTCGGCCACATACCACCACTTGCGCAGGCCGGTGCGCTACTTCAAGGACGCTCGCGTGCTGATCCGGCCGGGCGGCCGCGTCGCGATCCTCGAATCACGCCTCGAGGGCGTGGCTGCGACTTGGATGAACCGGCACGGCAGTGTTCCCGGTCGCATTCACGCTCAGATGCGCCGCGCCGGCTACGAGCTGGTCGAGACTCACGGCATCGTCTACGGCCATTGGTTCGCGGTGTTCGGGGTTACAGCCCGGGCAGAGCCAACCCGACCATGAGGTCCTGACTTCCGCGTCGGGCCGAAGGAACCGAACCCGAGCTCGGTAGCGATCACGATGCGCACATGACGACCGAGACGAAGCCCCAGACACCTGCCACCGGCAACTACGCCGACGTCAATGGCATCAACCTCTACTACGAGAGGCACGGCTCTGGCCGGCCGATGATCCTGCTGCACGGCGGCCTTGGCTCCAGCGAGATGTTCGCGCCGATACTGCCCCAGCTCGCCGAGCACCATGAAGTCATCGCGGTCGACCTGCAGGGCCACGGTCGAACGGCGGACATCGACCGGCCCATAGACGTGCGCCTGATGGCCACAGACATCTGCGCGCTGATCGACCACCTGGGACTCGGGCAACCGGACGTCGTCGGCTACTCGCTGGGCGGCGGTGTCGCGTTCTTCACCGCGTCGAACTGCCCCGAAAAGATGCGCCGGATGGTCATGATCTCGGCCAACAGCACGCGCGACGCGATCCCGCCCGAGATGCTCGCCCAGCAGGGCCAGGTCAATGCCGCCGCGGTCGAGTTCATGAAGGACACGCCCATGTACCAGCTGTACCAGCGCGTCGCGCCGCGGCCCGAGAATTTCGGCCGGCTGCTGGACAAGATCGGCGAGTCGATGGCCAGGGACTTCGACTACAGCGAGGAGATGCGCGCGCTGCAGGTGCCGACCCTGATCGTCGCTGCCGATGCCGACATGGCGCCGCCGAGTCACTACGTCGAGGCCTTCAAGCTGCTCGACGGCGGCCTGCGCGATGGTGGCTGGATGGGGGAGGGCCGTCCCAAGGGACAACTGGCAGATAAGGCTTGAATTGACAGAATGAGCCAATCAAGCGTGGGCTCGAAACGATCGAAGACACAGACGCCTGTCCGCGCGCTGACGCACCCGTCCGACAGCCGCTCGAACATACCGACCGCCGAGCTCGAGTCGTTCGCCCGCCCTGAAGAGAAGAGGCCCGCGACCG
>JBBDRY010000030.1:0-9708 GCA_040905225.1 Chloroflexota bacterium | reverse complement strand
CGACCGTCAAGGGCGACGTGCACGACATCGGCAAGAACATCGTCGGCGTCGTGCTGGGCTGCAACGGCTATCGCATCGTTGACCTTGGCGTGATGGTGCCGTGGCCCAAGATCCTCGAGACGGCGCGAGCCGAGAAGGCCGATGCCATCGGTCTCTCCGGACTGATCACGCCGTCGCTGGAGGAGATGCGCACCGTCGCGCAGGAGATGGAGCGCGAGGGGATGACCCTTCCGTTATTGATCGGTGGCGCGACCACATCGCGAGCCCATACGGCCGTACGCCTCGAGCCCATGTATTCCGGTCCTGTCGTGCACGTGGCCGACGCGTCGCGTGCGGTGGGAGTCGTGCGATCCCTTTTGGACGACGGCGCGCGCGACGAATTCGTGAGCCAGACGCGCAAGGCGTACGAAGAGCTCCGCCGACAGTTCGCCGATCGCGACGACCGGACGCGCCGGCTGACGATCGAGGACGCACGCGCAAATCGCGTGATCCTGGACTGGACCGCCCAGGAACCGCCCAAGCCCACGTTCACTGGCGCTCGGGCGATCAACGACGTCGCCATCGACGAGCTCATCGACTACATCGATTGGACGCCGTTCTTCGCTGCGTGGGAGCTACCCGGGCACTACCCGGAGATCCTCGATGACAGGCGCATGGGCGAGGCGGCCCGGTCGCTGTTCGGCGATGCCCAACAGCTCCTGAAGCGTGCCGTGGCCGAAAAGATGATCAGCGTGTCTGCCGTTGTTGGCTTCTGGCCGGCGGGCTCCACCAGGGACGACGACATCGTGCTGTTCACCGACGATTCGCGATCCACCGAGCTCGAGCGCCTGCACAACCTCCGCCAGCAGATGGCCAAGCCTGACGGTCGGCCCAACTCCTGTCTGTCGGACTACACCGCGCCGATCGAATCGGGCGTCCCCGATCACGTCGGGGCGTTCGCCGTCTCCGCCGGTGGAGGCCTGGACGCGGCAAAGAAGAAGTTTGAGGCGTTGGGCGACGACTACTCCGCGATCCTGTTGACCTCGCTCGCCGACCGCCTGGCAGAGGCGATGGCGGAGTGGCTGCACGCAAAAGTGCGCCGCGAGCTGTGGGGCTACGCCCCGGACGAAGGTCTCGACAACGCCGCCCTCATCGCCGAGACGTATCAGGGCATCCGTCCAGCACCCGGCTACCCGGCATGTCCGGACCACACCGAGAAGCGCACGATCTTCCGGTTGCTCGACGCGGAGCGCAACGCCGGCATCCGTCTGACCGAGTCGATGGCGATGATCCCCGGCGCATCGGTCAGCGGGCTCTACTTCTGGCACCCGGAGGCGCGCTACTTCGGCCTCGGTCGGATCGGCCGCGACCAGCTCGTCGACTATGCCAAGCGCAAGCGCTGGTCCATCGCAGAGGCCGAGCGCTGGCTGGCCATGAACGTGGTCGAGGAGCGCGAACCCGCAGCCACGGTCGCCGCTGCAGAGCCACTTTCCGTCAAATCTGCCTAACTAGGCGGACCGTGGAAGGTGGAACGGGCCGCTTTCGGTCAAATCAGCGGAATCCGGCGGTTCTGACGGAAGGCGGCAGCGAGAGTTGAGAATCAGCCGCGAAATACGCGGATTTGACGGAAAAACCAACGTGGTGCCTACCGTCGACAGGGGCTGGACAGCCAGAATCCCGCGCTATACTCGGCCCCGGCCGGTCGCGCCGCGCTCAACGACCTCCGCGGCTGGCCGTTCCCTTGTCCGGAGGCGATTTGACGTCGAACGTTGCCCAGAGCTATCCGTACACGACCGAGACGGAAGCTCAGCGGGTCGCGGCCATCGAGCGCGCCAAGGCCCAATTCGGCGGGCTGGCAGACAAGATTTCGGCCGAATCGGACCCCATGCCCGACCTCGGTCCCGACGAGCCCGGCAGACCCCACCGATCGTGGGTCTTTGTCTGCCCGGCGCACATCGACGGACGCCTCCACTGCGCGGGCTACGCCAGGGAACGCCACGCGATGTACACCGTGTGCGACGAAGGCGGCGAGACCTATCTCCGCTGACGGCTGGGCGCGGCGATGACTGACGAGCCGGCTGCTGCGCCGCCGCCCGACGAAGTGCCGCCCCACGCAGCGCCGGACCTGATCACCTGTAACCAGTGCGGCAACCAGGTGCCCCGGCTGGAGTACTGCATCCGTTGCGGCGACCCCTTGAGCGACGAGTACAGCGCGGACGCCAAACGGGAGCGCCGAGGCAGGTTCGCGGCCGCTCCGAATGAGTCGGCCAGGGCCGTCGCCCTGATCAGCACGATCTTCCCGCAGCTCCCGCGAGCTGAGATGGGCGCCTTCCGCGTGGCCCTCGGCGCGGGTGTGGCGATCGTCGCGGGCCTGGCGCTGCTCGGCTTCTTCCCCGTGGCGCTTGTGGCCGGTGCCGTGCTCGTGCCGCTGTTGATGGTGCTCTACCTGTGGATCGTGGACATCTACGAGGACGCGCCGTTGTGGGTCATTGGCGGCTCGATCGCGTGGGGCGCGCTTGCCGGCGTCGTTGCCGGCGTCGCCCTTCGCGCCCTGCCGCTCAGCTCGTCGGTCGGCGGACTGAAGCTCGACTCGGTCCTCCTGGCGGGAGTCGGCGTTCCGCTCGTCGAGGGCGCCTTGATGCTCGCCGGCCCGCTCGCGCTGCTCTCGATGCGTCGCTTCAATGACGTCCTCGATGGCGCGACCTTCGGCGCGGCCTCGGCTGTTTCGTTCGGCGGGGCCCACGTGCTGGTCCAGGCCCTGCCCATCCTGGGCGCCGGCCTTCGCCCGCAGACCGATCCGCTTCAATCGGTCGTCCAGGTGGTCTCCCTCGCGGTCCTTCAACCGGTGATCGCCGCCGGTGCGGTAGGCGCCGTCGCGGCCGCCTTCTGGCTGCGATATCGCGCACCCGTGACGGATCGCCGTGCCCTCGGGTTGGTGGGCGTACCAGCGCTAGCCCTCGTCGGTGGCGCCGCCCTTCTAGTCGCAGCGGGTGTTGCCAAGGCGGTGCTGACGCTCGTCCCAGCCACGCTCGTCCTAGCCGTGCTGGCCGCGCTCGCGCTCCTGTGGCTGCGGCGTGCGCTCCATCTTGGCCTGCTCCAGGAGTCGCGCGAGATCGAGATCGAACGGTCCATCACCTGCCCCAGCTGCGGCCGGCTAACGCCCGAACACACCTTCTGCGGCAACTGCGGCGTCTCGCTGCGCGCCCTCCCGAAGGGACGCAGGTCCAAGACCGCCAGCGCGACCGAGTCGGAGCAACGGAGTTGAGCTACCCACCGGGGCAGCGACCGCCCACATGGGGCGGGCAGCAGCAGCCGCCCACCTGGAACCAGCAACCACCAGGTTGGGGCCAGCCGCCGCCGTACTACTCGGTCACGCCCAGGGCTTCGGGCGCGAGTCCGCTTGCGATCGTGGCGGCATTCATCGGCATCCTGGTCCTGATCGTCGGGGTCGCCGCCGGAGTCATCCTGCTCAGCCAGCCGCCGGCCCCCGAGCCGCCGTGCGTGCCGGGACGACCGTGCGCGCCGGGTCCATCGTTGCCGCCCATCGCCTCCGCCACGGCCACACCCGTGTCTGGTCGCACGCCGCTCCCCTCGTCCGCTCTACCGTCGCCGTCCGCGCCGCCAAGCGGAGCGCCCACGTTGCCGCCGAGCTCACCAAACCCGTCGGAGACCCCTGCCAGCACCTCGGCGCCAGTCATCCTGGGTGGCTCTACGTGGCGTAGCGCAACCCTTGACTACGGCTTCGAATTCGACGCCGAGCTCTTCTCGCTGACGCAGTCCACCGACACGCTCGCCGTGCTGCAACTCCAGTTCCTCGATGGCACCGTAGTGGTGCAAGGCGCGACCGCCGACGTCACCCCGGCGGAGCTCATCGAGCGCCAGCTCGCGATGGTCGACGGCTTCATGATCGGCCGCACGAAAGACACCGACGACTACGACGCCCTCCTTGGCCCGAGCCTCGGCTACATCAGTGGCGAGGGCGGCGTCTATTCGGGCATCCTCACGAGCAGCGACGGCACCCCCGTGGCCCCCGGCGGAGTCACGATCGTTGCATCCACCAATGGTCGGGTGACCGTGGCAGTGGTGTTGATCGTGGGTGAGCCAGACACTCTGTTCGGCTCCGATACGGCGCAGTACGTCATTCGCAGTGCCGTCGACGACATCGTCAAGTCGTTTGACTGGGGCGGGTCGATATGAGCGCCGCCAGACGTCTCGCCGCGGTCGCCGTGATCGTGGTGACCGGCCTCGGGTGCTCCAACCCTACCTATCCAGGCGGCGGAGACACCCAGATCGCGGTCCCACCCCACCCGGGCCAGGCCACGGCGCAGACCGAGCCGGTCGAGACAGGGCCGACTGCCGGGGACGAAGAGGTCCAGTTCACGGTCAGCCTCAACCTGCGCGACGAAGACGGCATGACAGCCTTGCTCGAGCGGCTCAACGACCCGGCATCTCTCGACTTCCACCAATACATCAGCGCGACCGCGTTTGGGGAGCGCTTTGGCCTGCCGTCAGAGGATGTGGCTCGAGTGGTCGGCTGGCTGGAATCGGCCGGGCTTCGGGCGGCGGCGGTGCCACAGCGAACGTCGATCTCCGTCAGCGGCTCGGCAAGCAGCGTCAATCAACTTCTGGGGATCACGCTCCATGACTGGTCGTCGCCAAACGGCGAGCGGTTCCACAGGCCGAGCGGACTGCCGGCTGTGCCTGCCCACCTTTCGGACAAGGTTGCGGCCGTGCTTGGCCTGGACACCGAGCCCGTTCTAAGACCAGCGTTTGGTGGAATCCTCGCGTCTGGCGTTCCGTCCGGTGGTCTGCGGCCGAACACGGTGGCGCGCGCCTACGAGATCGATCCGCTCCATGCGGCCGGCATGCGCGGAGAGGGCCAGGTCGTGGCAATCGTGTCGTTCGACACGTTCACGCCGAGCGACGTTGACCTGTTCGACGCCCGCGAGGGAGTCGCCGCACCCCGGGTCGAGATTGTTCGCGTCCCTGGCGCCGCGGACGAGCCAGGCTCGGGGACGGGCGAGGTAGCCCTCGATATCCAGGTCATCCGCGGCATCGCTCCGCAGGCAAGGATCATCAACTACGAAGGCCCGAACACAGCCAATGGCTTCGCAGCGCTGATGGCACGCATCGTCGCCGACGGTCTGGCCGAGATCGTGAGCATCAGTTGGGGTCTGTGCGAGAAGTACAGCTCCCCGAGCGCGCTGCGAGCCGAGGAGCGCGAATTCGACGCCGCCTTCGCGGCCGGCTTGAGCGTCTTCGTCGCCAGCGGCGACGACGGTGCGTACGGCTGCCGCCGGGTCGCGATATCCGATGACCCGTTCAATCGCGACCTCTCCCAGGACTCGCAGTGGCCGTCCACGAGCGCCAGCACGATCGGCGTGGGCGGCACGTTCCTGTCCGTCCGTGAGGACGGCACGTACATCTCCGAAGCCGGCTGGGAGGAGCCTCTGGGCGGCGCCGGGGGGGGCGGCGGGCTGAGCACGGTCGTGGACCGGCCGTCTTGGCAGGAGGGCGTGGGCGTCGACAACGCGGCCAGCAACGGCATGCGCCAAGTGCCAGACGTCGCCGGCCCATCCGACCCGTCGAGCGGCTTCCTCGTTGTCTACACGGAACCAGGACAGGGGGTAGTGGAAGGCCAGGTCGGCGGCACCAGCGCTGCAGCACCGTTCTGGGCGGCGTCGATGGCCCTGACCCGCCAGATGGCGGGCACCGAAGGCGTCGATTCTCTGGGCGCGCTCGCTCCGACGCTCTACCAGATCGCGGCCGAGCAACCCGCCGGCGCCGTGTTCCACGACGTCATCCGAGGTGGCAACCTGCTCTTCGAGGCTGGCCCGGGCTGGGACTACTCGACAGGGCTCGGCAGCCCACGCGTGGCTCCGCTGGCCCGCGCGATCATCGACTTCCTCAAGCGCTGAGGCTGCGCCACTAAGAAGTCACAACATGCCTTGACGCGGGGTGGCGCGAGGCCATGCTGCGCGGCATGGTCGCCGCTCAGCGACACACACATAGCGGGCATGGTGCTCCAGTGATCCCCGGCGACGGACTGCTGCGTCCGGTGCCGCTCCTCGGCATCGCCTTGCTCCTTCTGAACGATCACGTCCTGAAGCTGGTCGCACCTGGTGACATCACAGGCAAGCTTTCCGACTTTGCCGGCCTGACATTCTTTCCACTGCTCCTCGTCGCCCTGTGGGAAGTCGGTATCGCTGTGGTCGGGCGCATGCGAATGGCGAGCGAGGTTGCACTGGTTGCCGCAATCTTCGCGACTGGTATTGGCTTCGCCGCAATCGAGATCGTCCCCGCGGCGGCCGATGTCTATCGCGCCGGCCTCGGATTTGTCCAGTGGGTTCTGTCGACGCCGTTCAATTGGCTTTTCGGTCTCGGATCATCGGCGCCGGCACGGGTGAGCACGACGCAGGATCCGACCGACCTGGTCGCTCTTGCGGCATTGGCCGTGGCATACGTCGACGGACTGGCGAGGCTACGGGCGAGCAGATGGACCTGACTAACCCACGCCAGCGCTTGACGCTCGCAGTGATCCTGACCGCTGGGTTGGCGGCGCTTGCGACATCGGGTCCGTACTACTTCACACGCGAGGCAAAGGGACAGACAAACGCCGATCTCGAGTCTGCCTGGATTTCGGGCGTCGTCACGGTAGGTGCCGAGTCGCCGAGCGACTCGCCCAGTCCCTACTTCACGGTGGTGGTCCACGATCGAGGGCTTGGAGGAGATGCCGCCATCCATTCACAGGGCCGACTGGTCATTGGAACTCAAGCTGATGACTCAGTTACGTGGGCCGAGCTTCCTATCGAGCGCGATGTGCCTCCGTCCGCCTGCGCAGGCGCTTCCTTGTGCGAGGTCGAATTCCAATTCCAGTTGCGACCTGCACCACCACGCGCGGGCCCAGTTGTGATCTCGTGGACAGTCGAGTCGATGTTCTACCGGGGATCTGAAAGCTCTTCTGGCGTTCAAGCGACTGACCCGACGCCCGCACCAACGGCCGCGGCCGTCGCCGCGCTGGCCACACTGGCTGGTGCTGGTGCGGGTGCCTTGGTCGCGTTCGTGCTATCGCGGATCGCCCACAGGCGACAACGCATCGCGTTGGTGGTGACCGCTATAGCGGCCGCGCTTGCGTCCATGGCGTTTGTGTGGCAGGGAGTCCTGGTGCAGCACATGCCGCAGGGCCTGGCGATCCTCGCTGCGATCAGCTTCGCGCCGCTGCTTGTGGCGCTCCCTCCACGTCGGGAAGGCCAGGCGCGTGGCGAGGTCCTTGCCGCGGGGACGATTTCGATACCGGTGCTGCTCGGCGCGTTCAATGATCAAGGCACGTACCGGCTTGTCGACATTGCTGCGATCTTCGCGGCGGCAGGTGTGTGCATATCGGTGGGGGCGTTCCTGCTGGCGATGACCCGCAACCGCCAAAAGATCGCAAATAGCTGGTCGCTGGGCGGAGGTTGGTTCGGCGTGGTTGCTCTATCGGTCGCGTTGATCGGGGTAATCGCGGTCGCAACGCTGCTTGTCGCGGCTGGTGGCACCGACTATCCGTTGAGCTACATCGCCATTCCGGTCGTGGCCTACGGCCTGCTCACATGGGGACTATGGCGCTGGCTGAATGACTCAGACCTTCTACTGGCCGTGGTTGGGATCGCCCTGGTGGTGGCGGCCGTCTTGGGATGGATCGCGGCTCGCATGCCTTACTTCCTATCACCCGTTGACGAACCGGGTTGGATCCTACCCAGCCTCGTATTTATCGGCCTCGGCGGGATCGGACTAGTGGCGCTGACCTTGTCCTACCGAGACCGTCGACCAGGCGCAACGCCCGGTAGGAGTGATTAGCCAGCTCAACCTCCGAGGCGCCGCGCGGCCGCGACGAAGACGCTGCCCATCACGCGCGCCGTCGTTGGGAAGGCGTGGATCGTGTCGGCCAGCACCTCGATCGGGACCTTGGTCTTGACCGCCAGCACGGCTTCGTGGATCGCCTCGGCCGCGCCGGGTCCCGCGAGGAATGCACCAAGCAGCCGACGCTCTGTGCGGTCAACGACCGCCGTGGCGTGGCCGTACGACTCCGTCACGTTGCCCTTGGCGCTGCTGGCGAGGTCTGCCGTCTCCTCGAAGGCGTCATGACCTCGCGCGCTAGCCTCGTCGAGAGTGAGTCCGACGCCGGCGGTCTCGGGATCCGTGTAGGTCGCCCGCGGGATCGCTGAGAAGTCGGGCTTGACCGAAACTCCGAGAGCGATCTGGACAGCCATCTCGCCCTGGTAATGCGCGAGGTGGGTGTGCATCTCGGGACCAGCCGGGTCACCGACCACGAACGTGTCCGGCGCAATCCGTAGATGATCGTCCGGCTTGACGCGACCGTCGCGCAGCTCAACTCCGATCGACTCCAGGCCAAGACCAGCGAGGGGCGCCGTGCGCCCGATGGCCAACAGCACCTCGTGACCGGTCTCGCTGGATCCGTCCGAAAGCACCACCTCGTGGGGCATTGTCATGTCCGTCGCGGGGACGATCCGCGTGGCGCGCACCTCGAGACGTAGCTTGACGCCATCCTCCACGAGCGCCCGCCGGAGCACTGCCGAATTGCTTGGATGATCGCGGTGATTCACCCGGTTCTCGGGATGAACGATGGTGACCGGGACGCCGTAGCGGGCGAAGACCTGCGCCAACTCCACTCCGGTGGGCCCCCCGCCCATGACCAGCAGGCTCCTGGGTAACTTCCTGGTCGCGGTGGCCTCGCGATTCGTCCACGGCTTGATCTCGTCCAATCCAGGCAGGTCGGGCACGGTCGAGTGGGTGCCCACGGCCACGATGAGGTGGCGGCCGCGCAGCTCATTACGCTTCATGCGCCTCGCGGTAACGCGCACCGAACCCGGGCCAACGATCTCGGCGGTTCCGCGGAAGACCCTGGCCCCCTGTTTCTCGAGCCTGGTCACGTGGCTGCTGTCGTCGGCGTTGCGGCGCTTTTCGCGGCCCGTTATCCAATCGCGAAAACTGGACGCCTTGCGCCACGAATAGTCGCCACCCACCGCATGGATCCCCGCGGCGTGCAGCAACGCCTTCGACGGCATGCACGCCCAGAAAGGGCATGAACCTCCGACCAGTTCGCGCTCGACGACTGCGACCGTTGCGCCCATTCGGCGCGCCTCATACGCCGCGGCCTCGCCGGCGGCTCCGGCGCCGATGACGATGAAGTCGTAGAGGGTGCTCTCCGACGTCATCCAGACAGGGCACGCAGCGAGGGTTCGCGGCTGACGCTGAGCAGGAGCGCGGCGAGCAGCGTCGTGCGCGGCACGATCGAATCGAGCTCCAGGTACTCGGTTGGAGCGTGGCCGTTGCCGCCTACCGGCCCAAGGCCGTCGAGCGATGGCGCACCCGCGTCGGACGTCGTGTTGGCATCCGACGCGCCGCCGGTGGATGTGTCCGCCAGCTCGAAGCCGAGGCGCCCGGCGAGCTCGATCGCCATCTTGGCCAGTGTCGCGGTTGCCGGGGTCTTCTCCATCGGCCACCACGACACGCGGCGCGTCAGGGTCGCGGTCACGTCCGGCAGTGTGCTGTCACTCGCGATCGCGCGGATCGCGGCCTCCGCCGCCTCCATGTCCGCCCTGGTGGTGGCACGCAGATCGATCTCCAGCTCGGCCCACTCGGCGACCACGTTGGGCCGCATGCCGCCGCGCACCACGCCGACGTTGACGGTCACGCCCGGCCAGCGGCCGTTGAGCGCGGCCAGCGCGA
>JBBDRY010000029.1:0-1607 GCA_040905225.1 Chloroflexota bacterium | reverse complement strand
TGTCCGCTCGGGAGAGGGGCATCTGAACCGCCGATCTCCACCCACAGCGCTGCAGCGCGCGGCCGGCAGACCGTACCGGGTTACGGGTCAGCCCTCAACTAGTAGTGGCTAAGGATCGCCTAGCGGAACAGCCCGCCGACGGAGCCGCCGGTGTGGATGCGGTGGATCGCATCGCCGAAGAGCGGGGCGATCGAGAGGACCGTCGCCTTGACCGTCTTGAACTCGCCATGCACGAGCGGAAGGGAGTCCGTGAAGACGATCTCGTCGAGGTCGGGGCTGTCCAGCACCTGGAAGGCCTTCGGCGCCATCACCGGGTGGACGCAGGCGACACGCACGGAGGTCGCCCCTCGCGCACGGAGCAGCTTCACCGCCGAGGCAACCGTGCCGCCGGTGAGGATCTCGTCGTCGATGATCAGGCAGTCCTTGCCGGATGCCTCGCCGATCAGCGTCATCGCCTCGGCGGCCTCTTTGTTGCCATCGCGCTTCTTGTCGACGATCGCGATGTCGGCGCCGATGCGCTCGGCGAGGTCGCGCGCGAGCTTGGCGCGGCCCACGTCCGGGGCCACCACGCACGGCGCAGCGAGGTTGAGCGAGGAGAAGTAGTCGGAGATCACCGGGAACGCGGTGAGCTCATCCAGCGGGATGTTGAAGAAGCCCTGGATCTGGCCGGCGTGCATGTCCATCGAGAGCACTCGGTCCGCGCCAGCCACCTCCATGAAATTCGCCACGAGGCGGGCCGTGACGGGCACGCGGGGCTGATCCTTCTTGTCGGAGCGACCGTAGGCGTAGTAGGGGACGACGGCGGTGATGCGGCCCGCGGAGGCGCGCTTCGCCGCGTCGATCATGATCAGCAGCTCCATGAGCCGCGTGTTCACGGGCGAGACGACGGGCTGGATGATAAAGACATCACGCTCGCGGATGTTCTCCTCGTAGCGGACGAAGACTTCCTCGTTGGAGAACTGGAACACCTGCACGTTGCCGATGGGAATCTCGAGGTGCTTGCACACGGCCTCGGCGAGCGAGCGATGCGAGTTACCCGTGAACACTGAGATCTCACGGTACACATCGGCCTCCTGGAAGCGCTCGAGCGGGGTGCGAGCCACATCGCTGGTGGTGTTGCCAGTCATAGCGTTCTGTCTGCCGGCCACCCCAGGGGGCTCCCACTTCGAGGGAATCGAGCGCCCCGACGACCGGCGGAAGCGAATCGTAACACCGGGCACGTGTTGGGTCTGTGAAGACCAGATCGGCGGTGCCTCACGACGCTGAACTCGGATATCCTCGAAATCCCACCACTAGCCCAGGAGCGTGAATGGACTGTCCGAACTGCGGAGAGACGATGCGGGAGCGCGACCGCTCGGGCGTGAAGATCGACTTCTGCCCCTCGTGCAAGGGCGTCTGGCTCGATCGAGGTGAGCTCGACAAGATCATTGCGATCGAGCTCGACGATGACGGCGCGGTTGCTACGCCTCCTCGCGCCGCTCGCGATGCGCGCCGTCGTGACGATGACGACGACGATGACGACGACGACCGCCGGCCCCAGCGAGATCGCGGGTACCGGGACGACGATGACTACCGGTCCGGGGATCGAAAGAAGAGCAAGAAGAGCT
>JBBDRY010000028.1:0-9825 GCA_040905225.1 Chloroflexota bacterium | reverse complement strand
TTCAAGCCGGTCAACGGCGAGCGCTCCATCCACTACATGGGCCACGTCCGGATGATGGGCGCGACCCAGCCGTTCCTCTCTGGCGCGATCAGCAAGACGGTCAACATGCCCGAAGCGGCGACGACCGAGGACATCTCGGACGTCTACCTCGAGGGCTGGAAGCTTGGGCTGAAGGCGATCGCCATCTATCGGGATGGATCGAAGCGCTCACAGCCGCTCTCGACGGGCAAGAAGAAGGACAAGTCGGCGGAAGTCGGGTCAACTGAGCAGGTGGCTGCGGCGGCGGCGTCGGTCACACTTGGACTCGCTGGGGAGCCCAAGCCTTACCGACGCCGTTTGCCGGACGAGCGTCGAGCGATCACGCACAAGTTCCAGATCAGTGGCCACGAGGGCTACATCACGGTCGGGCTGTACCCGGATGGTCAGCCGGGCGAGATCTTCCTCAAGATGGCCAAGGAAGGCTCCACGGTCAGCGGCCTGATGGACTCATTGGCCACCATGACGTCGATCTCGCTCCAGTACGGCGTGCCACTGCGCGACCTGGTCAACAAGTTCGCCCACTCGCGCTTCGAGCCGGCCGGCTTCACGGGCAACTCGGAGATCCCGATCGCCAAGTCGGTCGTGGACTACGTCTTTCGCTGGATGGGCTCGCGGTTCCTGTCGAAGGACGATCGCGACGCTCTGGGCATCATCAATCGCGACGACGCTGCGGGCGCCGCCCTCTCGGAGCCCTCCGCTGGCTCGGCTAGCGCTCCGCTCGGTCGTCCCGTCGGTGACAGTAATTCGGGTGACGCAGTCGGACGGGACGC
This sequence comes from Chloroflexota bacterium, assembly GCA_040905225.1. GTDB lineage: Bacteria > Chloroflexota > Limnocylindria > Limnocylindrales > CSP1-4 > JALYGJ01. Next base: position 9,016 of record JBBDRY010000028.1, on the reverse strand, counting down.
CCAAACGCCTCGCCCATCGGAGGCTCCTACGGGCGGCGCCACCGGCGTCTCGCTCGCCACTTCAACTGAAGTTTTAGAGGAGAAGGCAAGTAACATCGTCGGGGGGGTTGGTGGGCCCAAAGCGTCGGCAGTAGCAGCGGAACCTCCTCCCGCTGAATCAGTCGGCGACACCGACCTCCCCGTCCTTTCCAACGCCCACAGCAACGGCCACGCCGAGTCCAACGGCAAACAGTTCAAGCCGATGCCGCTCGAGCTCGGTGGCGGCACGAAGGTCGCGTTCAGCGTCTCGGCGGACTCACCGTCGTGCGCGGACTGCGGCTCGATCATGGTGCGCAACGGCAGCTGCTACAAGTGCCTGAACTGCGGTAGCACATCGGGTTGTTCCTGATGCCGTTTGGAGATACCGCGAAGGAGCCTGCGCGCAGGCACGTTGTTCCGGCGTTGCACGAGCGCGACCTCAAAGCCGTCCTCGGCGATTCCATGCCTGCCAATTGGAAATGTTCGCGCTGTCGGCGCGCGAACGCGGGTGCACCCGCTGCACACATTAAGAGGGATATGGCGCTTGAGCCCCTGTGCTTTGCGTGCCTGATGGATCTCGGCGAATGACCGCCGTCTTCGCCCGCCTGCTTGGCACGCCACGGCGTGCGGTCGGCACTGTCGCAGCAACGTCTGCTGTGCTCGCGTTGCTATACGCCTTCGTGCCTGCCGCGAGTCAGGTGGCGGCGATCTTGCTGACGGCGGCCACGGCGGTAGCGGTCGTGCTCTGGAAATACCCCAATGAGACAAAGACGGCAGCCGCGCGAATCCTCGAGCATTTCGCTTGGGTAAGCGGGACTGTTGAGCGGGAGAGTATTCGCCAAGATCTTGAGGGAACGCTGTCGGCCGGATTGGAGAGTCTTGCGTCGGCTAGCCCCCAGGCCACGGCGTCATCCGTCCGGTTCAAATTCGTCCGCTCCGACGAAGACGTCGATCGCCTGCCAGACGGGACGCTGATAGTGGGTATTACCCATCACAAGGACCGGACGCGGAATCTCGTTGCGGCAGCTTGGGCGTATGCACGACGCGGTGTGCTTATCGACGCGCGCCGCCATCTCGATGGAAACGTGTCAAGGGGAATCGATTTCACTGTTACGAAGTCAATTCTGTGCAAGGCGGATCTCCGTGCTGTCGATCGCTTCATCCAAGAACTTTGGATGCCGGCCGTTCGCGACGAGTCACGGTTGAGGGACCTAACCGGTAAGTTGGAGACGCTTGAGGATGACGCACTCTTCGCGCCCGTGCTGCTGGAAGAGTTCGCTGAACTTGGCATTCGATTGGCCAACCGCTTCCCGTCCGACGAAATTGCGGCGGAAACTGCATCGTTTGTCGATCATCTCTACGACCTAGCGCAGCGTGAGCCAGGTCAGCATGAGCCGACGCATTTCGACGGGAAGTGGATTCGGTGTGCCTTCGTCCTTGTTGCGACGTCTGATGTGGCTACGGCGAAGGGCTCAGACGCGTATCAGCGGTATGTGGAGTCGTGCGTCACGAAAGCCTATCCGCGCATCTACATCATCGCTCGGGGATCGCATGTGAGCATCGCCGAGTCCGTCGGCAACGCTATGCGCGACGACGAACGTGTTCTCGACGTCCGGCCATTCCTGTGCACGATCGCGACCGGGCGCGGAAGTCAGATCAGACGCTTGACGACACGTATCCGCGTGGACGTTCGCGAGTACGTAGGCATAGGACAACGGCCGATCGTGGCTGTTGGGCCCGGGTATGAGCACGCCCGACGCAAGAGGTTCGGACCTAAAGTCACCATCGTTGCGGCAGTAACTTCCCCAACAGTAGTGGCCGCCGTTCAGCGTCCGTCGCCGACAGCTTCGACCGCCGTAGCGACAAACCAAGAGGCACGTAACCGAGCGAAATAGGTCGATCGAGGAGCGCTCGACATTTGCCGAACGGATTGGTAGAAACCGCTGTTCCAATCGTTGGCTCGCTGACCGTCATCGTTGTCGGCTGGCTTCTCAACGAGCGCTCGAAACGCAACAGTGCGGCGTACCAGCGCCGCGAGCGACGTTATCGAAACCTGCTAGACGCTTTCCGCGGGTTCTACGAAGGCGAAGCCGGTGCGTCAGACTCGCATCGTCTCAGGCAGCGGTTTCTTGATGAGATGACGATGGCTTGGCTGTATTGTCCCGATGAGGCCATCCGCTCGGGCTACGCCTTCCTCGCGACCTTGAAGCTCGGCGCCGTTCATACAGCAGCGGAGCGCGACGCGGCGGCCAAGCGATTTGTGGCAGCTCTACGGCGTGACTTAGTTGGCCGAACGAGTCTAGGGCCTGAAGAGTTCCTTATTGCCTCGGTCCGAAAGAGAGACAACTAGGCCTGACCGCTACCCGTCCGCGGCGTAGCGCCTGGCGCGGTCCGCTCTGCGCCCTCCATGGGTTCGCTGTTTCCTGGCGATCAGTCTACGTTCCGAGACTCCACGTGTTGGTAAGGGCGCTGCGCAGTCTGCGCGCCGGTACTCCCGTTCGATATCAGTTCCTTGGTCTTCGATCAGGATAGGCTTGTGCCCGAGCTGCTCGGCGCCGTCTGGCGAAGCCGCGATCCACCGAACCGATGCCCCTCCACGTCATCTTCGGACCCATCGTGAGTGCCGGAGACAGCGCCGGCTCGGTACAGTCCGTTCGTGACGCCGTCTGAGTTCGCGGCGAAGTGGTCGGGTAGCACCACCACTGAGCGCGCCTCGTCTCAAGAGCACTTCATCGATCTCTGTCGGATGCTCGGTTATCCGACGCCGAACGATGATCCGACCGACGAGCACTACGCCTTCGAGAAGGGGGCCGAGAAGACATCGGGCGGCGATGGCTTCGCCGACGTCTGGAAGAAGGACCATTTCGCCTGGGAGTACAAGGGCAAGCGCGCGAACCTGGCGGCTGCGTACAAGCAACTGCTCGACTACCGAGAGGCGCTCGATAACCCTCCCCTGCTCGTGGTCTGCGATCTCGATCGGTACGAGGTCCACACCAACTTCACTGGCACGGCCAAAGAGGTCCACGCATTCAACCTGAGCGATCTCGCCACGGACCCCAGAGAGCCGCTGCGCGTCCTGCGCGCAGTGATGGGCGACCCGGAAGCGCTGCGCCCGAAGAAGACGCGCCAGCAGTTGACCGAGGAAGCGGCCAAACAGTTCGCCGACTTGGCCATCGCGCTCAACAACCGCGGTCACGACCCGCAGGCCGTCGCCCACTTCCTGGACAAGCTGCTGTTCTGCCTGTTCGCGGAGGATGCCGGCCTGCTGCCCAAGGGCTTGATGGAGCGGCTGACCGACGCGACGCGCACGAAGCCTGACGATTTCGGCACACAGCTGTCGGAGCTCTTCTCGCTCATGTCGCAGAAGGGTGGCGGCTACTTCGGCGTCGAGCGGATCGAATGGTTCAACGGCAGCCTATTCGACGGTCCGGACGTCATCCCGCTGACACAGGCCGAAATCGACGTCGTCCGCACCGTCTCCCGCCTCGACTGGTCGGAGATCGAGCCCGCCATCTTCGGAACGCTGTTCGAGCGCGGACTCGACCCCAACCGCCGCAGCCAGCTCGGGGCGCACTACACGGACCGCGAGTCGATCGCCCGTCTCGTCGAGCCTGTCCTGATGGCGCCGCTCCGCAGAGAGTTCGAACGCATGAAGGCTGACATCGAGGGCATGACGTTCGGCGGAGTCAGCCTAAACCGTCTTGCCCCAGCGAAGCGCAAAGCGGTCGAGACGCGGTTCGCCGGCTTCCTCGAGCGCGTGCGGACGGTTCGCGTCCTCGACCCGGCGTGCGGATCTGGCAACTTCCTCTATATCGCGCTTCAATCGCTCAAGGATCTGGAACGAGAAGCGCTGGTCTGGGCGTCGACGACGCTGCGCATCCCGATGCAATTCCCGCAGGTCGGCCCACACCAGCTCGGCGGGATCGAGATCAACGCATACGCGGCCGAGCTGACGCGCGTCACGATCTGGATCGGCCAGATCCAATGGATGATCCGCAACGGCTTCGGCTACGAGCGCGACCCCATCCTCAAGCCGCTCGACAACATCGAGACGCGCGACGCACTGATCGACTGGTCCGACCCCGAGCATCCCAAGGAGGCCGACTGGCCCGACGCCGACGTCATCATCGGCAACCCACCCTTCCTCGGGGGGAAGCTTATGCGCGCCGGCTTGGGTGACGACTACGTCGATACGCTATTTCGGACCTTCGACGGCCGAGTCCCACGCGAGGCCGACTTCGTCACGTACTGGCACGAGAAGGCGCGAGCGATGGTCGCCGCCGGGCGGGCGAAGCGAGTCGGCCTCCTGGCGACACAGGGGATCCGTGGAGGTGCGAATAGGCGCGTTATCGAGCGGATCAAGGACACCGGAGATATCTTCCTGGCGTGGTCCGACCAGCCATGGGTGCTCAATGGCGCTGCTGTCCACATTAGCTTCCTTGGTTATGACGACGGCACCGAAATGGACCGAATGCTCGATGGCAAGCCTGTTCCTTCGATCAACGCCAACCTGACTGCCGGCATCGACCTCACGAGGGCCCAACGGCTATCGGAGAACTTCGGCATCGCGTTCATCGGCGACTCGAAGGGAGGGGCATTCGACATCCCACCCGAGATCGCGTATCCGATGCTAGGCGCGCACAACCCTGACGGGAGATCGAATCGAGCTGTCGTCCGGCCGTGGGCGAACGGCCTCGACTTAGGATCGCGACCACGTGATTGGTGGATCATCGACTTTGGGCCGGCCCTATCTGTGTCAGAAGCGGCTCTTTACGAGGCGCCCTTCAACTACATCGAGGAACGGGTGAAGCCAAAGCGCGTCGCCGAGGGCAGCCGTACCACGCGATCCGAGTGGTGGTTGCACGAACGTCCTCGGACGGAGTGGCGGAGAGCGTCGGGCGGGCTCGAGCGGTATCTCGCGACGATTCGCCATTCCAAGCACCGGCTGTTCGTATGGCTACCGGAATCGACACTCCCCGACAGCGCGCTGGTTGCGATTGCGCGCGACGACGACTACACGTTCGGCGTTCTACAGTCGCGCGTGCACGAGCTGTGGGCGCGAGCACTCGGCACTCAGGTCCGGGAGCGCGAAAGCGGCTTCCGCTACACGCCGACGACCACCTTTGAAACGTTTCCATTTCCGCGTCCAACCGACGACCAACGCGATGCGATCGCAGCGGCCGCTCGCCGGCTGAACGAGCTTCGCGAAGGTTGGCTGAACCCACCCGACGCTACCGACGAGGAGCTTGAGAAGCGGACGCTCACGAACCTCTACAACGAGATGCCCGCCTGGCTGCGCGACGCCCACGCCGCCCTCGATCAGGCCGTGCTCGACGCCTATAGTTGGCCAGCGGACATCGCTGATGACGAGCTTCTCGCTCGACTCTTGCAGCTCAACTTGGAGCGCGCGGCGAGTCCCGTTCCGCTGAAAGCCACGGAGGAATAGCGTGCCGGTACCTGGATTCCAAGACCTCATGCTCCCGATGCTGCGGATCGCGGCCGATAGCGTAGACCACAAGATCGGGGCTCTCGTTCAGGCGCTCGCGGACGAATTCCATCTGACTGAAGCCGACCGCGACGAACGGCTGTCATCAGGTCAGCAGGTCATCTACAACAGAACTCACTGGGCCGCGACGTATCTCGTTAAGGCAGGCTTATTGGAACGCGCCGTGCGTGGCAGCGTAAGAATCACCCCGCGAGGCTTGGAGATCCTCCAGCAGAAGCCGGCGCGGGTCGACATTCGGCTCCTGAGCCAGTTCCCCGAGTTCGAGTCATTCCGGGCTAAGGCTGCCGTCGTGCCTGAGCCGGTCGCAGGACCTGTGCCTGACCGAGACCCCGAAGAGCTCCTCGACGCGACCTACACCGCCCTGCGCAGGACGGTCGAGGTAGATCTTCTCGACCATGTATTGGCCAGCAGCCCAGCATTCTTCGAGCAGCTGGTGCTCGATCTGCTGGTGGCGATGGATTACGGTGGAGCTCAGGCAGCGGAGGCTGCACGTCACGTCGGACGGACAGGCGATGACGGCATCGACGGTGTTATCGACGAGGACAAGCTCGGATTGGACGCGGTCTACATCCAGGCAAAGCGATGGGCGCCCGAACATCCGGTCCGTCGGCCCGATCTGCAAGCCTTCGCCGGCAGCCTGGAGGGTCAGCGCGCCACAAAGGGCGTCTTCATCACCACCTCACGATTCACGGAAGATGCGAAGGAGTACATCCAGCGCATCAGTCGGCGTGTTGTCCTCATCGACGGACCCACGCTCGCTCGCCTGATGTACGACCACAAGATCGGAGTACGCGACCACCGGACCTACGAAGTCCGCCGAGTCGATACCGGCTACTTCGAGGGCGAAGCCTAAAGACGTCGCACATTCCCGCTCGGTTAGGTGGCGGATTCAGGTTTTCAGATTTGAGTACACTTGTACTCATGGGTGAGAACGATGCTGGATGGATCTTCCTCGGTCGATCGGCGATCCGGCGCCGGATCCTCGCGTTGCTCGCGCTTAACCCGGAGCGCCGTTATCACCTCCGTGAGATCGCCAGACAGGTGGGAACGAGCGCCGGTACGGCCAGTCGCGAGGCGAAACGCCTGGAGGACGCGGGCATCGTCGAGCGTACCCGCGAGGGACGGCAGGTTTACTACCAAGCCATGCGCGAGGGCATCCTCTTCGAGTCGCTCGAGAGCGTCATGCGCCGGACGATGGGCGCCCACGAGATTCTTCGCCGCGAAATTGGCGGGATAGCGGGAGTGAAGTCGGCGGTGATCTTCGGCTCGTATGTTTCCGGCAAGATGCGGCTTGACTCGGATATCGACTTGTTGGTCGTCGGGACGCCAGATCGCGACGAGCTGACCGAGGCGCTCGAGCGGGCGCAGGCTGCGGTCGGGCGCCAGATCAACGAGGTCGTGATGGACGCCGAAGAGTTGGCTGACAGGCGCCGGCGAGGCGACGCGTTCATCGAATCGATCGACAGCGGGCGGACCATCGAAGTTCTTCCGTGACCGCGCCTGGTCGACCGTCGCTCGATGTCTTCATCACGGACGGCCGCCTGCGCGCGCAGAGACCCGACGCATTCACGCTTGAGCAGATGCTCGATGCCGCCTGCCGGGATGTCGATGCCGCAGACAAGATGGTCGAAGAATCGCGCAGTTGGACGGAAGCGATCTTGTACGAGGCCGGCCTGCGATGCGCGCGCGTCATCGTCCAGGCGGCCGGCTGGCGAATCGCGGCTGATCGGGGCCACCAGACGGCCATCGACGCAGCCGACGGTATTACCGAGGGCCGCCAGCATCGGCGACTCTTGCGCCTCCACCGAATGCGCCGCGTTCGCCACGAGTTCATGTACGAGGTCGGCCGCGAGCCTTCGCAGTCGGACATCGAGCAGGCTCGCCGCGACGTGGTCGAACTTATTACGGAAGCGGAGGCGGCGATCCGAAGAATCGCCCACGTCGTACCGAGCGGAGGCTCTTGGTAACCCCGAGTCCTTCGATGACCAGCGGCTTAGCAGGATGGCGCGCGGTGGCGAGGACGCTGTCCATGAACGGTCGAGCCCCCCGAAGACTTACGTAGACGGGCTCGGGCGGCTAGCCCCCGGCCAAGGCTCCTTCTGTCACCTCGCCCTTGTGCGCCGCGAAGGCGGCCAGGACCTCTCCCTTTTCCTGTGCGGGCACCTGGAAGTGGTCGAGGCTGCGACCAAGCTCGGCTGCTACCTCGTCGAACTCGTCGCTAGAGATCTTGAGCTCGCGGTGAGCCTCTTCCAGCCCGAGCTCGGTTGCGCCCGGTTTGGTCGCGGAGAAGTCGAACGGGCCGCCTGAAATGTCACAGACCCACAGCGTTCGCATGAATTTCAAGCCTGGCAATCGGCCGAGCTGCTGGGTGTGCCATTCGTTCAGCTCGGGGTTGTCCGACCCCTGCCCAACCATGCGGTTCTTGACGACCGCGTCACTGAAATGATCGATGACCGCGGATGGCGAATACGCCACCGAGCCGCTCATACAGACTCTTCTCAAGCATTTCCTGCTGTCTCCTCAATGCTCTGCCGGTTGGCTATCAGTTGCGTCACCACCTCATAGGCTCACACGCCTCGAACGGCTGCGCTTGGTAGATCGTGCTTGAAATAGACGCAGCAATAGCCAGGCTGCGGATCCAGGATGGGGAGCACGTTGGCGCCGGCGCCTGAGGCGGCCGTGATGCCTTCAGCCATCGCCAGGTTCGCGCCGCAGACCAATGAGCGATGCTCCGAGACCAGGGCATGGAACGGGCAGTTGGGAAGCCGTATCGTCCCGTCGGGATCCGTGACAGGCTCGTAGCCGCTCTGGTCTAGCACGGTCAACAGCTTCTTGACGCCGCGGCTGCCAGGGACGTCCGCGGCGAGCTGCTGGCCAGCGGCGTGCGCGACGTCCTGAAGGCTGTCTCCCTCGAGCGCGCGTGCAAACACATCGGCCATGCGCTCATAGCGGCGCTCCGGAAGAGAGACCGTGAACTCGCGCTGCGTGCGCCAGTAGACACGTGCCGGTCGGCCGGCACCGGGGCCGCGCTTCTCCGTCAGCCTCTGGTAGCCAGCATCCAGGAGGCCCGCGGCCACGAGTCGGTCGAGGTGGAAGGTCGCCAACGCACGGCCGATCCCCAGCGCCATCGCAGACTCCTCCCGACCTACCGGCCGGCCTTGGACAGCCACCCACTCGTAAAGGCGGCGCCGCACGGGCACATCGAGCAGCCCAATGGCCGCGATGTCCTCCGTAGGCGTTTTGCCGGTCACGCGAACACTCTAACACTAGCTGTCACTAGCGATAGAGCTATCCGCCATTGTTCGGCTCCGGGCCGACTGCTCGAACCCTAGGCACTCACGCGATGTGATGGCATCGGCTGAATAGCCGACCATGTAGCCGTATGAAGGATCGGCGCACGCCAGGTAAGGCACGGGCGAAGGACACGTCCAAGTCAGACGGGCGAAACGACGGCTTCGGTGCGCTCCGCCTGGACGACCACCTCTTGTCCAC
>JBBDRY010000027.1:49720-50959 GCA_040905225.1 Chloroflexota bacterium | reverse complement strand
CAGCCGCCTCCGGTCCGTCGAACCTCAGGCGCGTAACCAATGCGTGCATGCTGTTTGACCTCTGTGATCAGTGATTCTCGGCACCATCGTGCCATTCCGCGGTTCCTCTAGGCTTCCTCGCATGACCCTGCGCGACCGCCTGCTGGGCTGGAAAGAGATCATGGAGACGGCCAACCCTCCGGCCGAGCGCCCGCTCGATACGGTCGGGAAATGGCTGGTGATCACCCGCGCGACGGTGTTCCCGATGACCATCTGGTCGGGGACCATCGGCGCGCTACTGGCCGCGGAGACGGCGCGCGTCACCGGGCTCGTCAGCGTCGACTACGTCGCCGTAATCCTCGCGATCGTCGGCCTCGTTATCGCCCACGCCGCGAACAACATGATCAACGACTACTTCGACACGTCTGGGGGTGTGGACACGGAGGGCTACGTCCGCGCGCTGTACGCACCGCATCCCATCCTCTCGGGCTGGGTCACGAAACAGACGCTGCGCAACGCGATCCTGCTGCTGACGCTGATTGACGGCTTGATCATGCTGTTGCTCGCTTACTGGCACGGGCCGCTGGTGATCGCCTTTGCGCTGGCCGGCCTGTTCCTGTCCGTCTTCTACGTGGCGCCGCCGCTCAACCTCAAGCGCCACGGGCTGGGCGAAGTCGACGTCTTCCTGACGTGGGGCCCGTTGATGATCGGTGGCACGTACCTCGTCGCGACCTCGACGATCCCGCTCTGGGTGCTGGTGTTCTCGATTCCCTATGCGTTGCTCGTGACGTCCGTCCTGTTCGGCAAGCACATCGACAAGATCGTCCCCGACACGGCGCTCGCCATCCGCACCCTGCCCGTCATCCTCGGCGAGCGGCTCGCCCGGCGGGTCAACCAGGTCCTCATGATCGCGTTCTACCCGTTGATCGTGGCTGCCGTGCTCGCCGGCTGGGTGGGGCCGTGGGTCCTTCTCGCGGCGCTTGCCATCCCGCGGCTGATCGGCGTCGTGCGGATTTATAACTCACCCAAACCAGACGGTCCGCCGCCGGGCTACCCAGCCAAGGGCTGGCCACTGTGGTTTGTCGGCTGGGCTTTCATACACACGCGCCGTGCCGGCGGGCTGCTGACGCTCGGACTGTTGATCAACGTCCTGCTGCCGGTGAGATTGCCGCTGCCCTGGCTCTAGGCACCGTCGCGGCTCTCGCGCGGCCACGTCGTCTCGAATACGAGCTCCAGCCCGTCGATCTCGTCCATCTGCTC
>JBBDRY010000027.1:48254-49620 GCA_040905225.1 Chloroflexota bacterium | reverse complement strand
TACGCGCGCTCGAGCAATCCCTTCTCGCTGACGGAACCGACGATCGACTCGATGACGTCGCCCTCGGGCGCCTCGGACACGGGCAGCTGGCTGATGCCATAGAGCTGCAGAAGGTCGATGGCCGCACCTACGCGGTCCGTCGTCCGCGCAAGAACCAGCGGCGGCAGGTCGCGGCCACGATGCCCGTTGCGAAGCACATGCGCAACGCGGGCTTCGCGAGTCGAGGAGCCGAGCAGCCCGTTCACCCGCATCCACTCGTCGTTGTAGAGCTTGGACATGTAGTTGCGGCCGCCGTCGGGAAAGATGACCACGATCACGTTGTCCGACGCGTCACCGTCAGCCATCAGGTCGCGCGCGACGGCGAGAGTGGCCACGAGCGCGGTGCCGCACGACTCGCCGGCGAGGATCCCCTCCTCGCGGGTGATCCGCCGCGCCGCGGCAAATGCGTCCTTGTCGGAGACGCGTACCCAGCGGTCCACGACGGCCGGGTCGTACGTGCCCGGGAAGAAGTCCTCGCCGATTCCTTCTGTCAGGTACGGCCGCGCCGTGTCACCCGACAGGACACTCCCCTCGGGATCGCCACCCACGATCTGGATGGAGGCGTTCTGTGCCTTCAGGTAGTGGCCCGTGCCGGTGACTGTTCCCCCCGTCCCCGTCGCGACGACGAGGTGCGTGATCTTCCCCTCCGTCTGCCGCCAGATCTCAGGACCGGTCGTACGCTCGTGGGCCTCGGGGTTGTTCATGTTCCAGTACTGGTCTGGCTGAAAGGCACCCGGGATGTCGCGCGCAAGGCGCTTGGCGACCGAGTAGTAACTCTCCGGCGACTCGGGCGCGACGTTCGTTGGGCAGAGCACCACCTCTGCGCCGTATGCGCGCAGGAGCGACTGCTTCTCGACCGACTGCTTGTCGGCCATCACGAAGATGCACCGATATCCCTTCAGCGCAGCGGCGATGGCCAGGCCGTGACCGGTATTGCCCGAAGTTGGCTCGATGATCGTGCCGCCGGGCTTGAGCAGGCCGTCCCGCTCGGCCGCTTCGATCATGGGCAGGCCGATGCGGTCCTTGACGGACCCGCCCGGGTTGAGCAGCTCGAGCTTGGCCAGGATCGTCGGCTGCTTCTCAGCAGGACCCAGCTCACGGGTGACCCGGGTAAGCCGAACCAGTGGCGTATTACCGATCAGCTCGAGGATGGACTCGGCGTACTCCATGGCGGCCGAGTATAGGCGCGGGTGGCGGTTAGATTGGGACACCCGACCGAATGGGAGTGTTAGGCGGGGTCCTTCGGTTGTTGGGGTTCTTCGGCGGCTGCGCCATCCTCGAAGTCGCCCACGTCGTCGAAGTCATCGGCCTCCTCATCGTCCGCGAA
>JBBDRY010000027.1:0-48154 GCA_040905225.1 Chloroflexota bacterium | reverse complement strand
CCGAGATCGAGTGCAGTCGGGCTTGGGGTGACGGGTATCAGGGGGAACACGGCCGCAGCATACCTATACTCCCAGCGATGACCTTCCCGGGGGATTCCCACCTGTCGACGGCTGCACGGATGGCCGCATGACCGAGCAGTACATCGGCTGGGCCCTTGTGGTCGGCCTTGCGATCGGTGGCGCGCTGGTCTGGTTCGCGATCGGCCGATTGCCTCGCAGCGGTGAGGAGATCCCGCCCGACGAGCGCAAGGCCGAGGCCACGTGGATAAGCCGAACTATCAACAGCCGCGGTGGCATGGCGCCGCAGGACCTCGTTGAAGAAGTGCTCGAACTGCACGCCGACTACCTGGAGAGACAGGCCGACAACAGATCATGAGGCCGGCGGCGGCTGACCTACCAGCCCGCGGTGAGATGAACCGGCGCAGGTGCGAGCGACCCGGCCGGAAGATGCGCCTCGAGGCAGACGACGCCCTGCGGACCGACAGTTGCGTCGTGCAGCGTCTCTGCAGGCAGCTCGAGCCGTTCGCCGCTACGTAGCTCGATCTCGCGGCCCAACTCGGCCAAACGGAACGTGATTGAGCCCGCCCGCGCAACCAGGACCTTGTCGTAGCCATGCCGATGTTCGGCGTACATTTCTGCCGGCCCATTGCGCCATTCGCTGGCCATGAGCCCCTCGCTTGCGAGCTTGGTCGCGAGGGGATGGGATAGAATCTCGCTCACGCGACGTTGACGCCGATGACCGTCCCCACGGCGAAGGTCACCGCGGCCGCGGCTGCGCCGATCAGCACCTGCCGCGTGCCGCTGAACACGAAGCCGCGTCCGGTGACGATGCTCACCGCGGCCCCCACGGCGAAGAGGGCGGCGAACGAAAGGGCCAGCGCGGCGATCACCGCGTTCAGGCCGCTGCCGAGCAGGAACGGGATCAGCGGCACCACTGCTCCCACGGCGAATGAGATGAAAGATGACCACGCCGCGCCCCACGGCGACCCAAGCTGGTCTGGATCCAGGCCCAGCTCCTCGCGGACCATCGTGTCGAGCGCCTTCTCGGGATCCTTCATCAGCCGGTCTGCCACAGCCTGCGCCTCTGCCGTTGGAAGGCCCTTGGCGCGGTAGATCTCGGCCAGCTCCTCGCGCTCGAGCTCGGGCATGACGCGCATCTCCTCGCGCTCCATGGCGATCTGGTTCTCGAACAGCTCGCGCTGGCTCTGCATGCTGATGTACTCGCCGGCGGCCATCGAGAAGGCGCCTGCAAGTAGTCCTGCGACGCCGGCCAGGACGATGAAGTGGTTGCCAGCGGCCGCGCCGGTGACGGCGCCCGCTGCCGCTCCGGCAACGCCCATGACCAGCGACAGGTTGCTGACCAGCCCGTCGTTCGCGCCGAACACGGCGGCGCGCAGCGTCCCTGAGCGGCCGCTCCTGTGCCACGCCTCTTCCCGGGTTCTAGTGCGGTGGCCACGTCCGGCCGTGGCGCCCTCGTTGAGCTGCTCCCATATCTCGGCATGCTCGCGCTCGTCGGCCGCGATCGCGGCCGTCTCGGGGGTCAGCTGCGAGGCGTAGGCCTCCTCCTCGTCACCCTCCAGTGCCTGCACGAGGTCGGACACAGCGTTCGTTCCGAAGACGCGCGCCAGCAGGATGATCATCCGAACACGGATGCGCGGGCTGCCAACAGCCGGAACCGTGGCGCCCGCCTGCTCCAGGCGGGTGGCCCAGATCTCCGCGTGGCGGCGCTCATTGCCCGCGATGCGCCGGAAGGCGGCCGCGCGGACTGTGTCCTTCTCGATCTCCGCCAGGCGCTCGTACAGCACCACCGCGTCTCGTTCCAACTTCAGGTTGTCGAGGCTGCGCGCGCGCTCCTCATCGTTCAGTTGAAGAGTGGCCTGCTCCATCGAGAGAAGGGTAGCGATGCCGGGCGTAGGCGCCTCCGTCGCTAGGTGCGCGGCCACACCGGTACGAAAGTCCTAGTTTTCAGGCCTTCTGGCACTTATCAAGACAAAGCACGGCTACCAGTCTCTGGTTGCAGCCCGCCCGGCTCCGGGCCATTTTCGGGTCCGTGCAGCCTCGGCGCGACTTGCGAGAAAGAGGTGCGCTCGTGAGTGGCCGGCCAGTCGTTTTTTCGCTCGTTCTGGCTATGTCGCTTCTGCTCGGATTGAGCGGCGGGCCGGTCGGCGCGTACCCCGACCTCCCTGAGGTCACGGCTCAGCCCCAGTTCGAAGTAGCCATGACGCCCGAGGTGTCGATGGACGCAGACTTCATTTTCGTCTGCTGCGGCGAAGGCTGGAGGACTGATCCCTCGGTCTCGGTCACGGTGTTCGACGCACCGGGCGGGACGATCCTGTTCGGTCCGTACTCGGTGCCTACCGACGCCGAAGGCAGCTTCGAAATCGGGCCGGGGGCGCATGGTCTCGATCTGGTGCCGGGCATGTACGTCGTGGTTACGGGCGATACCACCGGCATCACCAAGGAACTCACCCTGAGCGAGCTCACCTTCGAGGACCTCGATGCCGAGACGGACACCGCGTCTGGCACTGCGCCAGCCGGCTCAGAGGTTGCCATCGAGGCTGGCCTGCCTGATAGCGACGGGTTCTTCTGCTGTCTGTGGGATGTGGCCGATGAATCGGGCAACTGGTACGTCGACTTCGGTGCTGAAGGATTCGATGTCACCGGACAGATGGGCGGAACGGTCCATCTTCCGGACGAGGACGGCGACACGACCCGCGCGGGCATCCCGGCACCGGGCGGTCCGCAATACCAGTTCAGTGGCTTCTTCCGGCCGGTCGACAGCCGTCCGACGGTCAATCTCGTGAAGGCCGGCCAGGCAATCCCGGTGAAGTTCAGCCTCGGCGAGGACTTCGGCTTGGACATTTTCGCGCCTGATTCGCCCAGCTCAGGCTGGTTCGCGTGCGGAGATCCGTCGCTCGACCCAATCGAGTGGACCGCTTCGGCAAGCAACGCCGGCCTGACGTACGACGCGGTGACGGGGCAATACACCTACGTCTGGAAGACGTCCAAGGCGTGGGCCGGGACGTGCCGCCGTCTGTTTCTCGAGTTCAACGACGGGAGCGTGCAAACAGCCGATTTCCAGTTCACCAGGTAGGCAGGCGCCGTCGGGGCCCCGGCGGGGCGGGTTTGAGCGTGGCTTGCTCCATTAGAGAAGGGTAGCGACGGCTATCTAATCTGGTGGGTGATGCAATCCGCAGACCGGCCGGAGCTACCCCCATTGCTGTACCTGTCTGCCGAAGCGGTGCGTGCCGCCATGCCGCCGGTCATGGAACGGATCGAGCTTGCGCGGCGAACGATGATCGCGCTCATCATGGACGCCGAGATGCCGCCGAAGCTCGGTGTGGACGCGCGTCCCAATTCTTCGCACACGGCTGCAATGCCGGCACTCCTTCGCGGCACGGACCCGGCCGGGACCCGCGACCTCCTGGGCATGAAGTGGGTGACGGCGTTCCCGACCAACCGCGTACTTGGCCTGCCTGCGATCCATGCCACAGTCGTGCTCAACGACGCCATGACGGGTACGCCCGTGGCAATCCTGGATGGTGGCCCGATCACCGCGGAGAGGACCGCCGCGGTCAGCGGTGTCGCTCTCCAGCAGTGGTGGCCGCAGACCGAGGGCCCAACCGCGGTGACGCTCGCCGGCGGCGGCGTACAGGGAGCCAGCCACGTTGCCGTCCTCGCTGCCGTGGCACAGGGCGCGGCCCTCACGATCTGCGATCGACACCTGGACCGTGCCGAGCGGCTGGCCGGGGTGGCGCGCGAGATCGGGCGGTTCGAGTCCGTCGCTTCCACGACCGACCTACTCGCAGCCGTGGATGGAGCAGACGTCGTTCTCACGATGGTCTCGTTCGGGCAGGAGCGTCAGATCCTTCCCGCTGACTCAATGTCGCGGGCATCGCTCATCATTGCTGTCGACTACGACATGTGCATTCCCGCCGAAACCGCTCGAAACTCGTCGCTCTTCCTGAGTGACGACGTCGCTCAACTCCTCGCCACGCGCCGCGGCGCCGTGTTTGCCGACTACCCCGAACCGGACGCATCGATCGGCGAGGCCCTGGTGGGGACCGCGCCCGCGCCACGCCCGAGTGGACCCCTCTACGTCAATCACCTCGGCGTCGGCTTGGCCGATGTCGTCTTCGCTGACGCCATCGCGCGCCGCGCCGCGGAACTGGGGCTGGGCGTGGAGTTGCCGCGCTAATGCGCCAGCGCCTGGAGACTCCGCGCGAACCCGCCGAACGAGCCGCGTTGGAGGTAGCGCGAGTCGGCGGCGGCGGGTCGGCTCGTCTCGGCGCCCTCGTCGTGGTTGGCGTGCTGGTGGCGGTCTTATGGGTCGGGCTCTCGAATCGCCCGGGTACCGTGCCCGCGTCCACCCCGGCAAGAACGTCGGCGCAACCGGTCGCGGTTGCCAGTGCGCCGCCGACACCGACGCCACGACGTACCGCGCCCGCCTTCGCGTATGCAGTCGGGGCAACGATCGAGGGTGTGAAGTACGTGGCCGCGTTCGACGAGCTCCGACCCGGCTACCTGTCCACGACGCTGCGCGTGCCCTTGCCGGTGAATGCACGCTCGGGGATCTTGACCATCACCGAACTCTGGGCGTCAGATTTTCGGAACAGCTCCCGGGCTGTTGGCTCGACGGAGTGGCCGTTGCCACTCGATCCGTTCTTCTCGACGATCAGGGGGCCGGAACTGGTCATCGACGTGGCGATGCCGGCGCGTCCCAACCGCGACGATGTCCCGCCGCGCGTGCGCGGCGGGTTCACGCTCAATGTCTACGCGGAGAACGACCTTCTCTTCGGGATCCTGTCAATTGAGGTGCTGCTCAACCCCAACCCGGCTCCGGCCAGGGGCGGGCCCCGGACGCCCGAGACGCCGCGATGATCGAGCCCGAACCGTCGGCCCAATCCACGCCTCAGGTCGTCTCGGTCGGCGGTGGCCGATCGGCGCGCATCGGGGCGCTCGTTGTCGCTGGCGTGCTGGTGTCCGTGGTCTGGATCGGTATGTCTGGTCGGTCGGCTCCGCAGCCACCACCGTCGACTGCCCGCGCTGTCGCAGTCGAGCCAACGGAAGCTCCACCGACACTCGCCGTGCCGCCGACCCCAACCGCTCCTCCAGTGACTGTCCGCGTCGCTTACGACCCGGACGATATTTTCGGGGTATACGTTGTCCTCGGCGACAGCCAGTTCATCACGATCCTCGCGGAGTTCGAGCCGGGTCACTTAACCGGGCGCCTGCGTGTGCCGATCCCGCCACCGGCAACTCAGGGCACGTTCGTGTTCCAGCAGTTCTCGGCGCCGTCGGCTCCTGGACGGCCGGTGCACGTCGCTCAATGGCCGCTGCGGGTGGCGAGCCTCGTTGCCGCGAGCGGGCGCGAGTACGTGGTCCTGGACGAAACGATGCCGGCGCGACGGACGCTGCTCTACGCGCCACGCCCGGTGCTGCGCGGTTTCCACGTAACTGTGCGTGCCCAGAGTGGCGTCGTCTACGGCGAGCTCACGATCGACATCCAGATCGGCCCAAACCAGCGGATCATCGGCGACGATGGGATCTACGGCTGGCCGGTCGTTGCACAGCTGAGGCGTCCGCAGATCGAACGAGCGCGCGGGCTGTACAACCGTTGCCGCTGGGGCATCTCGCCGATATCGGCACCGCCGCGGCCGGGGACCGACGAGGCGAACTGCGGCTGAGCCGCGCGATCTCGCCTCCTGCGTACGCTACTCGTTGATCGGGATGTGGCCTTCGGGCAGCTCGAGAACGACCTCATCCCCCTCGACCCTCACCGGGTAGAGCGCAAGGGGCTGCTCTGCCGGCGGGTCGAGCGCTTCGCCAGTGTCGAGGTCGAAACGAGACAGGTGCAGCGCACACGTCAGCGTCCCGTCCGTCAGGAAGCCCTTGTCCAGCTCGAAGTATTCGTGCGTGCAGATGCCCTGCGTGGCATGCCAGTTCCCATCAGAGTCGTGGACCACGAGGATGTCGGTGCCATCGACCTGGACCATCTTCATCGTGCCGGCCGGTATCTCGTCCAGGCTGGCGACCGGCACCCGGCGAACCCCGTCCGTCAGGCCGCGGCCTCCGACTTGCCGATGGCGTCCAGCTCCGTGGACGCGGGCCACTTCTCTTCGAGCAGTCGACGCAACCGATCCTGGGCGTCCCCCAGCGGGATGCGCGACACGACCGGCTCGAGGAAACCCAGCACGATGAACTTGCGCGCCACCTCTCGCGGCAGGCCGCGGCTCATCAGGTAGAAAACCTGTGTTTCATCGACCGGTCCAACCGAGCTTGCGTGGCTGGCGCGCCGGACGTCGGGCTGGTCGATTTCCAGGCTCGGGATCGTCACCGACCGCGCCTGCTTGCTCATGAGCATGGCGAACTCGCCCAGGAAGCTGTCCGTGCCGCGGGCCGTCTTCTCGATCGTGATCATGCCCTTGTAGTAGCCGCGGGCGCGGTCAAGGAAGACGCCCTTGGACAGCAGATCACCGGTCGTGTCCGCGCCGATGTGGCGCGTGTAGCTGGTCGCGTCGAAGAGCTGCCTGCCGCCACCAAACCCGATCTCGACCTGCCTGACGCCCGAACCGCGGCCGACGAGATGGTTGTCGATCCTGCTCTTGTGGATCTGAGCGCCGACGCTGGCGAGAGCCCAGTTGAGCTGCGCGTCCTTCTGAAGCGTGGCGTGCCTGTTGACGAACGCGAGCGTGTTTGGCCCGAAATCCTGCTGGGCCGCGAAGTTGAGGTTGGCGCCCTCGGCCAGGCGAACCTCGGTCGTGCCCCACCACAGGCTCTGTGGTTGGGTTTCCGATGCCGCCTCAGCGTGGGAGTCGGTCGGGAGCTGCTCCTCCAGCACGCTGACGCTGGCGTTCTCACCGACGTCGATCAGCATGCGCGAGACCAGGCCCCTGCCCGGTTCGCCGGCAGCCCAGCGAACGACGATCGGCTTCTCGAGGGCCGCATTGCGCGGGATGTGGATCAGTACGCCCAGAGCCGAGTGGCTGCGCGCGAACTGCGCGAACTTGTCATTTGCGGGCAGAGTGGTGCCGCCATCAAGCGCCTCGCGCAGTAGCTCGGGCCTGTTGCGCAGGACGTTGGCGAACGTGTCGATCACGACGCCCGCCGACTTCGCCTCTGCCGACAGGGCGCGTGCGACCACCTTGTCCTCGGCAACCTCGATGAGCGCAGAGGCGCCCTCGGGGACGACGTCAGCAACCTGGGGCGCCTCTGTCGTCTCTTCGTACGGGTCGATCTCGGCGAAGCGCGCCAGACGAAGGTCGACATAGAGCGTGAAGAGGTTGTTGGTCTCGATCGGCAGATCGAGGTAGCTCTTGAATGCCGCAAGGCGATCGCCGAGGAGCCATTTCGGCTCTTTCAGGTTGGCCGAGAGTCGGCGCACCCTGTCTTCGCCCGCGAAGGGCAGTTTCAGCGCGTCGGTCATCTCCGGCTAGCCGAGCGCGCCTTCCATCTCCAGCTTCACGAGCCTGTTGAACTCGATCGCGTACTCCATCGGCAGTTCCTTGGTGAACACGTCGAGGAAGCCCTGGACGATGAGGTTCTGCGCCTCGTTCTCGGAAAGGCCGCGGCTCATCAGGTAGAAGATCTGGTCCTGGCTGATCTTCCCGACGGTGGCCTCGTGGCTCATCGTCGTGTCGGTCTCCTGGATGTCGATGTACGGGTAGGTGTCGCTGCGGCTCTCGTCATCGAGCATCAGGGCGTCACAACGGACGCTGGCGACGACGCCCGTCGCACCCGGCGCAACCTTCAACTGGCCCCGGTACGTGGCCCGGCCACCGTCCTTGCTGACCGACTTGGAAACGATGCGGCTCTTGGTGTCCGGCGCCAGGTGGATCGCCTTCGCACCCGTGTCCTGGTGCTGGCCTCTGCCGGCGACGGCGACGCTGATGATGTCTGCACTCGCCCCTCGGCCACGTAAATAAATACTCGGGTACTTAACTGTTTTGCGAGACCCGGTGTTCGCGTCGATCCACTCGACATGCGAGTCCTCATATGCGTGGGCGCGCTTAGTGACAAGGTTGTACACGTCGTTGGACCAGTTCTGGATGGTGGTGTAGCGGACCTTCGACCGGGGCAGAGCAATGACCTCGACGACCGCCACGTGGAGCGATTCGGTGGCATATATGGGAGCCGTACACCCCTCCACGTACGAGACCTTGGCGTCCTCCTCGACGACGATGAGGGTCCGCTCGAACTGGCCGGTGTTCTCGCCATTGATGCGGAAATAGGCCTGCAGTGGTAGGGGGACGTCCACGCCCTTGGGGACATAGACGAACGAACCGCCCGACCACACGGCGCTGTTGAGCGCAGCGAACTTGTTGTCTTCCGGCGGGATGACGGTGCCGAAGTACTTCTTGAAGATGTCGGGGTATTCCTTCAGCGCCTGGTCGGTGCCCATGAACACGACACCGATCTTGGACAGCTCCTCCTTGACGGAGTGGTAGACGACCTCGCTGTCGTACTGAGCGCCAACGCCAGACAGGAACTTGCGCTCAGCCTCTGGGATACCAAGCCGCTCGAAGGTGGCCTTGATCTGATCAGGGACGTCGTCCCACGACTTCTCTTCGCGCTCTGATGGCTTCCTGTAGTAGACGATCTTGTCGAAGTTGATCCGGTCGAGCCCATCCGTCCACACCGGCATCGGCCGCTTCAGGAAATGCTCATAAGCGCGCAGCCGAAACTCGAGCATCCACGCCGGCTCATCCTTAAGCGCGCTGATCTCCTCGACCGTGGCCCGGGTCAGTCCGCGCTTGGTCTCGGTCAGGTAGACGATCTCGTCCTTGAAGTCGAAGCGGGAGCGGTCGTTGTCGACCTGCTGGCGCTGAGTGAGGGTCATTCGTTCTCCGATCGGGGACCGCCTTCGGCGGGCGCGGTCTAATCCCGACTCACATTATCGGAATTAAAGCCCAAACCGTCAACGGCGACCATCGACGTCAGGCGAGCCGGGCTTCGGCCTCCATCTCGAGCACGGCGACGCTCGGCGCGAGCAGGCCGAGGTCGGCCAGAAGCATGCGCATGGCGCTGTCGCCGAACGGCTGAAGGGCGACGGCCAAAGCCTCGCGCGCGGACGAGCCCAGCGCGGCGGCAAACTCCGACTCGGTGACTTCGGCCAGCCATCGATCACCTCGGCGGCGCATCCGAACGTGGACCGCTAGGGTGCCAAGGGACGTTAGCGTGAACTCGATGGACGGTGCGCTTGATTCCATGTCCGCAGAATCGAGCTCGGTTGTGACACCTTGCGTGTCACACCTCAGGACTAAGGGTCGCAATCTCCCGGCGGAAAGCTCGTTCGTATTGGCCCGAGCATCGGCGCGCCGGACCAGATGTCCAAGCGACCGCAAGTCAAGTCTGCTCGAGCGCCGGCACTCTGCGATGAACTGTGGCCGTCGGGATCTTCCGTCGTGTGCCACACGTCGCCCGGCCTCACGTCCATGGACACGAGCACCCGGCCGCTCGCTGTCTGTGCCTCCACATGCCACGGTGGCGCTGGGAGCAGCACGGCATGTATCGGGTCGTTGTGCGCCCCCGGACCGTAGGAGCCGATGACCTGATCGTTGACGACGAGGGTGACCACGAGCGTCGTGCTGTTCGAGATCGACAGTTCCAACGGATCGTCGATCCGTCCCGCGAGAGAATTCAGGATCTGGCACGACGCCACAACGAGGGCAGCCGCGATGAGGGCGACTGGTCGCACTGGTCAGTCCTGCGACTCCAATTCGACGGTCGAGGCGTCGACTGGTGCCCAGAGAGGGATCGCCACGCTGTGGTAGGCGCCGGTTCCCATGAAGCAGCCGCCTTCGTGAGTCCTCTCGCGGATCACGAAGCCTCCGACGGCCCGTTCCAGCGTCAGGTTCGTCAGGTCGTCGCAGGACGCACCTTCCCAACGGACGACGAGAGTCCGGCCATCGGTTCCGGAGTTTGTGATTGGGTCAGGGAGGCCGCGTCGCGGAGGAGCCACCCCTAACCCCCTGGCCAGTCCAGTTCGGTCCAGGAGTCGTACCGTGAAGCCGTTGTCCGCAGGCTCCCACCAGGAATTCCTAGGCCCGTCGGGCCTGAAGCGGATTTCGAATTCGCCGGGCGCGATAAGCGCGCTGAGAGGCGTCACCGCCATGAGGAAAACGAAAACACCGACTGCGAACGTCCGGCCGATCTTCATATCGCTAATCCGCGCCGAACATGTCGTAACAGCGTTCGAGGCCGGCGACCTCGATGTGCGGGCGTTCGCGTGCGCGCCATTGATCGGCATTGATCCGATAGCGGATCGATTCGCGGGGCTCGCCGCGAGGCGCGAGCACGTCGATGCCGTCCTCTTCGTAACCGAGCGAGCGCGAAACCTTTCCTGACGCGGGGTTGTCAGCGAATGCGCCGCTCGTTGCCCAATAGGCCCCGAGGTGGTCGAACGCGAAGCTGAGCACGGCCGAGCGCATCTCCTTGCCGATCCCCCGGCCCTGAAACTCCCTGGCCAGCCACGATCCTGTGCTGACCGTCCTAATTACCGCGAATTGCTTGGCCCCGATCCCCTGCGTTCCAACCAGCCGACCTTCAGACCAGACCCCCAGGTCCAGGTTCCAGTTGTCGACTGCGAACGTCGCCCGCGTGCTCCAGTGGTACTGGAAGAAGCTGCGCTCAAATAACGGGCTCGGCTGATCTGTCCAGGCGAATCCAAATGGCATCTCGTTCGGGTCGTGGATACCGGACGCGGCGAGCTCCATTAGCCCGACCAGCTCATCTTCTGTGGGAAGTCGCAGCTCGAGACGCTCCGTCCAGATCCGGAGGTCAAAGAGCGCCCAGGGATGTCCTCCACCGTCCATGTCGGGCGACTCTACAACTCCGCGTTCCTCGACCTCGTGGGTCCCAAAAAATCGTGCTCCAGTGTTAGACGCCGCCTATGTGCGCCGCGAACGACGTAAACGCCCAGCAGTCGCGAGATGTGCGCGTAGCAAGGCATGACGGCAACCCAGCTTCGCTCTGCGTCGCGGAGAGGCCGCACCACGCGCACATCGGGCGACCGCGTGCCTGCTATGTGCGGTGCCTACGGCAATGCGGGCCGACGGGCTCTCCGCGTAAAGTCGAGCGGTGAGGGTTTTAGGGCCACTCGGCCGCGCGCGCATCCTCCAGCCGCTGCGCAATCGCGACTTTGCTCTGCTCACTGGCGGCAGTGCCGTGTCGCTGCTCGGCGACGGCTTCTTCTTCGTAGCGCTTGCGTGGCAGGTCTACGAGATCAGCAACGTCCCGACAGCACTGAGCTTCGTCTGGGTGGCGTGGACGTTGCCGTCGGTGATCTTCCTGCTCATCGGCGGCGCGCTGGCCGACCGTATCGACCGTCGCCGGCTGATGATCGGCGCCGACATCATCCGGGCGCTCGCGATCGGCTCAATGGGCTTTCTCTCCATCGCCAGCGTCCTCGAGATCTGGCACATCGCTGTGCTGATCGCCTTCGTCGGCCTCGGCGACGCTTTTTTCAACCCATCGTCCACGGCGATCATTCCCGACCTCGTCGAGGACGCCGATTTGCCCCAGGCCAACGCCCTGCTCGGCACCATCCGCCCGCTGATGACGCAACTGCTGGGGCCCGCATTGGCCGG
The DNA here is from genome assembly GCA_040905225.1 of Chloroflexota bacterium. Classification (GTDB taxonomy): domain Bacteria; phylum Chloroflexota; class Limnocylindria; order Limnocylindrales; family CSP1-4; genus JALYGJ01. Next base: position 36,566 of record JBBDRY010000027.1, on the reverse strand, counting down.
ATTCGTAGTCGCCGCCGTTGGTTCGGGATCAGCGTTCGTGATCGACGGGACGAGCTTCCTCGTGTCGGCACTGGCGGTCACCGCGATCCGCCGCCGGCCGATGCACGTGTCACAGGAGGGCCACGGCATCGGGCACACGGTCAGGCAGGTACGCGAAGGGCTCGGCTTCGTACGGAGAACTCCGTGGCTGTGGGCCACTCTCGTTTCCGCGATGCTCAGCCTTCTGGTCTTCTTCGGGCCTGTTCAGACGCTCGTGCCGTTCCTCATCAAGAACCGGCTCAACCTGGGTCCCGAGTCGCTCGGCCTGCTCTTCGCCGTCGGCGGTGTCGGCGCGATCCTCATGGGCGTGGCGATTGGCCATTACGGGCTGCCGCGCAAGCGGGTCACGGTCATGTACGCGGCCTGGTCCGGGGGCGTGGCGATGATGGCTATCTATGGATTGATGACGGACCTGTGGCAGGCCCTGGTAGCCGCGTTCATCCTCCACGCACTCTTCCAGCTCGGCCAGGTGATCTGGACGACGATGCTCCAAACGCTGGTGCCGCGGAAGCTGCTCGGCCGAGTGACGAGCGTCGACTGGCTCGTGTCAACCGGCCTGGTGCCCGTCTCTTTCGCGCTCACCGGTCCGGCCGCGGAAGCGTTCGGAGCGGCCAACACCATGGTCGGGGCCGCGCTCCTCGGCGCCGTCTTCATGGGCATGCTGCTATTCGTACCAGGCGTGCGCGACCCCGAGCGACATCCCGAGGCCGCGTCTGAGCGAGCGCATGGCGTGGCGGCCGCTACGCCGGACTAGGGGAACGCGGTAAAGATCTTGGCCGCCTGTGAGTCGGTCACGACGTCGCTGACGACAAACAGAACGTCGCCCAACGGGTACAGGTAACCCACCCCGCCATTCTCATCGGTCAGCACAAAGACGTTCTTGCCACCGATCGTGGCGGTGGCCGTATTGACGACCTCGGTGTCCCCGCCGCCGAGCGCGCGGATCAACTGGCTGAAGGACTGGATCATCAGGTTCGGGTCTAGTCCCGGCGCCCGGTAGGCGGTGAGATCGACCTCCTCGCCCTCGACAATCGCATCGGCGTAGGCGTGACTGAGGGTGGCGAAGTTGAGACCCTGCGGCACGTTGGAAGCGAAGTAGTCGACGGCCACCTGCCCGCCGCCGAGGGTGCACAGATAGTCGACCATGCGGAGAGAATTCAGGCCGGTTACCGGGACCCCGTCGACCTGCTGCGGGAAGCGGGCTGCGAGGTCGACGTCCGGGGCGAAGCTCGGCGCCTGGCCCGGCGCGAACGTCGGCACTTCTGCGCATGAGCCGCCCGCCGGCGGAACGCCAGCCTGAGGCGGCGGTGCAACTGTTGGTCCGGCTGGCGCCGGCGTAGCGGCGGGTGCCGGAGTCGTACCGGGGACAGGTGAGCCCGCAGTGTTCGGAGTTAGTGCCGGACCTCCGCCGCCGCAGGCGCCGGCCACCAGCAGGACAGCGGCCCCGATGGCCACGAATGACGCGGTTCGCATGAACGTCCTCCTGGTCTTCGTTTGAGGCGTCAGCCGCCCTGACCTTCTCCCTGGGTCTGGTTGGGCCCGCCCATCGTGCCGCGGACGGTTCCGTCACGGATGTTGTCCTCGCCGATCGGCTGGCCGTCCGGGCCAACCTCGGATGCATCGCGCAGCGCGCCGCCCGGCTCGGCTTCACCGGGATCCTCGGCCGGCATCGCGGCTTCCGCGTCAGGCTCACCTGACGCACCCAGTCCGTCCGCAATCTCGGCCATCGTTTCACGCTCCACCTTGCTCACGTCTTGCCCACCAAGTCCCAGAACTCCGCCGTCGCGTGCGGCACCGGCCACCGTGTGTGCCACCTGGAGGAGCCACTGCCGCAGGACCCGCGCCTCGTGCTCGTCGGCCTGTACGGCCAGGATCGCACCTGCTTCGCGCGCGGCGTGGATACCTGTGGGTATGGCGTCCTCGGAGTCGCCACGGAGCATCCCCGCCGCCAGCTTAGAGCGAGTGTCAGCCGCGAGTCGGCCCAGGAGCCCCGCTTCCTCGGCCTCGTCGGCCGATTCGTCCACCAGCCGAAGAAACGCGTCCAGCTCGGCCTCCGACTGGCCCCTCGAACCAGATGACGCCGCGACGGCGAGCGCGATCTGCGGGCCAGCTTCGACCAGCCGCTGCCATTGATGATCCGAGAAATCTCCGGGCACGCTTCCTCCTTTGATCCTTGAACTGCGATTGTGCTGGATGTGGCCGCCGCCAGGCGTTTCACCTCGATTGCAGAACGCGCTGCGCTGGCTATCGGCGCGAGGAGAGGTCGCTGAGCACGGAGCAGAGGCGCTCGTATTGGGCTGGGTGGTTGTAGAGCTGGGCCGAGATCCGCAGCAGGCGCCGGCGCGGAGAGTCGGCCGGAGTGTGGGGCCAGGCGTAGACCGGCACCTCGATGGAGTGCGCGTCCAAGAGGTGTGCGTGGAGCGGATCGAGCGGCCATCTCGAGTCAGCCGTGGATCCCGAAGGCATGTCGAGTGGCGCGGGCGGGAGATCCGCCGGTAGCTCGATCGAGGCCATGGTTCCGATCATCGATTCGGGTGCCGGATCGGGCTGCGGGAAGACCTCCAGCAGCTTTCGTCGAGCGACGAGCACCCGTTGCCGATTGATCTCCATCGCCTGCCAGAACCCACCGGGCAGGAGGTTCGCGAAGAAATCGAGTGCTGCCGGGATGGCAAGGTAGGGAGTCGGGTCGATGGTGCCGGTCCAGTCGAATTCGAGCCTGAAGCGCGAGAGATCGGTCCGCGGTGAATTCGCGCCGTGGGAGATGACCAGGGGACGGACGCGGTCCTGGTGGTCGCGGCGCACGTGCAGGAAGCCCGATCCCTTTGGCGCGCAGAGCCACTTGTGGGCGTTGCCCGTGTAGTACGCGGCCCCCAGGTTCGCCACGTTAACGGGCACCATGCCGGTGTGGGCGCCGTCGACGAGGGTGTCGATGCCGCGTGAGGCCAGCTCGGAGACGATCCGCTCTATCGGGAAGACGAGGGCCGTGGGGCTGGTCACGTGGCTGATCACCGCCAGGCGCGTCCGGGCGCTGGCCGAGGCGAGGATTGCGGCAACGACCTCGTCGGGAGACTGGACCGGGAACGGGACCTGCGCGATCACGGCTCGTGCGCCGACGCGCTCGGTAACGGCGCGGATCGCGTTGATGCACGCGTTGTAGTCGTGGCCCGTCACGAGGATCTCGTCTCCGGCTTGCAGCTCGAGCGAGCGCAGCACGGTGTTGACGCCGGTGGTCGCGTTGGGCACGAAAGCCAGATCGTCCGGATCTGCTCCCAGGAACTCACCGAGGCGCGCGCGGGCGTGATCGAGACTCTCCTCAAGGTGCACGTCGAGGAAGAGGACCGGCTCGCGCTCCATCCGCGTTCGCAGCTCCGATTGGGCGTGCAGAACCGGCCACGGACAGGCACCGAAAGAGCCGTGGTTCAGGAACGTGACGTTCTCGTCCAGGGGCCAGTAGCGTGCCAGCCGCTCCGGTGCGGCCTCCGCGGAAGGGCTGGGCGCGGGTTCCATCCCACCTAGTGTCAGGCGTCTACGATCGGCCCGTGTGCGGTCGAATGACGATGAGGGCAGGCCCGTCCGAACTCGCGCGCATCTTCGACGCCGAGGTCCGTGCCCCCGGTGCGTTCGAGGAGCTCGGTCCGCGCTACAACGTCGCTCCGACCCAGCCTGTAACCGTGGTGCTCCAGCGTGACGACGGCCGTTTCATCGAGCTCCACAGGTGGGGACTCGTCCCGGCGTGGGCAAAATCGCCCGCTGTGGGCGCGCGGATGATCAACGCGCGGGCCGAGACGGTCGCAACGAGCTCGGCGTTTCGTGCCTCATTCCTGCGACGGCGATGCGTGATCCCCGCCGACGGCTTCTACGAGTGGCGCCGCGAGGGCAAGGCCAGGAAGCCGTTCCTGATCCACGCCCCAAGCGATGAGCCGCTGGCATTTGCCGGCCTGTGGGCGCCGTGGCGGGACCCTGCCTCTGGCGAATGGCTCCTGTCAGCAGCGGTGGTGACCACGGCCGCGAACACGACAGTGGGTCAGCTGCACAACCGGATGCCGGCAATCCTCTCAGCCGACGAGTGGCCGCCGCTCTGGCTGGACCCGATGATTGCTGATCCCGGCCTGCTCAGCGACCTGCTTCACCCGGCCGATGACGATTTGCTGCGCATCGATGCCGTCTCTGCACGCGTCAACAACGCGAACAACGAGGGTCCCGACCTTCTCGTGGCGACACAGGAGGCTGCGCCGGCGCTGACCTTGTTCGGCTAGAGGCCGCGGACGAATACTCCGGCCAGCATCATGGCTGTCGCGAGCACGTACGAGATGACGCCGATAGTTTCGCCTTGCAACCCGCCTACGTTGGGCAATAGGCCGAGGAAGGTGCCCACGACGCCGATGCCGATCAGGAACACGGCAACAATGATGGTGATCCCGCGCGGCGCCTGCTGACGCATCTCAGACCCCTCGCGTCAGAGAGCCGACGATGAGCAGGATGGGTGCGGCGGCAAGCAGCGCCCAGGCGACGGTCTTCTGGGCCATCAGATCGACGATCTGGCTCTGGATGTCACCCGGAAGCCCGACCCCGCGCACGAGATTGATCGCCTCCGCCTGGAAGAAGACCAGGGCAATGCCGACCACCAGCAACAGAACTGCGAGGACGACGGTGACCATACGCGGGCGGTTCGGCTGCATTGGCCCGAGTATATGGGTCGGCTTTCGCTAGGTTCCCCTATCGCGCCTCCACGGAACCCATTCAGTCCCATTCCACCAGCGGTGCCACAGGGACCCATCGCGCCCCGTGGCGAACACGTCCAGCCGATCCGCTCCAGAGGAAGACGCGGCCGGCTGGCCGGTCAACTCGCCACCGAGGGTGTGCCAGTCGTGCCACGCCGCGCCGTCCCAGTAACGGTTCCACAGCTCACCGTCCGGGAACAGCGCGAAGACCTCCATCTCGTTCTCGGCCCACGAGGTGACGGTCGGCGCCGACGCCAGCGTGCCGCCGAGCGATTCGTCCTCTGACCAGGCGGTGCCGTCCCACCAGCGGTGCATCAGGGTCCTGTCCACGCCGACCCAGAACAGGTCGATCCGGCCAGGCCCCCATGAGACCGACGTCAGCCCTTCCATGTGGTCATCGTCCACTGTCGCCATTCTCACCTCTCGGGGTGAGCGCGGCTGGCTAAACTCGGGAGCGCCTTGAATAGAAACCGCCATCCGATGTCCGCCCGTCTGCGGTACGCCTTCGACAACTTCATGGCGCGCGGGACCGTCGCGCTGATTGGCGGCCTCTTCGTCCTCTCGCTGCTGATCGTCGTCGTCGTATCGGGCGTCATCCTTTTCTCGGGCACCCTCCTCGAGAGTGCCGACACCGAAGGCATCGACACGTTCGAGCTGATATGGCGGAGCCTGCTTCGAACGCTCGACCCCGGGACGATGGGCGCGGACACAGGCAGCGTTCCCTTCGTCCTGGCGATGCTCACGGTGACTCTGGGCGGGATCTTCATCGTCGCCACCCTCATCGGCGTGATCAGCACCGGCATCCAGGGCAAGATCGAAGAGCTGCGCAAGGGCCGCTCGATCGTCCTCGAGGACAACCACACCGTCATCCTCGGCTGGTCGCCACAGGTCTTCGACATCATCAGCGAGATCGTGCTGGCCAACGCCAACAAGCGGAAGCAGTGCATCGTCGTCCTGGCCGACAGGGACAAGGTCGAGATGGAGACCGAGATCCGGCAGCGCCTGCCCAACACGCGGACGACAAGGGTGGTGTGCCGCAGCGGCAGCCCGATCGACCTGGATGACCTGGCGCTGGCCAGCCTCCAGACCTCCCGGTCGATCATCGTCATATCGCCCGTGACCGATGATCCGGACACGGACGTGATCAAGACGCTGCTGGCGATCACCAACGACCCCAACCGTCGACCCGCGCCGTACCAGGTCGTGACCGAGATCCGGGACGAGCGCAATGTTGAGGTCGCCCGGTTGGCCAGCAAGGGAGAGGCGCAGCTCGTGCTCGGTGGTCAACTGATCGGACGCATCGCCGCCCAGACGTGCCGTCAACCGGGCCTGTCCATTGTCTACATGGAGCTGCTCGATTTCGGGGGCGACGAGATCTACTTCTTCCAGGAGCCGTCGCTGGTTGGTAAGACCTTCGGCGACGGGCTGGGCGCGTTTCGAACCTCGAGCCTCATCGGCATCGTCCCGGTGGGCGATCGGCCGCATCTCAATCCACAGATGGATCACGTCATCGGACCGGACGACCGGCTGATCTTCTTGGCCGAGGACGACGACACGATCGTTGGCGTCAACCCTCCTGACGGGTCGCCGCGCGAGCAGCAGATCGTTGTCGGGAGCCGCGCTCTGCCGGGCATCGAGCGCACCCTGGTCCTGGGCTGGAACGGCCGTACGCCTGCACTGCTGACCGAGCTGGATCGCTACGTGACGGACGGCTCGCAGCTGCTTGTCATCGCCGAGGGCCCGGGCGTGGCTGACCAGGTGGAGGCAGTCGGGCGGCGCTTGCAACGTCTCGAGCTCAGCTTCCGCGCGGCCGACACGACGGACCGTGCCGTGCTGAACGCGGCTACGGCCGAGGGCTACGAGCACGTGGTCGTCATGTCGTACTCCGGCCTGCTGGAGGAGCAGCGAGCCGACGCTCGGACGCTCGTCACCCTGCTCCATCTGCGCGACATCGAGGCGCAGCGCGGCGAGTCGTTCACGATCGTGAGCGAGATGCTCGACGTGCGAAATCGGGCGCTGGCCCACGTCACGCGCGCCGACGACTTCATAGTCAGCGGCAAGCTCGTCAGCCTGACGATGTCACAGCTGGCGGAGAACCCCGCGCTGAGCGCCGTGTTCGATGACCTGTTCGACGAGGAAGGCTCGGAGGTCTACCTGAAAGCAGCCGGCGATTACGTCCGATTGAATGAGCCGGTCGATTTCTACACCGTCGTTGAGTCCGCGCGCCGGCGCGGCCAGGTGGCCTTCGGCTACCGATTGCTGGCCGAGGCCGACCAACCCGGCAAGTCCTACGGGGTCGTGATGAACCCGGACAAGGCAGCGGCGGTGACATTCACGGACGAGGACAAGATCGTCGTCCTGGCCGAGGGCTGATCCGCCACTACGACCACACGTATGCCCCCCATGCTTATTCGTGTAGGAGGCTTTGGGTTAGCGCCTCCGATTGGGCTCGGGTATCGCGTCTATTGACCCGGATATGCACGGCATGAATACCTCGGCCCTTTTCAGCGATGGCCGGCGCCGCATTCGGCCCGCGCGCGGACCTATGCCCTCGCCACGTGCTCGGCGTAAGCATGGAGGGCATAAGGAGAGCGTTAGGGCCCGGCCGCTCACCCGGAGCCCCCAGCCACTCGGCCCGTCAGGAAGTACGTCGCCGTGGGGCCCATGCCCTTGACCTCGATCGTGCCGCGTTCCTCGAACGTGAAGCGGCCGCGAAGGCGTTCGTAGACCGCGGCCGTGACCTGTATCCGACCCGGCATGCCAAGCGATTCCATCCGGCTGGCCATGTTGACCGTGTCGCCCCAGACGTCGTAGATCGTTCGTTTCGTGCCGATCACACCCGCGACCACAGGGCCGCAGTTGATGCCGATGCGGCAACTGATCGGGTGAGGCATTCCGGCCTGCATTCCTTCGATCGTCGCTACCATGCCCAGCGCAAAGTCGGCCACCCGTTCGACGTGGTCTGCCGTTTGGACTGGCACGCCACCGATGACCCAATACGCATCGCCGATCGTCTTGACCTTCTCCAGCCCATGATGGTCTACGAGCGCGTCGAGCGCGCTGAAGATCTCGTTTAGCAGCTCGACCAGCTCATTGGCCGACATCCTGCTGGATATTGTCGTGAAGCCGACGATGTCCGCGATCAGCAGTGTCGAATCCTCGAAGCGGTCGGCGATGACCCGTTCGCCGCTTCGGAGACGCCGGGCGATGGGCGGCGGGAGGATGTTGAGCAAGAGGCGCTCGGTCTCCTCCTTGGCCAGGGCGACCTGTCGCGCCGCGGTCACGTCGGTGCCATAGATGTTCACGAAGTCGAACTCCGGGATGAGCACGGGCAGCAGCTCGAAGATTTGATCTCCGCAACCGATCTCGACGGGATCGCGAACGCCGCGCTCGAGGCTCGCGAGCAGGTCGCGCCGCAGGTCAGGCGGCAGTGGCGCGCCCATCTGTAGCTGCAACCCCGCCACGATCGGCTGGCTGGCGGCGTTGGCGTAGATGAGCGTGCCCTCCCGCGTCATGCGCAGGACCGGGTGCGGGTTCTGGCCGGGGAACTTGGCGACGACCTTCTCCGCGGTGATATCCGTGCCGTACACGTTGGTGAACCCGAGGTCCGGAACCGGGACGGGCAGCAGCGCGAAGGTTCGGACCCCGTCCATCACCTCGACCCGGTCGCCGGGCGTCGCAGCTGCTGATCTCAGGCGTTCAAGTTGCGCGGCCGGCACCGCGTCGCCGACCTCGACACCCAGCGCCCGGCGCACCGGCTCGCTCGAGAGATTGGCGTACGTCAGACGCCCATCGTCCGAGATCCGCAGCACCGGATGCGGGTTCTGGTCGGGGAAGCGGTTGATCGCCTGGACCTGGCTTTCGAGCAGCACTTGCTGGTCGTGCACATACTCGGCGCGATCCGCTGGCCGGCTCATCAGGCTGTGCAGTCTAGTGCGCCGTCGGTGCCCGAAAGCCGTAGCATCGGCGTGGAATGATTGTGTCGCTCGAGCGATCCACGATGCTGGCATTCGTCGGGATCGTCGCCCTTGGCGGCGTCAACGGCACCGCGATACGCATCGGCAGCGAGGAGCTCCCGCCGTTCTGGGCAGCGAGCCTGCGCTTCGCGCTCGCGGGCGTGATCTTCCTGGGGATCGTCGCCGTCCGGCGCGTGCCATTGCCACGCGGATGGGCGCTGGCGGGCAGCCTGCTCTACGGATTGCTCGGGCTGGGTGTCCCGTTCGCCCTCGTCTACTGGGCGCTCACCACCGCTCCTGCGGGGATGGCCCAGGTGGTCCTGGCGCTCGTGCCCCTGCTGACGCTGCTTCTGGCAGTGGCTGTGGGCATCGAGCGCTTCCGCATCCAAGGGGTGGTGGGCGCGCTGATCGCAGTCGCCGGCGTGGCGGTCGTATTCAGCGAGCGCATCGGATCGGCCGTGCCGGTGGCCTCATTGTTGGCCTTGCTCGGAGCGGCTCTGGCCATGTCGCTTGGCAACGTCGTCATCAAGCGGTTCCCCCACAGCCACCCGCTGAGCAACAACAGCATCGCCATGAGCGTCGGCGCCGCGATGCTGTTCGGCCTTGCCCTCATTGCGGGGGAGTCGCTCGCCCTGCCCACCCGCCCAGCGACCGTGCTCGGCCTGGCATACCTGGTGATTATCGGATCGGTAGTGGTCTTCACGCTGTACCTGGTGGTCATCGAGCGCTGGACTGCCTCGGCGACCAGCCACTCGCTGCTGCTGATGCCGCTCGTGGCGATCGTCGTCGCCGCCGCGCTGCTCGGCGAGCCGATCACTGCGGCACTCCTGGTCGGCGGTGCACTTGTGCTGGCGGGCGTATACGTGGGGGCCTTCTCGGCCTCAATCAAGCGACCGCTGCCCGGCCTATTCCGGCGCCCGGTTCCCGCGACCGCAGCGGCGGCCGCCGGCCCGCCGACGCTCCAGACGCCGAACTGCCCCTGAACCGCCCGACCAACGGGCCGCGTGGGGGCTGAGGTCAGCGGCGATCGACCAACTGGAGTGAAGTGGTGATGCCCGTCGTGCTGCGGGCCGACTCCTCGAACGCGATCAATGTCCCGCTCCCCTGCTCGTATGTCGCGCGCAGCGTAAACCCCGGCGCCTGGCTGTCGATGACGACCACCTGCTGGCCATTGGCCCCGGCGCCCACAAACGCGACGGCCATTTGCTGACCGGTGATTGGGTCCTGGTCGAGGACCTGGCCCTGGGTCATCTGCGCCAGCGCCGCAGGCGTGTACCAGTAGATGCCGGTTGGCCCAGTGACGCCCTGCAACTGGGAGTCGACCGCAAGGTCGCCGACAACCGTGCGCGAGGTGAAGCTCGTCCAGTTGCTGCCACCCGATCCGAGCTGGACGGTGTGCTCCATGGCGTACGTGAAGTTGGCGCTCGTCGGGTCGACCGGGTTGATGAAGTTGTACGTGCCCTGGTAGGTCAGTTGGCGAGTGCCGGCGACCCAGTCAGGCGTCGCGCCGTTGGCGCCGGGCAACGATCTCTGGCGTGACCCGGCGAAGCGCGCCATCGTCAACTGGGCGTTGCTCGTGGGCGGGTTCTCGCCGGGCGCGGCAAACGGCGATGTGACACCCGCCGTGCTCGTGTTCGTCGACAGGAGCACCCCGGTCTGTGTGTCGTACGTGTACGAGGTGTAGTTGCCTCCACCGCCCGCGCCGAGGCCGGTCACGAAGCTGACCGCATCGAACGTCGTGTTGCCCAGCGTGTAGTTGCCACGCAGGACGCTGATCCTCCCGAGGTCGGTCTGGGCCACGCGCTCCAACTCGGCCGGGTGAACCCACGCACCGTCGACTGTCGTGCCATTGACGCTACGGCCGCCGAGCGGCGCGTGGAGCAGCAGGTTGTTCGCGCGATCGAAGGTGAACAGCTCGCTCGTGAGCACGGCGTTCGCGCCGTCCAGCGCGATGACATCAATCTGGTAGAGGCCGTCGCCGCTGGCCGTGCCCTGGCCCTCGCCGCTCTCGTCGGTCCGGCGGTATTTCTTGCCAGTCTTCGGATCGGTCCAGTTGCCGTTGGGATCCTCGAGCCACGAGAAACGGCTGCCAGCCACGGACGCCGCCGCCCCGTACCACGTGACGCGCGTTCCGGGCTGCACCCAGCTCGGGGCGCCTACCTGCGGCTGACCGGGGTTGACCGGCTGGCCGGGATTCACTGGTTGGCCGGGATTCACCGGCTGACCAGGCGGGAGTGCCGCAGGCCGCAGCCAGACAGGGGCTGTGAAAACGACGAACGCGGCCAGCAGCAGCAGTCCCAGGGTCCCAAAGACCGTCACGTCACTGCGTTGACCCACGTTCTAGCCTCTCAGTTCTGCGCGTGGCGAGCCTCGTTCGGATTGTCGCAACGCCGCTGGTAGGCTGCGACCGATGCCGGACACGCTTCCGATCGCAGAGGCGCTCCCCATCGCACCAGCGCTGCCAGGCGGCCTGGACACGCCCTGTCTCGTTATCGATCTCGATATCGTCGAGCGCAACGCCCATAGGATGGCGGAGGCGGTCGCCGCGCGCGGCATCTCGCTTCGCCCACATGTGAAGACCCACAAGAGCGTCGCGCTGGCGCGGATGCAGCTCGAGGCCGGCGCGGTCGGCATCACCGTCGGCACGCTGGGCGAGGCGGAGGTCATGGCCAAGGGTGGGATCAACGACATCCTGCTCGCCTATCCCCTCTGGGCTGAAGGGCGCAAGGCCGCCCGACTGAGGGCCCTTCACGAGCGCGACGACCTGACCTTTGTAGTCGGCGTGGATTCGGTGGCTGGCGCGCGGAGCCTGGCCGCGGCCGTAGCAGGCTCAACGAAGTCTCTCCGCGTGCTGATCGAGCTCGATCCGCAGTACCACCGCACAGGCGTGGACCCAGCCGCAGCGGGCAGCCTGGCCGCCCAGCTGCGCGACATCGGCCTCGACGTGGTCGGGGTCTTCACCCATGGCGGTCACGCGTATCGCGGGCCCGACGCAGTTGGCAGCGCCGCAGCGGACGAGGTCGGGGCGATCGCCGCGGCCGCGGACTCTCTGCGTGCGGCGGGGATCGAGCCACAGATCCTGAGCGCAGGCAGTACCCCGACGGCCCTGAGCGTCGCGACCGCGCCAGTGAACGAGGTTCGACCGGGCACGTACCTGATCAACGATCGCATTCAGGTCCACATGGGCAGCTGCGCCGCGGTTGACGTGGCTGTCGCGGTGGCGGCCACTGTCGTGAGCGATTCGGTTCCGGGCAAGTTCGTGATCGACGCCGGCGCGAAGTCTCTGACCAAGGACATGGCCCCCTACCTCACCGGCTACGGATTCCTGCCTGCCTATCCCGATGGAGTCCTTGAGCGCCTGACCGACTACCACGGCGAGATCCGACTGCCGGACGGCGCCCATGGACCGCGCCTCGGCGACGTCGTGGCTGTCGTCCCCAATCACGTCTGCCCCGTGATCGACCTGTTCGACAGCTTCGTTGCCACGCGGAGCGGCGAGGTGATTGGGCGGTGGCCGGTGGACGCGCGCGGGCGCAGCGGCTAAAAGCAGTTTCTCGGCCGCTGGCTGTATGTCATCATCGGCCGCGTGGAGGATTTGACGGCTAACCGCGCCTTCTCGTGGCTGCTGGTACTGCTCATCGCCGCGGGCGCCTTCTTCGGCCTCGCACCGTTCCTGCTGCCCACCAGTTCGCCAGCCTGACCGGCTTCGCCGGCGTCGATTTGCTGCTGTACCGCCTGGCGGGCGCGGCGACGTTCGGCTACGGAGTGGGGCTGGCCATCGGTTATCGGGCATCGTGGCCCGCCCTGCGGGTGCCCATCGCCGCGACGGCGGTCTTCAACCTCGGCTCGATCTTCGCCTGCGGGTTGGCCATCGCCAAGGGCAACGCACAGCTGGTCGTGTACGTGATCCTGCTGGCATCGGTGCTCTTCTCCACATCATGCATCTACTACCTACGCGGCCGCCGACCGACCGCCTGGCGCACTCCTCGACAGACGACCACCCAGTCGCACTGTGGGTCACAGGCCTATTCGTGATTGGCACCCTGAGCGCGCTGTTCTTCGGGATCATGGCCCTGGTACCCGCCGGGTCGTTCGGCCAGCTGCTGGGCTACCCGGGCATGGACGACTTCATCTATCGCCAGGGCGGCGCAGCAACACTTGGCGCGGGCGTCGGTGGCGCGATGGTTCTGTTCGACCGCCGCTGGGTAACGGCTCGCATCGCGACGGTCATGGCGCTGACGTTCAACGGGCTGTCAGTGATCGCGGTCCTGCTCGACATCGCCGCAGGCACCGCTCAGCCGATCGCCTACCTGATCCTTGCAGCCGCGGGACTGGTGACCGTCGGCAGTTCGCTGGCCCTCTATCGCCGAGGTCGCTGACCGGATCCCACGTCCCGCGTTCCCTAGCCAAAAGAAGACCGGCCCCGCAATGCGCGGAGCCGGTCGTTCAATCCTGCGTGACTAGAGACGCAGCTGTTACGTCTCGATGGGTGCGCAACCCTGGACCCAGAACACCTTGTGCTTGGTGTTCGCGCCCTGCGAGCCGTCCGAGCGGACGGTCAGCTTGACGTGCCAACCCTGGTTGGGATGGGGCGTATAGGCAGCGAGAGCGCTGCCCAGGTTGTATTCGCGCTGTGCGTCGAGCCCAGCAACGCTTCCGCCGCCTGAGTTGTCGTCTTCGCCGATGAAGATGCGATCGGTCAGAAGCACGGCCGGTCGGCCGGTCGGCGGGTGGACCTCGAAGGTCACGTCGGAGAACAGTTGCCCGGCATCGAACCCGTACCAGTCGACCTGGAATCGGCAGCCGACGTGCGGCTGGTTGTCGGGATGAGTGTCGAACGCCAGTCGATCGAGCTTGATCGTGCCGTTGTTGCCCGGCGGATTTGCACCGCTCGTGAGCATCGGAACGACCATCGCGGTCAGGACGAGGATGCCCGCCAGGGCCCAGCCCAGGCGACGACCCGTTGACGACAACGACGGCGCCGTCTGCTCGGTGTAAGTGCTACTGCCCATTGACGAACCTCTTGCTTCTTACTGACCCGCCAACGCGCGTTGACGCGATCAGCAGTCTTGCGGAGGTACCAGGTGCCGTCTAGTACTTATGGGCTATCAGCGTTGCCGAACGGCACCGACTCGTTGCCAGCCCGCACCGGAGGTTGGGCTACCGCCGCAGGAGTGGAGCGGGAGACGGGATTCGAACCCGCGACATTCTGCTTGGGAAGCAGACACTCTGCCAGCTGAGTTACTCCCGCCCGACAGTGCGGCGCCGATTCTAACCGGAGGACAGGAGCCGATAAGCGGTAGATAAGAGCCGCTGACCATCATGTCGCTGTGGCCAATCGACGGCGCGCGATTCAGGAGTCACGCGACCGCTGGAGTCGCGTCTGGCCAGGACTCGTCGACGAGCTACGCGAGGCGCGTCTGATGGCCGGCCTCACGCAGGCTGCCATTGCCGCGGCATTGGGTGTTTCGCGCGATCGGGTCGCGCGCGTCGAACTGCGCCGCGTACGGAATGTTGGCGTCGAATACCTGGTAAGCCATGCGGCAGCGGTAGGGCTCAAGGCGTCGATCAAGTTCTACCCGACAGGCGGGGCCATCCGCGACGAAGCACAGGCCTCGTACATCGCCCGATTCGTGGAGCGGATCGGCCACGCGTGGCGAATCAAGCTGGATGTTCCGATCCTGCTCCCCGGCGATCTGCGCGCAGTGGATGTATTGCTCCAGAACAGCACGTGCCGGATCGTCGTCGAGGTCATCACGCGCCTGCGCGACCTCCAGGCACAGCTGCGAGCGGCCCAGCTGAAACAGCGCGATCTAGGTGCCGACCGCATGATCCTCGTCATTGCCGGCAGCCATGCGAATCGCCTCGCACTCACCGCAGCTCGCCCAACACTTTTGGCGACGTTCGAGCTGGACACCCGCCGAGTCCTGGCCAGTCTCGCGGCTGGGCAAGACCCTGGACGCGACGCGGTGATCGCGCTGCGGTGATGCGCGAATGCGGATGCGGGAATGCCCGATGCGGTCGGCCATGCCTCTGGCGTCGCACACAACCGCCACTGTGCGGCCTGATGTGCGTGGAGGACGGCCGAATCGCGACGACCACCGCAGCCTCCGTCGCGGAGATGCCGCACCCGGCGCACAAATGGCCTCAGCCGGGCGGATAGGCCGTTCGTGGCGCACATTCGGGGAGTGGGGACGCAGGGCCTGAGGTCAGGGCCGCAGGGATCGCCGGCGTCCCCTGCTATCGTGCCGGGATGGGCGACCAACGAGCCACGCTCGAGGTGCGCTGGCTGGGGCGTGTCGGCTATCGCGAGGCGTGGCAGATGCAGCACGACCTCGTCGCGGCGCGCCGCGCCGGTGAGATTCCAGACCAACTGCTGTTGCTGGAGCATCCTGTTGTCCTGACTCTGGGCCTCCGGTCTGACCCATCACATGTACTGGCAACGCCGCAGACACTGAAGGCCCGTGGCATCGAGGTCATCCAGGTCGAGCGCGGAGGCGAGGTGACCTATCACGGCCCCGGGCAGCTCGTGGCCTACCCGATCATCCGCCTCGCCGATCGCGGCCTCGTGCTGCGGCCCTTCGTGCGCGCCCTGGAACAGTCGATGATCGACACGTGTGCCGGCTACGGGGTCGACGCCGGCCGGCGCGACGGCTACCCGGGCGTGTGGTGCGATCCAGACAGCTCCGCGCCGCGGAAGATCGGCGCGCTCGGGCTGCGCCTCGAAGGCGGTGTCACCTACCACGGCATCGCCGTGAACGTGACGACTGATTTGACGGACTTCGAATTGATCGATCCGTGCGGGCTACCGGATGCCGAGGTCACATCGATCGCGCGCGAAGCGGGCTGGCCAGATGATCAATCGGCACCCTCGACAGCGAGCGTCGCGAGCGCCGCAGATCGCTTCGAGCACGCCTTCGTCCTGCGCACAGACGAGGCGTCGGCGGCTGCGTGGGCTGTCGATCGGCCAGATCCGGCGCCCGTGGGCGCCCTCTAGCCAGCCGGGGAGAGCGAGAAGCATGGCGCGCGGGTTGTTCGAGCTGCGCAAGGACAGCGTGACCGGTTGGTGGGTCGCCGTGGTGGTCGATCGGGAGTTCAATCGGGAGCGCTTCCACAGGCCGGCCAGGCACCTGGAACACCAGACCGTCGACAACTGCCCGAATTGCTCCGCAGCGGGCACCGACGGCGTCCGCGTACGGATGCTGAAACAAGATGCGTTCATCGTCGCCGGCACAGACCGTGAGCAGCGCGAGGCGGAACCGGAGGGACGCGAGCCCGTGCTTGGCCTTGTCGGCGACGCCGGCTCCTACCAGACCATCGTCGCGCCGCGCGGCCACCATGAGTCGTTCGCCGAGACGTCGTCGCAGATCGCGTTCGAGCTGCTCGCACGAGCGCGCGACGTGCTCACCGAGGCCCGGAACGCGGAGAAGACCGAATACCTCCAGGTTGTCCAGAACTACGGGACCCAGGCGGGCGCGCTGACCAACCACCTGTGCTTCGACTTCTATGACCTGCCCCACATCCCGCACCGCATCGGCGAGGAGCTTGGCGGCGCTGCTCGCTACGTCATCCGCGAGGGCATCTGCCCGTTCTGCCGGCTGGTCCGCGACGAGGTAGCTGAACCGACCCGGCTCGTGTTCGAGGACTCGGCCAGCGTTGCCTTCGCTCCGTACGCTTCGCGTTCGCCATTCGAGCTATGGGTCGTGCCGCGCCACCACGCCGCCGACTTCGGGACGGCCACCGATGCGCAGCTCGTGAGCGCGGCCGAGACGCTCCAGCGCGTCCTCCAGCTGCTCGGCACGCTCGGCGGACCGGCATACAACCTCGTGCTGCACACGGCCCCGCTACGCGAGCGCGTCGAGGAAACCTTCCACTGGCACTGGGAGATCCACCCGCGCCTGCGGGAGATAGCCGGGTTGGAGCTCGGAACGGGCCTGCCGGTCAACCCAGTCTCGCCCGAAGCGGCGGCCGCTGAGCTGCTCGATACAGCCCGCGCGGAGGCGATCGAGACGGGCGTGGCGAGCGGCCCACGCTCGTGGGACGACTTCGTGCCGCGGTGAGCACTTTGGGCTCAGGGTCCGCGGACACGTGATTGCGTCACACTCGGCCCCCTTGAGTCGTCAAATCAGCCAGAAAAGCGCCGCCGTCCGGCGCGTCCCCTCTCCCCACGAGTGGGGCCACGAACCGGAGCAGGTTACTGGCGAGTGCTCGAAGCCCAATCCCCAACTATCACGGACGTCACGGTGACTGCGGATCGGGCTGCCGCACGCGCGTTTGTCGAGAGGGTTTACGCGGCGCATCACGGTGAGATCTATGCCTACCTGGCCCGAATGCTGCGCGATGACGAACTGGCGGCCGATCTGACGCAGGAGACCTTCGTCAAGGCCTACCGCGCCTATGACACGCTCCTTGACCACAACCGCGCCCGTGCCTGGCTGTACCAGATCGCCGGCCGCACGGCACTGGACGAGCTCCGGCGGCGCAAGATCGTGCGCTTCGTCCCGTGGACCGGCGAGAGTCGCGGGTCTGTGTCGTCCGCAGAGGATCTCGTCCTTCGAGCCCGACTGTCGGCCGATCTGGAGCGGGCACTGCTGCGCATCCCGCCGCGCCAGCGCCAGGCCCTGCTGCTCGCAGAGTTACAGGAGCTGACTGGCCTCGAGTTGGCTGCGGCGATGGGCGTGTCCCATGTCGCCGCACGCGCGTTGCTGACCAGGGGGCGCGAGTCGCTCCGCCAGGCACTCGCCGTAGAACGGGCGAGGAGTGCGGTCGCCGAGTCTCAGCGGACATTGGGTGCGACGCGGTCGCAGGCCGGCACACGCGACGACCGCGACCGCGACCCTGACCGCGAGCGCCACGACCGCGACGGGGGCGACCGGTGAAGGGCCGCATTGACCGGCACGCCCGCTATCGCGAGCTTCTCGCCGCGCGCCTCGACCGCCAGCTGACGCGGGTGGAGAGCCGGCTACTCGTCGGCCATCTGAAGGCGTGCCTGGATTGCCAGCAGGTCGAACGCGACTATCGGGACCAGAGCGCACTCCTTCGATCGCTGCCAACTCCAACGCCGCCGCGCGACATGTGGGCGCGAACTTCGACCGCGCTCGACCGCGAGATGTCGCGCTGGTCGTTCCGTTACCCGCGACTCGGACGTCGCGTTGCGCGGCGTGCCGGCCGGGCACGATCGGGGGCACCCAGCGCGCTGGCGACCGTGGTCGCCGCGCTCGGCATCGTCACCGTGTTTGCAGTGATGCAGCTCGGGCCGGCACCCCGGCAGGCTCCCGGCACGGCTGTGGCCGATGGCTCCGCGCCGTCACTTCGACCGACCCCCTTCTCGATCGCCGCGCATCCTTTCGCGGTGGTCTCGGCTGGAGAGAGCGACCTGACCGTGTTCCGGACGCAGCTCAGCGAGGTGTGTCCGACAACGGCGCCCGATTGCACCGACGACAAGGTCTTCGATCGTCAGAGCGTGTCGGTGCCCAACCTCCGACCGCAAAACGTAGCCATGAGCGCGAGTGGCGGACAGATCGCGTTCGTCGGGCACGACAAGTCCAACGATGTGATCACGGTCGTGCTGCTGCTCGACGACGCTCCGGCCAAGACGAGCGACCCGGAGCCAACGGATTCTCCCGCGCCGCCCTCGAGCTCCCCGGCCAACCAGCTGCCCCCGCCGGAGACGCCGGCGGCAAACCAGTCGCCACCTGCACTACCTGAAGAAACCGGTCCGGCAGTCGAGCCCAGCCCTGATCCAGGGGCGACCGATGTGGCGACACCTGAGACTCCTGACCCCCAGGCAACGCCACCAGAAGGGCCGGCCGACACGCCTGAGCCGGTCGATCCCGTGGCCACCGCACTCGTGACCCCACCGCCGAGCGCCGTGCCCGGCCTGCGTGTGCTCTCGATACTCGAAGACGTTCATTCGGCCGGTGCGCCGCCGGCGTGGTCGCGCGACGGCGAGGTCCTCGCGTTCAGCGCCATGCCGGCGGACGGCAGCCACGGCCCTGACGTTTTCGTGTGGGAGCCGGGCGACACCCAGGCGCGCGCGATCACCACCGACCATTCCTCGTTCTTCGCTTCCTGGTCCGGCCGGCGCATCGTCGTCAGTCGCGTCAACGACACCAGCGGCAAGAGCGACACGCTCGAGGTGCTGACGGTCGTCGTCGACCCAGTGACGCTCGAGGAGCGGCGCGTCGACGGTCCGATGATGTGGCTGCCGGTGGTCGATCCGGAGCAGGCCCACGCAGTGACCTGGAACGGGAGATTGGATCTTTCGGGTTCGCTGCCGGTAGCTCGCGAGGGCGCCCTTTACCTGGTCGATTGGTCGGCCGTAGATCCGTTCGGGGCAGAAGCAGGCTCCGGGGACGTTGAGCTCGTCGCACTCGATCCGACGCGCGATCCCGTTGCCGAGCCGGTTCTCGACTGGCACGCTCGATGGTCGGCCGATGGGCGGGTACTCGGCCTGTGGGAAGCCGACACGCCGGGCGAATCGTGGGGCAGGCTTGTACTTGTGGCGTTCGATCCGAACTCGGGAGAGCTGACGCTCGACGAGCCGTTGATCGGTCCGGAGTTCTCCAAGCGAGGCTTCACCGTTGGCGCCAACCGAGTCGCGTGGGTCGGACCGCCCAACGACGGAACTGAAGGCGAGCTGCACATCCGCACATGGGGTACGGACGGTGTCGGGGACCTGCGCATCGAATCGCTCAACGTGGAGGATCTGGTCCCGACGTTCTAAAGTCGCGTGCCCGGCTAGTCTTTAGGGGCCGTGACGAGCCGCCAGATAATGACCTCCGATGACGTTCGGCGGGCGCTGATTCGCATCAGTCACGAGATCGTCGAGAAGCACGGCGGTACCGAAGGGCTGGCCCTGCTCGGGATCCAACGGCGCGGCGTGCCTCTCGCTGAGCGTCTGGCGAGCTCGATTGAAGCCCACGAGGGAGTGCGGCCACCGGTCGGCAGCCTCGACATCACCTTCTACCGCGACGACCTGTCACAGGTCGCCCGCCAGCCCCTGTTGAAGGGCACGGACCTGCCCTTCCCACTCGAGTCGAGCACGCTCGTGATCGTTGACGACGTCCTGTACACGGGGCGAACGGTGCGTGCCGCGCTTGATGCACTGGTCGATATCGGGCGCCCGAAGGCGGTCAGGCTGGCAGTGCTGGTTGATCGAGGCCATCGGGAGCTTCCCATTCGCGCCGACCATGTGGGCAAGAACGTGCCGACGTCCAGGGACGAGGTGATCAAGGTCCATCTGCGCGAGACCGACGGCGGGGACGACGAGGTCGTGATCGAGCGGCGCGAAGGCTCGTCGGAGGCGGCGGCGTGAACTGGGATGGCCGGCACCTGCTCGACGTGGAGGGTCTAGGCGCAGACGAGATCGGCCGGATCCTGTCTCTGGCCACCGAGTTCCGCCTTGCCGGCCGCCCGGGCTTCGCCGAGGGCACCCTGCGCGGAGCGAACGTGGCGCTGCTCTTCGCAGAGCCGTCGACTCGCACTCGATTGTCCTTCGAGCTCGCCGCGCGACGCCTGGGCGCCGAGACGTACGTGCTCGAGCCGCTGTCGTCGTCGATGGTCAAGGGCGAGACGCTCGTCGACACGGTGCGCAACCTGGATGCCCTCGGGTTCTCGGTCCTCGTGGTGCGACATCACCGCAGCGGGGCAGCGGCGGTCGCTGCTCGGTATTTCGGAGGTTCGGTCGTCAATGCGGGCGACGGCTGGCACGCACACCCGACGCAGGCACTTCTCGATCTGTTCACGCTGACGCGCGAGCTCGGCGACATGCACGGGCGAAAGATCGCCATCGTTGGGGACGTCCTCCACTCGCGTGTGGCGCGATCGAACATCTGGACCCTGACAAAGGCAGGCGCCGAGGTGTTGCTGTGCGGTCCCCGTGCCTGGCTGCGCGGTCTGGATTCGCTGCCTGTGTCGCTTACGACTGATCTCGACGAGGCGCTGCGCGACGCCGATGCGGTCATGGGCCTGCGTGTTCAAAAGGAGCGCATGGCGCCTGGCGTCTCTCTTGGCGACTACATCCGCGACTACCAGATCACCGAGCCGCGGCTCGCGCAGGCCGCGCCGTCTGCTCGTTACCTGCATCCGGGGCCGATCAACGAAGGCGTCGAGGTAACGCGCGAAGTGGCACGTGGCCGGCGCTCGCTCGTGCTCGAGCAGGCGCGCAACGGGGTGCCCGTGCGGATGGCGGTCCTTGCGATCCTCGCCGGATCGACGCCCACCGCAAGCCAAACGCCCGCGGCGACCTATGTCGGGACCCGCGGCTGAGGAGCAGTCGGCCGAGGGCGCCGAGGGCGTTGGGGGCTCTGACCCCGCTCGACCGACCTACAAGGGCGCGCCTCTCGACGCCGACCGTGGCCCCGGCCTCGGTTGCTTCTGGATCCAGGTCGTGCTGCTCGTCGCCCTGCTCGTGGCGACGCCGCTCAGCGTCGTGCTCGTGTTCCCACCCTGGGTCAGCGCAGCGATGCTGATCCTGACGCTGGTCATCCTGTTCTTCGTCGGCCAGACGATGATCTTCCTGTTGCGCCTAGTCGCGGCCGACAGACGCGCCCAGCGCCGTCCTCTGCGCGAGGGCGCCCGCAAGACAGTTGGACAGCTGGAAAGCGAAGGCGGCGCCGACCCTTCTGTGCCAGCTGACCCCAGCTCAGACGAGAAGGACCCCGGATCCAGGCAGGACTGATCCATCGCGCAACGCCTTGAGAATGCCGCGCGGCGCGGTCGCATAGGCCGGTCCGAGCGTCTCGCGCAGCTCCGCGACCAGCCGCCGATTGGTCGCGCTGTCGCTGAGCACAATCAGGATCGCGTCCACACCGCCATCGCGCTCTCGCAGCCGGGTGCGGCGGACCAACGCCTGAATGTCACGGATTCGGGTCTCTAAGTCGACGCCCACCAGCTGCCGGCTGTTTCCTGTGAGCCGCAGGAGCTTGTCCCATGAGCGCAGATCGCCGGGCAAGGGCAGCAGCGTTTCGCTGGTTGAGTGCCATCTTGGTGAAGGGATAGCGTCGAACCGCTTAGCCAGTGCCTGTTGGCCCTTGTCGCGGATCGGGTCGCCCAGCTCGTGCAGGCCGATCGACAGCTCCATGCCCAGCACGGACGCCATCTCAGCCAGGCGGACGACGGTGACCTCGACCTGCTGCGCCTCTGTCCGCCAGAGCTGGGACTGGGAACACGCCAGCTCTTTAGCCATGGCCGGCTGGCCCACACCCAGGGCCTTACGGCGCTCGGACAGTTCATTGAGGGTGCGAGACGCCAATGCTTTTCCTCGGCGCCTGCCGCGCTCGAGCTTCGTTTCGCGACTGGCCACGGCGCCACCTTGACGATCCCATCTCACCGCCGGATTGCCCCGCGGTTGTCGCCGACTTATTGCGGCAATCGCATATCCCGTCGGACGGGAGGTCTAAGTGGCGCTTACTGGCCTCAACCGGCGGCATCCGCATGCGTGCAACGAATGAGATAGAGCCTGGACCCCCGGCTTTGGGCGGGATCGGGCGGCCCGAGGTCTCCCAGCGGACGGGATATGCGTCAGACGAATGTCGCGCGTTCGAGCGGTTCGCGAGGGGCTCGCTTCGCGCAGCGCGAGCGCCGCGGGGAGTGCATGCGACAATGCGCGGGCCCTATGGAATTTCAAGCCTGACGCGAGCCTGAAGCCGTGCCCGTTTTGGCGACATTTTTCTCCGTGCGCCGCGGCCGTGACCCGTTTTTCAAGTTCTTCATGCGCAAGGTCTTCCCGCGCCAGGTCAAGCGCTACCAGGAGGACTTCGGTGTCAAATTCCTCGGCTGGTACAACGTCGCCTACGGTTGGGACTTCGATAACGTGATCCTCCTCGAACTACCCGACTACGCCACCATCGACAAGCTCGAGTCCGATGAACGAGCACGAGCCGTTGGCCACCGGGCCGGCGAATGGATGTTTGAACGCCACCACGCGATGTTCCTCCGCGAGCGGATGGGAACTGATCTTGAATACCACCCGTAAATGAGCATCCGACGACCAGGCGACGATCCACGCGCTTCGGACGATGCAGCCGACGACCCTAGAAGGAGGAGCGCCGTGAGCAGCATGAGCAGTGCCCTGGGTGAGCTGGCCGCCGACGCGAGCGTCGAGCGGACAACATTCCTGGCCAGCGCCGGCGACCAACTCCGGCGCTTCATCGACGCCAACCGAGATCGGATCAAGGAAATCGGCGGGCTGGTACTGATCGACGACGATCCGGACTACCTGTCGGTCGCGCCGGACGGCTCGTTCCGTTCGCGCACCCGCTACCAGGACGAGGTCACCGGCGAGTGGCACTCCGAGACGGAGATCGTCGAGAGCGCGGCCGAACTGGTCGAGCTGTACAACCCGGCCGAGGTGCTGGCCGCGTTCGCCGAGGCCGCGCGCGAGCAGGCGGGCCTGCCACCCGAGCCCACTGCTACCGATGACCTCATGGAGGCGGCCGGCATCGCTCCCGATGAGACGGTCGGAGTCGGCGTTGGCGAAGACGAATATGCCGACGCGGGCTATGCCGCCGCGGCCGACGATTGGGCCAGCAGCCAGGCTGCCGACGCGCCCACGGACGCCGAAGGCGCGGCGCGGCGCCTGTACGACCTTGCGCTGACCTTCCAGGAGCGCAGCCAACATTCCGAGGCCCGGCTTATCGAGCAATTCGAAGGTGCCGCCCAGGATCTCGGCCCTGTGGTGGGCGACCTGATGATCCTCGACGACGAGGACGAACGGCTCTGGCTCAAGCGCAATGGCCGCTTCGAGGCTGAGGTCGTTCCCGAGCGCGACCCAGACGACACAAGCGAACGCGAAGGTGCCTGGCGGCGACTCGAGACGCCCGACACGCTGGTCGAGTTCTACGACCCGACAGACGTATTCGGGGATCTCGCGGAGGCGATCGCGGACTCATTCCCGGCGGTCGCAGGCGACGATGACGTCGACGAGGACGAAGAGCTCGATGCGCAGGCCGACGAAGAGGCCGACGACGCGGTGGAGGACCAGGAAGACGTCGAGGACGTCGAAGACGAGGCCGACAAGAAGGCCTGACGGCAAGGCCCGACGACAAGCAGGCTCCTGAAAGGTGAGGCTGCTCGACGCCGAGCTGGTCGATACGCGCGAATTCCTGCCCGGGCAGTGGCTCCAGACATATCACGCTCCTTGGCTCGCCACCGCGGCGCAGCCCGGACAGTTCGTGCACGTTCGGACGCCCGACTACTCGGGACTCGTGCTGCGCCAGCCGTTCAGCATCAACACGTACGACCGGACCGGCGGCACGATCACCATCCATTTCCGCGTCACCGGTGTGGGCACGGCGTGGCTGGCGCGGATGCGGCCGTCGGACAAGGCGGAGATGCTCGGCCCTCTGGGCCAGCCGTTCGAGGTTGACCCGCGGACGCGTCACGTCCTCCTCGTCGCCGGGGGCCTGGGTATGGCCGGCGTGAGGTCGCTCGCCGACGAGTCGCTGGCCGCGAACAGGAACGTGGTGATGCTCTTCGGCGCCGCCTCGGCCGCCGAGGTCTACCCCTCCTCGCTTCTCCCCGACGAGGTGGAGTACGTGGTCTCGACCGACGATGGCAGCTTCGGACACCACGGCCTGGTGACCGAGCTAGTTACGAAGTTCGAGGCGTGGGCGGACCAGGCCTTCGCCTGCGGTCCACACCCGATGCTGGCCGCCATGGCAGGCTCGGCGAAGAGTCGTCAGGCGCGCCTGGGGGTCGCTGCCCTCGGGCCGCGTCGCGGCCGCGGAACGAAGACGGCGCATGGATCGAAACAGTCCCGCCGCCGCGCCTGGCTCCAGGTGTCGATGGAGCAGAACATGGGCTGTGCCGTGGGAGCGTGCCTCGGGTGCGTGGTCATGGGCGTCAACGGACCGCAGCGCGTCTGCCGCGAGGGCCCGGTGTTCGCGTCGGATGAGATCGTTTGGGAGGCGCGCTGGCCGTGAGGACCGCGGATCGGCTGCTCCCGCCGCTAACCGCCATCGTCGGCGCTGCGACTTTCGCGGTTGCTTCGGTCGTCACGGCTCTCGCGTATACCGGGACCTCTGGCGAGGCGTACTCACCCTTGAACCACTGGGTGTCCGAGCTGGGACAGGTCGGCGTCTCGGAGCTCGCGCTCCTGTTCAATGTCGGCCTGATCGTGGCTGGTTGGTGCTTCGCGCTCTTCATGGTTGGTTTCCGCCACGCCCGTCGGGGTGCACTCGCCTGGATCTACGGCGCGATCGGCGGCATAGCGGGCGTCGCGGGCGCTTTCGTCGGGTACTTCCCCATGAACGACCTGGAACGTCATAGCCTCGCGGCCCTGATCTTCTTCGCGCTCGGCGTGATCGCGGTGGGTCTGGCTTCGATCGATTTCATGCGCTGGCCCGAGCCGCGCTTTCCGCGCTGGCTGGCGGGTATTGGCGCAGCCACCGTCGTGCTCTTCATCGGCTTCCTGGCGGTCACCTACCCGCTCCTTGGTGCCAACGGGCTCGGCGCCCCTGAAATCCGCGAGGGAGTTTGGATGGTGGCCGTGCTCGAATGGGCGGTGTTGATGGCCATCCTCGCCTGGGTGTTCGCCACCGGCGTGACGTGGCTGCGGGGCTCGAGGGTCCGTGGCGACTGATTTCGCCGCCGGAGTCGACGTCGATCTCTCGGTCGACCTGGGCCGCGGCCTGGTCCTCCGCAACCCGATGCTCGTCGCCTCCGGCACATTCGGCTACGGCGTCGAATACGGCGAGGTGGTCGACGTCGAGCGACTGGGTGCGATCTGCTCGAAGGGCACCACGCTCCGGCCCCGCGTCGGCAACCCACCGCCGCGCGTGACTGAGACTCCGGCGGGGATGCTGAACTCCATCGGCCTGCAAAACCCGGGTGTCGACGCTGTGCTCGAGAAGTACTCGGACCGTTGGGCGAGCTGGACGGTGCCCGTAATCGTCAACGTCGCCGGAGAGTCGGTCGAGGACTACGTCGAGGTGGCCCGTCGCCTCGATGGTCAGCCGGGCGTGGCCGGCATCGAGTTGAACATCTCGTGCCCGAACGTAGGCGCGGGCGGCCTCCAGTTCGCCCTGGACGCAGCGGCTGCCGCCGAGGTGACGGCGGCCGTCCGCAAGGCCACGGACCTTCCGCTGATGGTCAAGCTCTCGCCGGCCGCCACCGACGTGCGCGGTATCGCCCGCGCCATCGCCGACGCCGGAGCCGACTCCATCAGCGCGGTCAACACCCTGCCCGGTATGGCGCTCGATCGCCACCGCCGCAGGCCGCTGCTGGGCAACGTCTTCGGCGGGCTCTCCGGGCCAGCGCTCAAGCCGGTGGCGCTGCGCGTCGTGTACGAGGTGGCCCAGGTCGTCAAGGTGCCCATCGTCGCGATCGGCGGCGTCGGATCGCTCGAGGACGTCCTCGATTTCCTGATGGCCGGCGCTTCCGCGGTACAGGTGGGCACGGCAGTTTTCGCCGATCCGGTCCTGCCGCTGAGGCTCGTCGACGAGCTGGCCGCGTGGTGCCACGAGCACGGATATGGCTCGCACCGCGACGTGATCGGAGCCGCGCTCCCCGAGCGGCGCAGCAGGCCGAGCGTCAAGGGAGTGGAATACAGGCCGTGATCGACCAGCCCATACACGAAGTCGCACAACCGGCTGACGAGCAGGAGCAGATCGCCGAGCATGTCGAGGCCCTGTTCCGCGAGGCGGGCGCCTATCGCGACGGCCACTTCAAGCTGAAGAGCGGCCGCCACGCCGAGCGCTACATCGAGAAGTTCCAGGTCCTGCAATGGCCGGAGCGCGTGACCGAGCTGTGCCGGCTCATGGCCGACCGCGCCTGGTCGCCCGGCGGAACCTCGGCCGTGGACGTTGTGATCGGCCCGACGACAGGTGGGATGATCCTGGCCTACGAGGTCGCGCGGCAGCTCGGCGTTCGGGGCATCTTCGCGGAGCAGGTCACGGCAGGCGATGGGACGACCAGCCGCGAGCTGCGCCGAGGCTTCGAGATCCGTCCCGGGGAAAAGGTTCTCCTGGTGGACGACGTCGTTACCACCGGCGCTTCCCTGGCCGAGATGGTCCCGGTCATCGAGCAGACCGGCGGTGAGCTCATCCTGGCGATCGTGCTTGTCGATCGCACGGGCGATCTGACAAGTGTTGAATCGCCTGTGACTCATCAGGCGTATCGCGCTGAAGCGCTGTGGTCGCTGGCGCTGCCGACCTATGAACCAGGAGCCGAAACCTGCCCCGGATGTGCGGCAGACCTGCCGCTCGAAGCGCCCGGTTCCAGTGGCTTGTCGGCTCCCTAGGGCGTCGCGACTGCCTCAAACGCGGCGCTGAGCTCGTCAGCGGACGCGATGCCCTCGAACTTCGCTGTGACCTTGCCCTGCGCATCCACCACGAAGATGTAGGGCTCGGTTGGCAGCCCCCACGCGGTGGTCGCGGCGGTCGGAATCGGATCGTTGTCCGGGGAGAGCACGGGCCTCAGGTGGCCGCCCACCATCTCCAGCTCATAGGGCTCGACGTGGATGAACGTCATCCGATCCATGAAGGGTGCCGCCGCCGACTTGACGACGTCGAGCGTCGGGCCGCACGTGGCCGACCTGCAGAACGCGGGCGTGGCAAATATCAGCGCAAAGGGCTCGTGGGCGGCCAGGGCACCGGGGACGGACTGGCGGTAGAAGTCGGGTTCGGGGTCGTCGTCAGTCGAGATCGCAGCGATCTCCTCCGCCGTGTCCGCTGTGGGCGTCTCGGATGCGATCGCCTGGGCACCGAGCGCCGGCGTGGTGCCCAACTCTCGCACGGGGAACACGAACCGACCTGTGCGCTTCGTGTCGTCGCTCTCCGTCGACGTCGCCTGGACTCCCCATTCGCCGGCCCGGTCGAAGGCGACGATTGCCCGATACAGGCCGGGGCGGCCCTGAACGGTCGGTATGAACGTCGCCTCGGCTTCCTCCAGGATCTGGGTCCGACTGGTGGCAAGGTGGAAGAATTGGAGGAGCAGCGGTCGGTCGGCCGACGCGATTGACTGGTTCTGCCTGTCCAGCACGTTGAAGAGCATCCGGTTCTCGCCCACGACGACCTGCGCGTTGACCGGAGCAGGGATCAACGCGAAGTTCATCTGCTCGGGCGGCCAGCCGGGGTCCGAGGTGCAGGCCACGAGCGTGCCAGAGGCCAGGAATGCGGCGGCCAGGACGAGCGCCAGGGAGGGGCGGAACGAGCGGGACATCGATCTCACTGTATCGCGGAACGCTCATCGGCCGGTTATCCAGCGATTACTACAATCGACGCTCCGCATGACGACGTTTCGCCGGCTCGCCCTGATCTCCGCCGCCACGACCTACCTGCTGGTCGTGATCGGCGCAATCGTGCGCAGCACCGGCTCCGGCATGGGCTGCCCCGACTGGCCGACCTGCCACGGGTCGTGGATCCCGCCGCTGTCGGACACGGCCGCGTGGATCGAGTGGGTGCATCGCTCGGTAGCCGTCGTTGTCGGACTGCTCGTGCTGGCGCTGGCAGCCATGGCGATCGCGCGTTACCGGCGCCAGATGTCGATCGTCTTGCCGAGCGTCGCGGCCCTCGTGTTGGTTGCCTTCCAGGCGTACCTCGGCAAGGTCACGGTGGATACGAACAACGCGGGCGAATGGGTAACGGCGCATCTCGCGACGGCCCTGGCACTCCTCGCACTCTTGACGTTCGTGGCTGTGCGCGCGGCGTATCCCGCCTCGCTGCCGTCACGTGGCAGCTCGCAGCGCCTGACGCTTCTGCTCGCGTTCGCGGCGGCGTCGGTGTACGCGCTCATGCTGTTCGGCTCGCACGTGACTGCGACGGGCGCCTCGCTCGTCTTTCCCGATTGGCCATTGTTCAACGGGCAGCTCCTGCCGGCGTTCTCGGCGGACCCGAACGTCGCCGCGCTCGAGATGGCCAACTTCCTGCACCGATTCGTGGCCGCGGTTGTCGGTGTGCTGCTTCTCGCCACGGTGATCGTGTTCTGGCGTGAGGTTCGAGCGGCGCGTCGCGGCGGTCGAGGCGCTCGTGGCGGCGAGTCCGTCCTGGCGTTGATCGGAACGGCGGCAGCGCTCTACGCCGTCCAGGTGATCGTTGGCGCGCTCCAGATCACGACGCTGTTGGCGGCCTGGGCCGTGGCCTTGCATCTCGCTCTTGGGGCTGCCATCTGGGCGCTGGTGGTCGGCGGCCTGTTCGTCGGCTATTTCGAGGCTCGCTCGGCTGAGGCCGTTGCTGACGCCGCAGGTGCCGGCGGCGCTGTCGACATTGAGGTCGGTGGTCCGATCGACCGCCCCTCCAGCCTGCGCGATCGCGTGGGCGCCTATGTCGCACTGACCAAGCCGCGCATCATCGAGCTGCTGCTGGTCACGACGATTCCGGCGATGTTCCTGGCGGCTCGTGGAGTGCCGCGACTGGACCTGGTGCTGTGGACGTTGGTCGGCGGCTCGCTCGCGGCCGGGGCTGCGAACGCGATCAACTGCTACCTGGACCGCGACATCGACCTGCTCATGACTCGGACCCGACGACGGCCGCTGCCGGCACACCAGGTGACTCCAGAGGACGCGCTGATATTCGGTCTGCTGCTGGGCGTCGTGGCATTCGCGGTCATGGCCTTCCTGGTCAATCTCGTCGCGGCCTTCTTGACGCTCGTGGCGATGGCCTTCTACGTGGTCATTTACACGATGCTGCTGAAGCGCTCGACGCCGCAGAACATCGTCCTCGGCGGGGCCGCTGGTGCTCTACCGCCGGTGATCGGGTGGAGCGCCGTCACAGGCGATATCGGCCTGCCCTCGCTGCTCCTCTTCGCGATCGTCTTCTACTGGACGCCGCCCCATTTCTGGGCTTTGTCTCTTCGGTTGCGGCGTGACTACGCCGCCGCCGGCGTGCCCATGCTGCCGGTGACCCACGGCGTGCCCGAAACGACCCGGCACATTGCCGTTTACACGATCCTGATGGTGTGCCTGAGCCTGGTGTTCTTCGCGGTCGCGCGGATGGGGCTGGTCTTCCTGGCCGGAGCGCTCGTGCTGGGCGCGCTGTTTGTGCTCCAGGCGCTGTTGATGTGGCGGGAAGGTACTGATGCCCGAGCGGTTCGGCTGTACCGCTACTCGATCACCTACCTGACCGCGCTCTTCGCGCTGATCATCCTTGACGTATTCGTCTTCATTTCACTCTGATCAGGCCCGATGAGCTCGCTCGTCGTGGCCTACTGCGGCCGAGGCGCGGTGGTCTGGCGTGATGGCCGCATCAGGTTTGCCGGGTTGCGGAACCAGCGACGGCGCGAGTTGGAAGCCGCTGTAGAGGCCCTGCTCGAGCTGGAGGCGGTCGACGTTTCGTCCGTCGTGGCCGTGCGCGACGCGCTGTTGACGATGGGCGGCGCGCGCCTGCTGCGCGACCCGTTTTCGAACTGATCGAGGTTCCAGTGCGCGAGGCGGCCGCCCGCGTCGCGTCAGCGATTGAGAACCAGCGCCTCATCGATGAGCTGTGGGACTTCGCCGACCCCTCAGCGAGCGAAGAGAGATTTCGATTGGCCGCTGCGGCCGAGGGAAAGACAGAGCTCGAGGTCGACATCCTGTTCACGCAGGTCGCGCGAGCCCTGGGCCTGCAGGGCCGATACGAGGAGGCACTGGCTATCCTGACGATCTTGGCGATGCGGACGAGCCTGAACTCTCTGTCCGCGAGAAGCTCGAGCGCGGGCGGGTCCTGAATTCCAGCGGTTCGCCGGCTGATGCGCGGCCGCTGTTCGAAGCCGCTTTCGACGCCGCGAGCGAGGCCGGCTTCGAGCACCTGGCGATCGACGCGCTGCACATGGTCGCGATCGTGGCCGGCCCCGAGGAACATGTGTCGCTGCATCAGCAGGCGCTCTCGCTGGCGGGCGCCGCGTCCGATCCACGCGCCCGCGACTGGCGCGCGAGCGTGCTCAACAACCTCGGCTGGTCGTACTTCGATCTCGGGGAGCACGAGGACGCGCTCGGCGTGTTCGAAGAGGCCGTCGGCGAGCGAGAGCGAATGGGCAAGGCGCGCGAGATCGGGGTGGCCAGGTGGTCGGTCGGGCGAACCCTGCGCGCAGTTGGTCGTCTGGACAGAGGCGCTCGCAGCCCAGACCGCGCTCGCCGGTTGGCTTGTGGATAACGGCCTGCGCGATTCGTACGTTGAGGAAGAGATCGGGGAGTGCCTGGTCACACTCGGCCGGGCCGACGAAGCGTCTGGGCACTTCGAGGCGGCGGCGAACCTGCTGGCAGCTGGCGGCCCTGGCGAATCGCCCGATCCAGAACGCCTCGCCCGCCTCCGAGCCCTCGCCGCTCAGAGCAGAACGACCCCCGACCCCGAAATTGGCTGACCTCGACGCAGTGCCGCCAGCAGTAGGCGCGGCGACGTCGCGTAGGTAGGCCCAAGCGCCACCCGCAGCTCATCCATCAGCTCGCGATTGGTGCGCGTCGCGGCCAGCAACAGGACAATCTGGTCCACGCCGCCGTCCTGCTCACGCTGGTGGATGTGCCGAACCAGCCGTTGCATGTCCCTGATGCGTGTCTCGGCCTCCACGCCAATCAGCTGCGTTGCGAGCCGAAGAAGCAGATCCCACGAGCGTCGGTCGCCTGGCGTCGGCAGCGGTACCTCCGCGAGCACCCTGAAATCAGGCGACAGCAGGGCGCGAAAACGCTGGATCAACGCCTGATGTCCCTTGTCCCGAAGCGGTTCGCCCGCAGGATGCAAACCAGCGCCGAGCTCAAGCCCGAGGACGGATGACACCGCCACGATGTCTACGAGCGATTGGGCGTGGCCCCGTCCGTTCTCGAACCGCCAATACTCGGTCTGCGACCAGCCCAGGGCCTGCGCCACGGTTCGCTGGCTGATATCGGCAGCCACCCTTGCCGTCCTTACCTCGTCCAGCAACCTAGCAACGAGTTGTTGGCCGCGTCGACGGCCGCGATCAGCCTTGGTTTCCCGTGTCCCCACGTCGCCGATGGTGCCGCCGACCCCTTATCACTCACTTATCAGGAGTTCACCCCAGGTATTCCGCTGACACCCAGTGCGTGTCAAATGACGCCCCGGCCGACATCCGTCCCTCCCGATTGCGCTCGGGGCGGTCGTTCAGGCGTCAAACGACACCGCTGGCGTGTCGTTTGGACGTTCAGCGCGGCGACCGGGTGGGGCCGGACCCCAGAGGGAGGGCTTAGCTGTCGTTTGACACGTTGAGAGTGTCAACCGAGCCTGAGGTGTTCTGCGCCGCACGGGCGGCAGGGGCCTGGGCTGCCGCCTGCGCCGCCGTGCGACCAGCCAGCGCCTCTTCGCGGTCCAGGCGGGCGTCGGCGCGCCGGCCCTCCGCCTCCTCCGCTCGGAGCCAGACCCAGACGGCCACGATCATCGCGATGAGGAAAACCAGGTCGCCCCCGGCCCACATCAACCCGCCAGCCAGTTGCTGATCGGCCAAAGGCGAAGGACCCCACGATCGCTGCAACGTCGCGTAGTGCGGGTAGAGCACGTCGGGCGCCGAGAAGATCGCGAGGCCGAGAAACGACGACTGCGGCATGCCCAGGAACAGGTAGGCGATGCGCGCCGGATGCGGCAGGCGCCATGGCGAAGGGTCGGCCCCGACAACGGGCCACCAGAAGAGGAGCGCGACGCCCAGGTACAGCGCGTGCTCGAGAACGTGGACCGGCTCGCTGTCGAGGGAAGCGTCGTACAGCCCCGAGAAGTGGCTCGCCCACATCACACCGGCGAACAGCACCCAGGCGATTACCGGAAACGACGCGACGCGCAACAACCGCGAATGCAGCACAGGCAAGATGACTCGCTGCCGCGTCCGTGCCGATGACAGCCGCAGCAGGAGCGTGATCGGCGCCCCAAGCGCCAAGAAAGGAGCGGCGACCATCGTCAAGAGCAGGTGCTGGACCATGTGCACGGAGAAGAGCGTCGTGTCGTACGTGGCGATCGGTGACGCCAGCGCCACGAACAGAACCGCCAGCCCCAGGTACCAGCACCAGACCCGAAAACGTGGCACCGGGTTCGCGGGATGAACGGCATTCACGCGCCGGACGGCCCAGCGGTACGCCAGCGCGGCCACAGCAAGTGGCAGCACGACGTGGGCCTCTATCGACCACGCCAGCAGGACGTCGAGCAACGAGCCGGGCGTCGGCGCCATACCATGAGCCAGCACCGCACTCGGCGAGAGAAATAGGGCGAGCGCGGCCAGCCCCATCAGCCTGATCACGTCCTATTATGTGGACGCTAGTCAGACCCGCGCCCCAAAGACTTTCCACGGCCCCTCACCCAGGAGTTTGCGTGCCTCTGGTCGGCATTCGAAAACGGACGAGCATGACCATCGCGTCGGCCGTCGCCATTCTTTTCGCGCTAGCCGCGTTGCTTGCGGGATGCGCCGGCCAACCTCAGACAGGCACAGGCCCAATAAACCAGCCGCCGGGCTTCTTCCCGGTTACGCCCGTCACGCGGGCGGGCGAGGCCACTTCGGACCTGTACGACCTCACCTTCGCGATCGCAGTGATCGTGTTCGTGCTCGTCGAAGGTCTGCTGATCTGGATAACGATCCGCTATCGGCGCCGGCCGACTGATACCGAGCTGCCCAAGCAAACCCACGGCAGCAATCCGCTCGAGATCCTGTGGACGATCGTGCCCGCGATAACGGTGACGCTGCTGTTCATCGCGGCACTGATCACGCTCAACGAGCAGGCGGAAGCAAGCTCGACCAGCCCCTCGGTCGTCATCGAGGTGACCGGATTCCAGTGGCAGTGGACGTTCAAGTACCCCGATCAGGGGTTGAGCTTCACCGGCACTGGCCGTGATGGCCCGGTCATGGCGCTTCCGGTTGACGAGCAGATTCGCATCCGGCTCATGGCGACCGATGTGATCCACTCCTTCTACGTACCCCAATTCCTGTACAAGAAGGACGTCGTGCCGGGCCGCGTGAACGAGTTCGATGTCGTCGTCAACGACGTGGGCACTTACACCGGTCAGTGCGCCGAGTTCTGCGGACTATCCCACGCGGACATGCGGTTCAGCGTCGAGGCGATGACGCGGGCCGACTTCGACGCGTGGGTCATCGAGCAGCAGCAGGCAATCCCCACCGCCGGGCCCAGCGCGCCACCCGGTGCGCCCTCGGTAACAGTGACCTCAGTTGGAATCCTCGCAGGCTTCGATCCAAACCAACTGACCGCGCCCGCCAATGTGCCGTGGGTGGTGCAGCTCACCAACGCGGACCCAGCCGTGCCGCACGACTTTTCGATCCGCGGAGCCAATCCGGACGGCTCCGACTGGCAGGGTGATCCCGACGCGCCCGGCGGTGGCTCCGCGACATATCAGCCGCCGCCCTTGAAGCCCGGCGAGTACGAGTTCTACTGCAGCATCCATACCAACATGGTTGGCACGCTCAAGGCACAGTAGGGAACAGCATGGCAACCACCGCACTCGCTCCACGCGCCGCGACGTACCAAGGTCGACGGTCGTGGCTATACGGGTGGCTGACCACCACCGACCACAAGAAGATCGGCGTGATGTACATCACGACGGCGTTCACGTTCTTCCTTTTGGGTGGGATCTTCGCCCTCCTGATCCGCACCGAGCTGGCGGTCCCCGGCATCCAGTTCATCGACCCCGAGACCTACAACCAGCTGTTCACGATCCACGGCACGACGATGATCTTCCTGTTCGTCATGCCCATGATGTCCGGCCTGCAGAACTTCATCGTGCCGCTCCAGATCGGCGCGGCGGACATGGCCTTCCCACGCATCAACGCGCTCTCGTTCTGGATGGTGCCGCTCGGCGGGCTGCTGCTGTTCTCCGGTTATGCAGTCGGCGGCGCGGCTAACGCCGGCTGGACCGGATACGTACCGCTATCGGTCCAGGGTGGCGCCGGCATCGACCTGTGGATCGCCTCGCTCGTGATGCTCGGCTTCAGCTCGGTCCTCACGGCGATCAACTTCCTGGCCACGATCTTCAAGCTTCGCGCACCCGGGCTGACGCTGATGCGCATGCCGCTCTTCGTGTGGAACACGATCGTGACCGCCGTCCTGCTCTTGTTCGCCGTGCCGGTGCTGACTGCCGGACTGATGATGCTGTTCATCGACCGCAACTACGGTGGCGGCTTCTTCGATCCGGCTTTGGGCGGCAACCCCATCCTGTGGCAGCACGTGTTCTGGTTCTTCGGGCACCCCGAGGTATACATCCTGATCCTGCCGGCATTCGGGATCGTGTCCGAGGTCCTGCCGGTGTTCAGCCGGAAGCCGCTCTTCGGCTACAAGGCGTTCGTCCTCGCCACCGCGTCCATCGGCGCGCTCGGGTTCTCGGTCTGGGCGCACCACATGTTCACGACCGGCGCTGTATACCTGCCCTTCTTCAGCTTCTTCACGTTCCTGATCGCGGTTCCGACGGGGATCAAGTTCTTCAATTGGCTGGCGACCATGTGGCGCGGCCAGTTGCACCTGGCGACGCCAATGCTGTTCGCGATGGGCTTCATCGCGTTATTCCTGATCGGCGGCCTGGACGGGGCGTTCCTGGCGGTCGTCCCGTTCGACTTCCACGTCCAGGACACCTATTGGGTCGTCTCGCACCTGCACTACGTCCTCGTCGCCGGGTCGGTGTTCGGCATCTTTGCCGGGCTGTACTACTGGTTCCCCAAGATGTCCGGCCGGCTGCTCGATGAGCGGCTGGGCAAGCTCCACTGGGTACTGCTCTTCGTCGGCACCAACCTGACCTTCTTCCCGCAGCACCTGCTCGGCCTGGACGGGATGATCCGGCGGATCGTCGACTACGCGCCCAACGCAGGTTGGACCGAGCTCAACTTCCTGTCCTCGATCGGCGCGTTCATGATCGCGGCGAGCACCCTGCCGTTCCTGTGGAACGTCTTCGTCACGCTCCGCAGGCCGTCAGATGCGCCCGATGATCCGTGGGACGGCAACACGCTCGAGTGGGCGACGACCAGCCCGCCGCCGCCGTACAACTTCGACGCTCTGCCACCCATTCGGTCGGAACGGCCACTGTTCGACCTGAAGCACGGCGCCGTCCATGCGCATGCGGTGGCGATCCCGGCATCGGCCGGAGAGACGCACGACGAGACGCGCGCAGATGCTCCCGAAGAGCATCTCGGAGAACCGCTCGAAGGCCACGCGCCCGCCGAGGCGCGCGGCGAGGCGACCCCCGAGGTCTCTGAGACGGCCCCGGATGCCACGGCGCATGAGGAGCGATCGACCAAGGAAACCGGCGCGTGACAGCCGACACGACGGTGATGCAGGTCCCGCACACAGAGCACGAGGGGCCCGGTCACGCCGAAGGGGGGATAAACACCGCCCTTCTGGGCATGCTGCTGTTCATCGGCAGCGAGGTCATGTTCTTCGCCGGCCTCTTCGCGGCGTATTTCAACGCCCGTGCTGCGGCTCAGCCCAATTGGCCGCCCGACGGCCTCGAGCACGTAGTCGACCCATTCCCCACCGGCCCGATCCCGTTCCTGCCGGTGATCGCCACCACGGTCCTGGTCCTGAGCTCGTTCACGATGCAGTACGCGCTGTCGCGCATCCAGAAGGGCGATCGCACGGGCATGAATCGCGCCCTGGCGATCACGTTGATCATGGGCATCTTCTTCCTGGGCGCGCAGGCGTTCGACTACATCGCGCTGCTCGACCACGAGGGCTTTGGCATCAACAGCGGCATCTACGGCACGCTCTTTTACACGATGACCGGCTTCCACGGCGCGCACGTCTTTGGCGGGATCCTGGGCATCGCGATCATTCTGTTGCGTGGCGTCTCCGGGCAGTTTTCTGCCAGACACCACATCGCTGTCGAAGCCGTCAGCGCGTACTGGCACTTCGTGGACGTCGTCTGGATCGTCCTGTTCCTGACGCTCTATTTCCTGAAGTAGGAGCCGCGAGACATGTTCATCTGGCGCAACGCGGTCATCCTGG
>JBBDRY010000026.1:0-9831 GCA_040905225.1 Chloroflexota bacterium | reverse complement strand
GGCGAGCCGAGGATCGACGCCGAAACGCCGTCGTTGCCGGCCGCCGTGGATGCCGTATGTGAGCCGTGGCCGCTGTCATCGCGGGCCGAGTCGAACTCGTCCGGATCGGCACCGATGAGGGCCCGGTAGGTGTCCAGCATCTGCCGCGCTCCGACCAGCTTGTCCTGGCACGTGAACGCGACGTCGTTGGGGTTGTGCGCGGTGTTGCCGAACTCGCACGGAATGCCGCTAACGGGCGGCGCCGGGGTGTCCACGTCGGCAAAGCTCGGATGCTCGGGCCAGATGCCGGTGTCGATGATGCCGACGACGACACCCTTGCCGGTGAAGCCCGTCGCGTATGCACTACCGGCGCCACTCAGGCCGAGGAAGTCGCCGCTCTCATCCGTCTGAGGCTGGAGCAGCTCGTCCGGCAGCACGAGTGCGACGTTCTTGTCGGCCGCAATCCGAACCGCCTGCTGGTAATTGATGCGAGCCGAGAATCCGTTCAGGGACGTCACATACTGATTGACGATCGAGCTCGGCTTCAGGCCGGCCTCGCGCAGAGCCGCGGCGTGGGTCGCCTTCAGCTGCTGGCCGCGCTTCTTGGCCTTCGTGGTGTCGAGGTTCCGGCCGTCGGTCACGACGAGTGGATCGGCCTTCATGATCACTACGTAACTGTTGTAATCGCCTCGCTCCACGCGGCTCGTGTCGAGCGGCAGCGAGGGTTGGTCCGCCGCTGCCGAGGGCCCGAATGTCAGGGCCGACGCCAGCGCGGCGAACAGAACAATGGATCTGCGTTTCACTCTTCTCCTCCTGGGCCTTCGCCGATGGCGAAGGACAAGACCACACGCCTCTCAGGACGCATTAGGACCTCCCTCGACGCGCGCTGGGAGCGCGCCGACAACCGCAGACGGGTCTGCGGAACATGTAGCGCCAAAATCCCCCGTGGCGCTAACGGCTGGGGCACGATAGGCCTCGCCGAGTGACGGGTCAAGTGCGCCGCTGTGCGTACCGCGACGACCGATTTGAGTCCCTAGCGGTTGTCCACCTCGACCAGGGTTTGGCCCATTACGACGCCGCTCGGGCCCACGTGCTGGACCAGCCCGAGATGCCATTTTCCGTTCGTCGCGCCCGTCCAATGCACGGTCACGGTGCCGGCCGTAGCCGCCGTCGCGGAGCTCGGCGCGCTCGCAATCGAGAGACTGCCGCCACCTGTCCTGGGCACCTTCCAGGTGTACAGGTCGTAGCTGTCCGATGGGCCGACTGTCTGCCAGCCGTGGACATAGACCTTCCACGTCCCGTTCTGCGGGTTGACGATGTCGACGAGCTCGCGCGTACCCTCGAAGAAGCTGAACCCCACGAGGTTGTCGTCCGGGTCGTAGACGTACACGTCGAGGTCAGTGTTCGGGCTCGCGACAGCGTCGGGCGGCAAGGCGATGCGGAAGAGTCCAACCCCGCTCAGGTTGAACGAGTGGACCGTGGCCCCATCGCCCGCGTCGCTCGGGAAGAACGACTGGTCAGCATCCTGGTCGACGGTCCCGTGCGTCACGGTCGCCGGCACCAGGCCGCGCGGCTTGGCGCTGTAGGCGCCGGTGTAGCCGAAGCGAACCTGGAAGCTCTCCGAACCGCTGACGCCGTTGCCCGAGACGTGCGCCGGTGCGTCGAAACGCGATGCGCGCAAGGCGATCGGGCTGCGCACGGTGAACTTGCCGCCGTTGCTCCAGTCGGACGCGCCGGCGGTGGCTGTCGGGCCGGCAGTGGGCCACGGATCGCCACCCGTGACGTCCGTCCAGGTCAGCGAACCGAAGCGCCACGCACCGAGTGGCGCGCTCTTGTTGACTAACGAGACCTGGTACGTGGCGGACTGGCCGCGGTTGATGCTGATCGTCGCTGGGGAGACGCTGACCTTATAGCCCACGGGGGCATCCACGCTGACCTTGTAGGTCCGGTAGCCGGCGTTCTTGGCGACGCTGGTGAAGGTTCGCGTGACGACCTGCGTGCCGGGCAGGTCCGCCACAGCTATCGACGGGTAGTTGAGGTTGCTCGGGTCGCTCGAGTACCCGACCGAGTCCAGGAACTCGCAGTCTTCTTCGGTGAGAACGCCCAGGTCGATACCGCACAGCCAGCCGAAGTAGTCGTAGAGGCCCGCGTCATAGACCAGGCCCGGCTGGAACGCCGACCCGCTCTCGCTCGTGCCGCCCGGGTTGGCATGGCCGGAGCCCATTGCGAACGGACCGGCCCCGCTGCTGCGGTCGTTGTCGAGGACGCCCGTGTAGGCGGTTGTCATCAGCGCCGATCGCGCCATGGCGGCCGACCAATCGGGGTGGACCTGCTTGAGCAGGGCGAATAGCCCCGCGACGTGCGGACTCGACATGGATGTTCCGCCGATCGCCTGGAAGAGCTGGCCGCTGGGCTCGCCCGGGTCGGTACGCGGTGACGCACCGGCGAGGATGTGCAATCCCGGGGCGGTGATGTCCGGCTTGATCACGTCGGGCCAGCTGTTCGGCCCGCGCGACGAGAAGTACGTCACGGAAGGCGCGTACGGCCACGTACCGATGTCGCCCGTGTGATGAATCCGGGCGGTGGCCCCCGCGCCAAGCGACTTGATGTAGCTCTTGATCGCCAGGCCGACGCTCTTGTCGACCGTGACAGTCGGCACCCACGCGTTGTCGCTGAATAGGTCGTCGTCGTTGGTGCCGTTGTAGATGATCAGGCCGACGCCACCGGCGTTCTTGACGGCCAGGCTCTTATCAACGCGCCCGTTGATCCCGCGGCGGCACAGGACGATCTTGCCCTGCACCCTGGACGCCTTGAGCTTGTCCGTTCCAGTGGCGGTCGATAAGCAGTACGCGCCGAGTGAACCGGTTGCGACCTTCGCCGCGTCCACGATCTTGACGGAGTTCGTGCTCCCCCGGATTGAGCCGCCGCTGTAGCTGTGGCCATTGCCCAGCGTGACCTTGCCCTCGAAGAAGCGACTCTGGGTGTTCGCGCCGACCGTCGTCACCCATGGGAAGTCCGCGGGACCCCCGATCGTGGCAGGGCCCGGCCCGTCATTGCCTGCCGATACCGCCGCGAACACGCCGGCGTCGGCGGCGAACAGGAACGCGATTGCATCGGGTGCGATCTCCCCACCGGGCCCGCCGATGGAATAGTTGATTACGTCGACGCCGTCCTCGACTGCCTGGTCGATGGCCGCGGCAAGGTCCGAGGTGAACCCGCCCAGGTTGCCCAGCGCCTTGTAGGCAACGATGTGGGCGTCGGGCGCGATGCCCGAGATCTTGCCCGATCCAACGTTGACGCCGTTGATCTTGGCCTGGACGCCGGCGTTGCCCGCGGCAGTGGATGCCGTGTGCGTTCCGTGCCCGTCGTCGTCGCGGGCGGAGTCGAACTCGTCCGCGTCGGCACCGATGAACTCGCGATACGTATCGAGCATCTGGCGCGCCCCGATGAGCTTGCGGTTGCAGTTGAAGTGATGGTCCTGCGGGTTGTGCGCGGTGTTCCCGAACTCGCATGGCAGCGGACCAGTTGGCGGCGCCGGCAGGCCGTGGTTGGCGAAGCTCGGATGCTCCGGCCAGATGCCCGTGTCGATCACGCCGACCACCACGCCCTTGCCCGTTACCCCTGTCTTCCACGCGCCGCCGGGCTGGTCGAGACCCATGAACTCGCCACTCGAGTCCGTCAGCTTGGAGCGCA
The DNA here is from genome assembly GCA_040905225.1 of Chloroflexota bacterium. GTDB lineage: Bacteria > Chloroflexota > Limnocylindria > Limnocylindrales > CSP1-4 > JALYGJ01. Next base: position 6,159 of record JBBDRY010000026.1, on the reverse strand, counting down.
GCAGGTCCGGCAGGACGAGCGCGACGTTCTTGTCGGCCGCCAGGGCGAGTGCCTCTCGGTAGGTCACACGTGCCTGGAATCCGTTCAGCGTGTTGACGTAGTCGTGGCCCTTCCGAGCAGTGGTGAGGCCCGCCCAGCGCAGGGTTCGGTCGTGGCTGGCGGTCAGTGTCCGGCCCAGGCTCTCGGCGCGGCCGTTGCCCAGATCGCGCCCAAAGGTCGCCGCCACCGGCCGCGCCTTCATGATCACGATGTAGCTGTCGTAGCGCGCGTGCTCGAGGAACCGGGCCGCGGGAAGTGTTCCGGGTTGGCGTGCCTGGGCCGCGGGGACGATGAGCAGGAGGGCAAGCAACGCCGTCGTCATCGCGACGGTCGACCGGTGTCTCAACGAAGCGTCCCGCCCTTCCCATGTGACTACGGGCACGCGCCAGCCCGCAGGCCGACGATAGGGTTCGCCCGAAGACCGGTCAACTACTTCGAATCTGCCATTGCCGCCCTCTATGGGCGGGCCTACTATCCGCCGACAACGGTCGCGACCAGCCGTGGTCAGGAAGAGGGGCACTGCCATGAGAGACGTATCCAGCAAACGGTTATCGATTGCCGCTGTCCTGGGGGCGATGTTCATCCTCGCCGGCTGCGTCAGCGTTGGACCGACCTCGACCAACGCGCCCTCCTTCAGCCTCGCGCCTGGGGCCACGCCGACTCCGGTCGTGACGCCGGCTCCCGTCATCACGCCTGAACCAGGCGCCACGCCTGCGCCGATCACGCCCGAGCCTGTGGTGACGGCGCCTCCCACGACCGCGCCGGTGACCGAACCGCCCACGGCAGAGCCAGCGCATCCCGACTGGCCCCCTGGCGCCTACGAGCCCAGGCAGGCAAAGGATCACGTCGGCGAGACGGCCACCGTGTGCGGCAAGGTCAACAGCGCCAACTGGGTCTTTGCCGAGAAGGGCCATCCGACCTGGCTTCAGCTGGGACCGGCTTATCCAAACCACCGCTTCAGCGCCATCATCTGGGGCGAGCAGCGCCGGGCGTGGCCGCTGAACGGGAAGCCCGATGTCGTCTACCTCAACCGCGTGATCTGCGTGACCGGCTTGATCGAGACGTACAACACGTGGACACAGATCCAGAACCTCTCGAAGGCCGACATCCAGGTCATCCCCTAGGCGTCAAAGTCGGCGCCCGCTGTCAAAGTGGGCAAGGTGGAAATCGGGTTTCGATTATCTCGTCGTGGTCATGGTGTTCACGCTGCCCTGGGCGACCGGCGGCGTTATGAAAGGCAGATCGACCGGCTTCACCAGCGCCACCTGTTCGACGGCGGCCTCTATCGATTGACAGATGGTGAGGTCAACCTCGCCACAGTCGTCATGCACCGCGGCCATGTCGCGCGGCTCCTCGCCAGGACCGTCCAGGCAGGCGAATATCGGCTGCGGCCGGCGACGGTTCGCACCATCGTCGTGCAGGGTCGGAAACGACAGGTATTCGACTACCCGCTGCTCGACCTGGTCATACATGGAGTGGTTGCGGAAATCCTGACCGAGGCGGTCGAGCCCGTCCTCTCGACCTGCGTCTACTCGTACCGCCACGGCGTCTCATCTATGGACGGGGTGTCGGCACTTGCGCGCTTCGTCCGCGAGCATCGCCGGTCTCGGCCAGATCCACTGACGCGCGGCCTCTACGTCCTGCGCCGCGACGTCGACTCGTACACCGATTCGATTCCGCTGGGCGCGACGTCCCCCTTGTGGGACCAGGTCGATCAGGCCATCAGGTCGCGCGGCGCACCATTGCCAACGTCGGCGGACCGGGAGCTGATCGATGAGGTCATCCGCCCGACCGTCCTGACCGACGACGGGTTCGCGGCAAGCCGCGTGCATGGCGTGGCGACCGGGCAGCCGATCTCGTGCGTCTGCTTCAACCTCTACCTGTGCGAGCTCGACCGCCGGGCGGGAGCCACACCCGGCGCGTTCTACGCGCGGTACTCGGACGACCTGGTGTTCGCCCATCCAGATGCGGACGTCGCGCGGCGTGTGAGCGAGGCGCTGGACGCGGGTATCGCGGCCGTCGGGCTGCGCTTCAACGACGAGAAACGGCGCGACCTTTACATGACCGGATCCGGGCGGCCGTCGGCCGAGTGGCCCGAGGCACGTGGCACGACGAGCGTCGCATTCGTCGGTATGCGCGTGACGATGGACGGGACCGTGGCCCTTGGCCCGCGCAAGGTTCGCGGGCTGCTGCGCGACGCACGCAGGCGCGCGGCGAACACGGCGGACGCGCTCGCTGACGCTGATGCGGCCCGCCGCGGTCACGCAGTAGCGGACGTAGTGAACGCGCTGCTCGACCGGGACGATCCGCAGCTGCACGGTGCGGCAGTGCCCCTCCTGACACACGCGGTCACAGACCGGCGCCAGCTCGAGGAGCTGGACCATCAGCTGGCGCGCATCGTCTCTTCAGCCGCAACCGGGGTGCGCGGGCCAGCGGCCTTCCAGAAAGCGCCGTACAGGGTTGTGCGCGGGGAATGGGGACTCACGTCATTGCGTCGCGCGCGCGACCGCAGTCCGTCACGCGCCACGCGTACCCGACCGCGCGGGACCGCGTGATGACCGAGCTCGCGGCTTGGATCGATCGCCAGGCCAGGCGCGAGGCGTCCGTTGTTCGCCTCGAGGATGCGCTGCTGGCGAACCACTTCGCCCGGTACTTCTTCCACCGGCTGAGATACCTGGTTGCGCGGACGGGCATCTCCACCGTCATACACGCGCTCAAGGTCGTGCTGCTCCTCGGTGTGTTCCCGCGTTCCGAGTTCGTCGTGATCGTCATCGCGCAGGGTTCGGTCGCTCTCGCCGGTGACTTCTGGTGGGGCGCGCTGGAGCAGATGCGCTCCGAGATCCGCAAGCTGCAGCGCCGGCAGGCGCGCCATCAGGTCCCGCGCGAGATCGCGCGCTGGCTGTCTCTTTCAGCTCGCCTGGCGGTCGCAGTCGGGCTGGTGGCCGTCATCTACGCGGTAAGTCGACTGGCGACCGGGGATCTCGCGGCGGTCGACGCCATCGTTGTCGCTCTGTTGATCGGGGCCGCGCTGGATCTCGTCGCTCGTACCTATCACTCGGGGGCCTATGCGCTTCGGCGGGTCTATCGACCGCTGCCCTCGCTGCTCGCCCTCGACGTCGTCAGCGTCGGCGTGTTGCTGGGTCTCTTCCCGTTCGTCGGTATCTGGGCCTTCCCGATCGCAGAGCTGCTCTCGATCTTCGTCGTTGTCGCGATCTCGCTCTGGTACACGTCACGCACCTACCGCACGCTGGCCCTCCCGAGCATCGTGCCGCTGCTGCGTCTGGGACTGCCCACCCCCCGTCTGCGGGCGCTGCGACAGGCTTTTGGGCCGGGTGTCTCATACGCACTCGTTGGCCTCGAGGCACTGGTGGTGATCGCGGGCATCGCGACGGCTACCACGGCCGCCGGCTCGACTCTTGTTGTCCTCCTCGCGGCGCTCGCACCGGTCACTCGCGCGAGCTTCGAATGGGCCCGGCTGCTGTATTTCGACCTGAAGCGCATCGAGGCGCCACTCCTGGCCGATCTTCGCCGCCGATTCGACCGCGCGGTCACGAAGCTTGCGGTCGTAATCGGAGTGGCGACGGGCCTCCTTGCAGGCGTCGTGGCCGTCTTCGTGCTGCCGTCGTTCACGCCGCTTCTGATCGCGGCCCTGGTCGCGCTCTTCGTCGTCCGTTCGGTGCTGGCGGCAGCGCAGATGCAGGCCTTCACCAGAGGGGCGTACGTGCGCTTGACGGCCGCCGGGGCTGTTGGAGTCGCGGCCGTGGTCGCATGCTTCGCACTGCCCTTGGCTGCGGATGGTCGTCTGGTGGCCATCTCGGCGGCGCTGCTCGCCTCGCTGCTTCTGTTGCTCAGCCTGCGCGGGGGAGGGGCTTCTGATGAGGGTGTCATCGCCTTTCCCGAGTGGTTGGTGCGGCTCAGGACGGTCGGGCGGCGCTCGCCCACCGTCACCGTCACGCGGCTGACCTTTGACGACCGCGTGAGCGGCCGAGGGAGCACTGCCGAAGCCCGTCGCGCCGAGGGTTGGCGCAGAAGGAACGTCGCACACCGCCTCGGCGCCGCACTACAGCGGCGTGGTGGGGCCGCCACCTGGGTGACGCCACAGATGCTCTGGACGTTCGCCCCGGCAGGCCAGCCCGCGGCCCCTGGCGCGGAGCAGCTCGCGCGCGCATCGGCAGGGTTGATCGATTCGGCCCCCGACACGCGCGAATGGGCCGATCCGCAGGTCGCCGCTCGCGAGCTGGCCGAGGATGGCCTGGGCCTCTGGGCCGCGGGCGAAGGCGAGGGCGCCCGGGTCGCGGCAGAAGAGGTCTCTGTTGCTCCCTCGGAACTGCCCAGCGTCGCGCTGTTGATCGCCGACTTCAGGCGGCTCTTTCCGAACGGCATCGCGTACGACACCTCGAGCCCGCCGCCGGCTGAGCTGGTGGCGATGCCGTCGCGACTGCGGGTGGAGATCTATCGAGCTGCCCTGCTGTTCGCGCGCGGCCTGCGCCGCGGTCGCGGTCCGGAAGGCTGGGAGGTCACGGCGATCGTCGCGAGTGGCTCGCTGCGGGCGATCTTCGCGGTCGACAAGCGGGAGCGATCCTCGGTGCGGCGCGCGTGGCGCCACCTCGTCCGTGCCTGGACCGTGCGTGCCGCGGCCGGCGTGCCGGTGAGCGGGGCGCGGCCGGAGTCGGAGTCGACTTCCGCGGCGGACGGCACCACGCCCACGGAAACGGACGCGGCCGCACGAGAGGGGGCTATGCTCTAGCGCGAACTCCCGCGGGGTCGGGGGACGGCTCGACGGCTCTCACGGGCAACCGTGACGCTCGGATGACGGTAGGGACCGAGGTCCTGCCGCATCGAAGAGACACTCCACACCGTACAAGTTGCACGGCACCACTCGATACCTCTAATAAACTGACGACACGCCGAGCCTTCCCCCGACCTCAGCCGGACGCGAAATTTCAGCCGGACGCAAATCTTCAGCCGGTCGCGAACCTGTCGATCGACAGGAAGCCAATCTCGAACGTCGTGCGCCCTTCGAGCGCCAGGTCGGCCGCGATCGAGCCGATGATGTTCGAGAACTTGAACCCGTGGCCCGAGCAGGGCGAGGCGATCACGACGCGCTTGTCCTCGGGGTGGTAGTCCAGGATGAAGTTGAAGTCGGGCGTGTTGGTGTACATGCACACGCGTGAGTCGAGCCGACGGCCGCTGGCTGCCGGCATGTAGCGCGCCATGAAATCCCGCACGGCGATCTCGTCTTCGTCTGTCGCCTCCCGGTCGATCTCATCTGGGTCAACCTGTCGACCGCCATGGTGACGCGAGACCTTGACGCCCTGTCCCGGTAGCGACGGGAAGCCGTAGAACGCGTAGTCGTCGTCCAGCTCGAGGATCCAAACAGGGAGCGCGTCTGCTTCGAAGTTCTGTGGGTGTGCCAGGGGTTCGTACCAGAAGAGGGCGTTGCGCTCGACCCTGAGTGGGAGATTCAGCTCGGGCGCGAGCTTCGGCAGCCACGCCCCTGGCGCGACGATGAGTTTCTCGGCGTTGTAGCTGCCGCGGTCCGTCGTGACGGTGAGCCCTGTGGCGTCCGACGACCAGCCCGTCACGCGTTCTTGGAAATGGAGCTCTGCGCCGGAGCTTTCGGCAAGGCTGAGATGCGCTCCGATGCATTTATCGGGGAAGAGGATGCCGGCCAGCGGCTCGTGCAGCGCGTCCATGTCCGCGTCGAGTCGGAACGCCGGGAAGCGCCGGCTGGTCTCCTCCGCGTCGAGCATTTCGTGCGCGAGGCCGTGTGTCTGGGCACTCTTCAGGGAGCCATCGAGGACCGAGCTCCCACGCCGGCCGATGTACAGCCCGCCGGTCACCTGGATCAGTTGTTCGTCGCCAGCGTCGGCCTGGATGCGCGGCCACAGCTCCCAGGCGGCGCGAAGCATGGGGACGTAGTCGGGATGCTCGAAGTAGGCCAGGCGGATTATGCGCGTGAGCCCGCCAGAAGAGCCCAGCTCGTGAGCGCGTCCGAAGGCCTCGATCCCGAGGACGCGCGCGCCCCGCGAGGCGAGTTGATAAGCAGCCGCGCTGCCCATCGCGCCGAGGCCAACAACGATCGCGTCGTAACTCACCGGCAGGCCTTGGTTAGCACTC
>JBBDRY010000025.1:0-9856 GCA_040905225.1 Chloroflexota bacterium | reverse complement strand
CACACTTGGCAGCTATGACGAGGAATGTTGCGATGACCGCTAGAGCCCAACGGGCTATGAAAGCCTTAACCCCCCGACGGAGGCAGCGACGCGCCCCTAGTTGGCACTCGCGCCATGCTCGGGAAGTCCAGTCTTAACGCACGTCGCCGAAGTCGGCTCGCCTTAGGGCAGTCTTTGCCGCCGTATGTCAGCCTGGCGAACATCGGCACGCACAAGGTGGCCGCGATCTCGCCTAGGTCAGCTCCGAGAGTGGCTGGCGCTGGTCGAAGCCCACGTTCGTCTCGTGCCACCACTCGACGTCGCCCTCGCCGAGGCGCCAGCACAGCCAGATCGGGCGTCCATTGGCGAGCGCGGGAAAGTCGATCAAGCCGGTGCCGATCTCCCGCAGCGTGATGCCCCACTCGTCGATCTGAGCGACGTCGCGCTGCATCCGGCGGACGATCTCGCGTAATTCCTGTTCTTGTTCGGCCAGCTGCTGGGCGTGCTCCGCGCTGCCGTTGTTCTCGCGGTGGCGCTGGAGGCCAGCCTGCAATTCGGCCGCCCGCTCGCGATCGTCGCGGAGCTCCTCGAGCACGGGGCGGGCCTCTGCGAGCACGTCGTTGGCCTCGTCGATCCCGAAATAGCGCGCCATGCGCAGATTCTCGCACTACGCTCTGATCGGCCAACCGATCGGCCTCTGTCGGCATCAATAGTTCAGAACCGGGCACGCATCGAGGGAGTGGATGGATCGCGAGCTCCTTGACCGAGCGCGCACCGGAGATCGGGAGGCTTTCGAGTTGATCGTCGTCGCCAAGGGCGAACCGCTGTTCCGCACGGCCCTGGCCATCCTGGGCAACGAAGCCGACGCACGCGACGCCACCCAGGAGGCCTTCATCGCGTCGTGGCGCTCGTTTGCCGGCCTGCGCGATCTCGAGCGGTTCGATGCCTGGATCGGCCGGATCCTGATCAACGAATGTCGCATGGCACTGCGTCGGCGGCGGCGTGTCCGCGAGGTGGCGGTTGACGATTCGCCCGATTCGGCCGACCGACAGACTTCACCCGACTCACACGAGTCGAGCGACTTCGATGATGCGTTCAGCCGACTGAATGTCGACCAGCGCGCCATCTTGGTGCTGCACCATCTGCACGGCTACGGCGTACGCGAGATCGGGGCGTGGATGGGCATCCCGTCCGGGACGGTCAAGTGGCGGCTCAGTCGGGCGCGCAACGCGCTGCGCGCAGAGTTGGAGCGGCAATGAGCGAGCCGCGGCGACTAGACGACGATCAACTGGCGGCCGAGCTCGAGCGCCGATCTCGAAGCGTCAGCCTGAGCCGCGACTGGTCACGCCAGGACCTGCTCCCCGCCGTGAGCGCCGCGATCGACACCCGCCCGCAGCGGGTCACAGCCTCACGCGCGCCCGCGTTCGCCGGTCTCGCGGCCGCAGCCGCGATCCTGGTGGTCCTTGTCGTAGCCGTGCCCCGGATTTCGCCCGGCCAGCCATCATCGAGCGCAAGTCCGCCACCGAATGGAGCGCGCGTCCTCACTGCCGCCGAGTTCGCGGCGCAGGTTTCGGCTGGAGTGTTGAATGGGAAGACTGTCCTCGTCGACGGTGCAATTCGAAGGTACGACGCTCCTGGAATCCTGTACGGCTTCAACTGTTGGCAGGAGTACATGTTCCCAAAGGACGCGCCACCCGGCGGCGACTGCGTGCTTGGTCGCCTGGACGTGCCCGGTGAAACGATCTGGGTCAACGCACCCTATGTTGAGACGCTCAACTCGCTGCGGCCCATACGTGCAGAGCCTGGTGATTGGTCCTGGCAGGCGCCACAGCCGCCGATCGAGGGAAGGCTTGTCCTGTCGGTCTCAACGGCCGGCTTCATCGAGTACCTCGGAACCGTTCTTCCATCCAGCGCGGACGCGATCTCAGTCGAAGCAGCGAACCAGATCGACATCGACTCGTTGTCTCCTGAGGACGTCATTCTCGTGGAAGGTTGGCTGTGGAGCGTCGAAGGATCCGGTCGCGAGATCTTCATCGATTGCCGCGCGCCGTCATCAAGCCCAATTCCCGGTTTGCCGAACAACTACTGCCAGCCACGCGATTCCCTGGTGAGTGAGCGGCCTTCGGCGGAGGGGCTGAGCCGGGGCGGTGCGCATCTCCCCGTGCAGCGCGGAGCGGCCCGAACCTTCGGAGTCCACACGGACGACCGTGCGCATGTGTTCGCCGTTGCTCCCCGTCTGTACGGCGTCTGCTTTGAGGTGGCGCCCTGCTGGCAGTGGGAAGTCGTCGGTCGTGTATCCACGGGTCCCACGGTGGCTCCGACGCCGACAGACCCTGTACCGACCCCGGCAGTGCTGCCGATCACGCACACGTGCGGGCCGATTGCGTCGCTGGATCCGTCGCAACAGGACCAATCCTTAGCGTGGGGACGTCACACGGTCGTCGACGAGACCGGCCTGATCGAGCGCTGCGAAGGTTCGTCGGCACCGACAACCGATGTCGCACCATTGACCGTGTCGAACCTGGGGCAAGACCAAACGGTCCTGGTTGTCCACTGGGCGTCCGTATGTGAAATCTCCGGTAGGTTCACGTTCCGGCGCAACCAGACTGCGTTCGAGTTGCTGGCGGAGAGCGACCTTCCGCTCAACACCCTGTGCGATGGGCTGCCGGTCGAGCACAGCCTCTTGCTGTACATGCGCGAGCCGACGGCTGCCGACAAGGTCGACATGCAGGTAATTCGCGTCGGTACCGACCTGCCGACGGCGACGCCTACGCCGACACTAACGCCCGTTTCGCGGATGATCGAATGCCCCGTTGATCCAACATCTGGGGAACCGGATCTCGCGCCGAAGGTCTCCCTCAGCGACCACACCGGCCTGGTTGGCGACTGCTCCGCGTTCGCCGGAACACCGGAATTCATGATCGTCGACTGGTCGAAGCCGACAGTCCGCAACTCAGGAACTAGCCAGCTTCAGGTGATTTGGCGTGGGACTGTCTGCGATCACCAAGCCAACGTTCTTGTGAGCCGGCATCCAGACGCTCTCTCGATTGACGTGAATCTTGCCGATGAGTACGCGTCGTGCGACAACCCCTCGGCGGGGTACCTGGTCCTGAACATGCTCAAACCTATCGACGCAGGAACGGTGACTGCTTCGATATCCCGCGCGAGCGACTCACCCGACCCGAATCCCCCTCCCGATGCCCCGGCCACGGGAGATCCGGTGCTGGCGGGACAGACTGTGGCTTGCCCCTACTCAGATCCGGTTGGCCGCCCGACAGAGGTTTCGATTGTCGACCACGCCGGGCTTGTGATTCGTTGCGAGGCCTCGATAAGTTCCGAAACGCCCGCCGAGCAGATCTCATTGGCCAATGCCGCCGATGACCCAGCGACTCTCACCTTGGCGTGGCAGGTTGCAGCGATATGTAGCTCCATGCCAGCGCGAGTCGATCTTTGGCCGCCACCAGAAGGCACCCGCGAACATCCCCAGGGACCGAAATACGCGTTGCACCTCGACGTTCTGGACCCAGTCGCTGGAGAGATTCAGGGATGCCGAGATGTGGTCGGCACTCAGCAACTGAGGCTGTTTCTGAACGAGCCACTCTCGGCCGAGAGGGTCGATGCACTCATCACCCACGGGATGAGTGGCACTGACAGTCAACTGACGGCGGCGGGCACCTTCACGCTCACTGTTTTCGCGCGTGCGGCCGAGTACGCGGTTGACGAGCCCATCGATGTACACGCGGAGCTCGTCTACGAGGGCCCTGCCAGGTCGGCCGTGGTGACGGGTGTCGGCGAGCTCGTGAACGGCTTCGGTGTGCGACAACTCGACGGCCCCATCTCCATCGGCCCCGGGTGGAATGAACCCTGCATCCGTGACTCACTGACAAATGGCGTCGAGCTGGTCGAGCCGTACCGCAAGAGCGGCGGATGGAGCGAGGACGATCCGTTGCGCGACTTCTACATGTCATTCTTCGCCGACCCAGAGCTGCGCCTACCGGCCGGCACGTGGGCCATCACCGCGTATTCGGAGTTCTATTCGGGCGAGTGCGGCGGAGAGTTGGTCAAGCTCACGGCATCGGTCGTAATCGAGGTCCGCGGAACGAACTAACGCCTGGCATCGGCCAGGGCGTCGACATGAGCGCGTCGATCATCGTTCGCGTGCGCTGACCCGACCGAATCTGCTGGCCTCGACCAGCCCAAGCTGCGCCTCTAGCCTCTAGGCCAACCGATTGCTCAGCGCGAGCGTCGAATCAGTAGAAGCCCGCGCACGCATCGAGGGAGTGGATGGATCGCAAGCTCCTGCTCCGATCGCGCGCCGGAGATCGGGAGGCCTTCGACTTGATCGTCGCCGCCAAGGCGGAAACCGTGTACCGGACCGCACTGGCCATCTTGGGCAACGACGCTGACGCCCGCGACGCAGCCCAGGATGCGTTCGTAGCGGCGTGGCGGAAAATCCGCGATCTGCGCGATGTCGATCGCTTCGACGCATGGCTTGGCCGAATCCTCATCAACCACTGTCGGAGCGCACTCCGTCGTCGAGGTCGCGTGCGTGAGGTGGGACTGGAGGAGGTTCTGGAGACCAAAGCCGCGGTCGGTTCATTCGATGGGACCGACTTCGACGAGGCATTCGGCCGACTGAGCGTCGACCAACGCGCCATCCTCGTGCTCCACCACCTGCACGGCTACGGCATCCGCGACATAGCCAACTGGCTCGGCATTCCATCCGGAACGGTCAAGTGGCGCCTCAGTCGCGCCCGCGGCGCGCTCCAGCAGGAACTGGATCGGACGTGAGCGAGCACCGACCGATAACTGACGCCGACTTGATCGCGCAGCTTCGACGGCGATCGACAGGCCGAAGGGTTGAATCGGATCTGTCGGTCCGCGACTTTGTCGTCGGTGTTGGGACCAAAATCGACACCGCTACCGAACCAGTAAGGAACCGGCGCTTGCCCGCCTTTGCCGGCCTCGCTGGGGCAGCGGCAATTCTTCTCGTCCTGGTCGTGGCCCTCCCTCGGCTGGGGCCGGGCGGTCCCAGCCCGTCGCCAGGTCTGCTCGCCGCGCCCCCTTCGACGATCAGCTTGATGCCCGTCCGAGAGTTCGCTGCTCGCGTGGCAGCAGGTGAGCTACGTGGCGAGACAGTACTGGTGAACGCGCAAATCGCCTCTAACCCAGCGCTGTTCCTGCGCCCGTGCCCGCCGCCCGGCCCCTGCTATCTGGGCGACCTTCTAGGCACTGATCCACTCACCCCCGTCCAAACTCGCTGGTACCCGACTCTGGAGGGCGAGGGGACTGAGCTGACAGGCCCTGGGATCGATCCTGTGTGGGCGTGGTGGGATCGTCCGCAGACTCCGATGGAGGGCGTCATGGTCCTATCCGTCGATGCGAACGGCAGTGTCATGTTCGTGGGCCGCAACCCGCCGGAAGAAATTGCCTCTGCGCTGAGCGAAATTCAGTACATAGATTTCGACGCGATGCCTCTCGAAGAGATTCGCGTGGTCCCCGCTTGGTTGACTGGAATCGTCGGCCCGCTGCGTTGTGGACCCGCCGGCCAAGTTCCTTACTTGCCGGACGGGCGAGGCTGCGTCAACCCATCGTGGCTCACGCGCGAGCGGTCTCGGTTCGCCAGAGATGGCTTCGTCACTCCGGAGGGCGCAATCAAGGTTCAAGGAAGCGCCTACTCCGACTACGCGCCAGAGCCCGTATCCATTGATGGATCAGCTGAACCTCGCGCCGGTGCATATGTGGTTGCGCGACGGCTCGCCGGAACGTGCCCCGGCTCCGTCGAGCCGCCATGTTGGATCTGGCAGGTCGTCGGCCGCCTCACGATCAACGGCGACGCCACGCTGGCAGAGCCCTTCGTGACACCTGAGCCGTCGGGTTCGCCGGTTACGCCACTGCCCACCGCAACGCCCACTCCGCCGCCCGTTGTCGCCATTGAGTGCACTGCGTCGCCGGAAGAATTCCTGGCCACTTACGGCCACGTGACTTTCGGGGATCAGGCAGGCGTCGTCGAGTCGTGCGCTGCGGTCGCCGCCACCGGCGAGAGTCCGGTATTCAACCCGGGTGGGGACATGCGTACGCTGCAGATCGAATGGCAAGGCCGCCCGTGCGAAGCGGAGGGCATCTTCACGCTAGCGCGTGCGGGAACGGACTTCACGCTGCTCGAAACCTTTTACGAGCGTAGTTGCCGCACATCGCTCGTCAGGCACGCGATCCTGCTGACATTGAGCGAGGACGTTGACGCGGGATCGGTGATCACTTCGCAGGCCCAAATCCCGCTGCCGCCGCTGACGCCCCCATCTGATGGCAGGCTGGAATGCCCATACGGCGCGGCTTACGCCCGTCCAACCGAGGTGACTGTTCTCGATCACACAGGCCTGGTCGGCGCGTGTCAGGCGTCCGTGGGCTCGGGTGAGACCACGCCCGAGCCGACCGTGAACCGTAGTTATCACTCGTCGTACGGGGAGGGGATTTCCGTGACGTGGGAGGTATCCAGCGTGTGCACGCACATGCCCGCGCACATCGAAGTCTTCGCGATGCCGACCGAGGACGCGGGTACTCGCTACACCATCCACGTCGACCTCCTCGACGCGCCGGTCGGCGAGCAGCAGGGATGCCTTGACGTGGTAGGCACACAGAGCGTCCACTTGTATCCAACCGACAAAATCGCGCCGGGGGCAGTGGATGTCATCTTGACGCGAGCATCTGCCGGCGTGGACAGCGAGGACACCGAGGTCGGCACGTTCACGTTGCGACTTATCGAGGGTGCGATCGAGTACGCGGCCAACGAGCCGATCGACATCCGTGCCGAGCTGACGTACGACGGACCGACCGAGACGACCGAGCTGTGGGGAGCGGGCCTCATGGACGGTTTCCGCGTGCGCCAGCTCGACGGGCCGTTCTCCCTGAGCGACATCCACCCCATGTGGTGTGTTCCCCTATCGCTGACAAGCGGCGCCCCACTCGTAGTGGATTTCCGCAAGGGCCAACTGGTGGACGGAGACGGTCCAATTGCCGATCGCTCGGTGCTGGAAGACCCGGAGCTCGGCCTTCCGCCCGGCACGTGGAGGATCACCGTGTCGTCGACGTTCTCGACGGGAAGCGGTTGCAGCCGCGACAACGTTCTCCTCGACTCATCGGTCGTGATCGTCGTCCGCTAGACCACGTCACTGCCCCTGCTAGCATGCCGCCGATGCAGCTCGCCAAGCGCATGGTCGGAATCGGCACTGAAACCGCCTTCGAGGCTGCCGCGCGCGCCCGAGCCTGGGAGGCACAGGGTCACGACGTGATCCATCTCGAGGTCGGCGAGCCTGATTTCGACACCCCAGTAAACATCCGTGACGCCGCCAAGAAGGCGCTCGACGAGGGATGGACCCACTACGGACCGCCGCTCGGTCAGCCTAAGTTGCGCGAGGCAATCGCGCGGGACTCGACCATGCGCCGCGGCTTCCCCGTCGATGCAGCGAACGTTGTCGTGACACCCGGCGCCAAGCCGATCATGTTCTACGCCCTGCTGGCGCTGATCGATGAGGGCGACGAGGTCATCTATCCCGACCCGGGCTTCCCGATCTACGAATCGATGACTCGATACGCGGGAGGTACCCCTGTCCCGCTCACGTTGAGCGAGGAAAGTGACTTCAGGTTCGACCCGGACGAGCTCCGCTCGCTCGTCTCGCCGCGCACCCGGATGATCATCTTCAACTCGCCCCACAACCCGACCGGCGGCGTACTGACGCGGGACGACCTTGAGGCCATCGCCGACGTCGCACGCGAAAACGACATCGTCGTACTCGCCGACGAGATCTACGGCCGCCTGGTTTACGACGGCGAGCAGGTTTCGATCGCATCGCTGCCCGGCATGGCCGAACGCACGATCGTCCTCGACGGCTTCTCCAAGTCCTATGCGATGACCGGTTGGCGACTCGGCTACGCGATCGTGCCGCCCAACCTGGTCGAGGCCTACAGCAAGCTGATCATCAACAGCGTGTCGTGCACCAGCAGCTTCGAGCAGATCGCCGCCGCCGAGGCGCTCAACGGTCCGCAGGACTCGGTCGATCAGATGGCCGCCGAGTTCCGCGCCCGGCGTGACCTGGTCGTCGAAGGTCTGAACAAGATTCCGGGCGTGCGTTGTCGGATGCCCTCGGGTGCCTTCTACGCGTTCCCGAACATCAGCGGGACCGGTATGTCAGGCGCCGAACTCGCCGAGAAGCTCCTATATGAAGCAGGCGTGTGCGTCCTTTCGGGGACCGCTTTCGGCAAGGCCTGCCCCGACAACATCCGCATCAGCTACGCCAACTCGCAACCAAACCTGCGCCGCGCACTCGAGCGCTTCGAGGAGCTGGTCTCGAAGGTTCCCGCCGCCGTCTAAATGCCGCTGACGGCGCTCGCGATCGCGCTCGGCGCGGCGGTTGTCCACGCGTTCTGGAATCTCGTAGTCGCTCGCGCCCGCGATACGCAGGCGGTCACTGCGCTTGCCATCGCCGTGGGTGTCATTGCGGTAGCACCCATCGCCCTCCTGCGCTGGCACGTCGAGCCGCAGGCGTGGCCCTTCATCGTCGCCTCGTCGGTGCTCGAGATCGTCTACTTCTGGCTGCTCACGACGGCCTATAACCGAGCCGAGATGTCGCTCGTCTACCCGATCGCTCGCGGTAGTGCGCCGGTGATCGTGCTCATCGTGTCGGTAGCCGCGCTCGGCGTGGCCACATCGGTTCCGCAGGCGGCAGGGGTGGCTCTCGTCGGCGTCGGAGTAATCCTCGTCAGAGGTTTGAGGGGAGGCGCCAAGTGGTCGGACGTCGCGATGGCGCTGGCCGTTGCCGCCTCGATCGCCGGATACACCCTGGTCGACAAGGAGGGCGTCCGCTATGCCGACCCGATTACCTACGTCTTCCTGATCCTGATTGCCCCGGCCATCGCATCAGTGGCGTTCGTCTACTCGCGCGGTGGCGTCGACAGGATCCGCGGTGCGCTCCAGCCCGCGACCGTGGTCAGCGGGATCGCGACAGTCGTTGCCTACGGACTGGTGTTGGTGGCTCTGACGATGGCCCCCGCGGCGAGCGTGGCCGCCGTACGCGAGGTCAGCGTCGTGATCGCCGTCGTACTCGGCGCGGTCCTGTTGCACGAGCGCGTCGGCCCGGCGCGTGTGGCTGGCGCGGTGGTGGTTGTGCTCGGAGTGGCCCTGATCGTCGCCGGTTAGTCGACCAATTGAACTCCTGCGCTCTTACAGGCCTTCCGGAGTCGATCGTCGAGCGTCGCCAGTGCCACCCCACGAAACCGCGCGAGGCTCAGGTAGGCAGCGTCATACGCGCTCAGCTCGTGTGTACGTGCGACATCAAGGACGGACCACAGCGCAGTCGTCAACTCAACCGGCACCACTTCGATGCCGAGTTGATCCAGCATCTGGCTCACGTCTGCGACCTCGTCAATGTCGATCCGTCCCTGACGCTCTGCACTCCGGATCCCGTTCGCCATCTCGATCGGCCAATGAGAGGGGGCCGATGCTCCGTCCGCGATGACTCGCTCAAGAACACCGTCGGCAAAGTCGCTCGCCTCATCCTTAAGACACCAGGCAAGCGCAACGGAAGCGTCGATAACGATCACCGACGCCGGCCATCTTCGATGAGATCGCGGATCTTGATGCCGTTGAGAGGATGCCTGTCGCGGAAGGCGCGAAGGTCGTCGGCAGCCGCGCGCGCAGACTTACGCTCGGGTCGTGCGGGCACAAGGGTCGCAACCGGTACGCCGTGTTTGGTGATCGTGATCGTTTCGCCGGCCGCGACCTCATCCAAAAGGCGAGGCAGGTGTGTCTTGGCCTCGTAAGCGCCTATCGTCTTCATCGTCAGACTAGTCTACAACTAGTCTGCACGGCCCGCTAGTTGTG
>JBBDRY010000024.1:0-10165 GCA_040905225.1 Chloroflexota bacterium | reverse complement strand
AGGCTATTCACCCCCTAAGACCGAGAAGCTCAGGTTTCTGATGTCACGCCACGTACCGAACTCAGTCCTGCCGGTTGACCGCCTCGTATCGGAGGTAGACGACGCCGGACCTGAAGGTTCGGGATTCGATAAAACGGAGCGAGACCCGTTCCTCGAGCGGCGGGAAAAGCGGGTGTCCAGCGCCAAGGATGACGGGGTGAATGAGGAGGCGGTACTCGTCGACCAGGCCCGCCGCGATCAATGACCCGGCCAGCGCCGCACCGCCGACGTCCATGTTCCCTCCGGGCTCCGACTTGAGTCGCGCAGCCTCCTCCACGGCGTCTCCATTTACGAGACGGCTACCAGCGTCGACTCGTTCGAGCGTCCTCGAGAAGACCACTCGCGGTATGTCCTTCCAGATCCGGCCGAACTACTGTGCCCGGGCGACCACTCTCACCTCTGCCGGGCAGACCCAGAAGAAGTTGTTCAGGCCCAGTCCGCCGCCGAACTCGACCGTGTCGCCTTCTCGAGCGATTGGCTGGCCGTTTTCGTTGAGCAGAACGATTCGGCTGGCGTCGTCGAGGACCGCCGAGAACCCGAACGGCCACATGACCGGCTGAGCTGTTCCGTCCGAGCCTGCAATGGCCAGGCCCGATCGCGGGTCTGGGACGAGCCGGCCATGCCCGAGGGCCTGATCACACCCCTCGGACTGCGGGGGCGGCTGGGTCGAGAGCGAGATCGTCTCGGGCGTGGCTGATGGCGTCGAGGCACAAGCGGCAATCAGGAGCGCCGCAGCGAGGATTCCGACGGCGGGGATCTTGTTTCGCACTATCACCTCTCGACGGTCCGGGCAGCCGTCAGGTTTCCCACGGTGGGCGCCTATGATTCGGTCACCCACGAAGCAGTGAGGCAACCGGCCGATGAAGTATGTGATCGCGATCCTGTTTCCGCCCCTCGGGATGCTGCTCGCAGGGCGCGCCGGTCAGGCGCTGGTATGCCTCTTGCTCATGGTTACGCTCATCGGCTGGCCGCTGGCGGCGATATGGGCGCTGCTGGTCGTGAACACCGACGAAACCGAGAAGCGCGTGCGCAGGTACATGGAGCAGAAAGCCAAGGACACGCGCTAAAGGTCGGCGGCTGCCTCGGCGTCCGCGGTCCGTGGCTCGAAGTCGAGCGATGCGGAGTTGATGCAGTAACGCAGGCCCGTGGGGTTGGGGCCGTCCGGGAAGAGGTGACCCAGGTGCGCGCCGCAGTTGGCGCAGACGACCTCGGTGCGCATCATGCCGTGCGCGAAGTCGGACTTCTCCTTCACGTGGCCCTTCTCGACCACGTCATAGAAGCTCGGCCAACCAGATCCTGACTCGAACTTCGTGCCAGACTCGAAGAGCGGCTCACGACAGACGATGCAGCGATAGACGCCGGCGTCGTGGTTGTCCACGTAGACGCCGGTAAATGGCGGCTCTGTGGCGGCCTCCTGCGTGACCGAGTACTGAAGCGGCGTCAGGCGACTGCGCAGGTCGTCCTGGTCGACAGCGTTCACGAGGATCAGGACTTCTTGGGGTTCTCGGTCGACTGCGCCTTGTAGGCCCGATGGTATTCCTCGCGCAGACGGCGGGCGTCGCCGGCCGCCGTGGCGTGGTTGGCGGTGTCCATGGCCGTAGACGCGACGCGACGCTCAGCGTCGCGCCATTCCGTGAGGATCAAGGAGACGTCACGCGTAGTCTCGATCTGTTCGATAGGCGGGATCTCCACGCCGGCCTGCGTGGCCGCGTGGGTGCGCTCGGCAAGTGACTGCTGGACGGACGTCTGGTTGAAGACCACCGCAGCAAGCTTCTCGATCTCGCGCGCGAGCCGAACGAACCGGGGGGTGCCCGGTGACGCAGCGCGCTTCTCGGTCTCGAGGCGCTGCAATTGCTCGAGCGTGCGCACCATCTCGTCCGACACGCTCCGAAGATCCTGTTCCAGATCCATCCAGGGCCCCCTCAGTGACGTTCGAGCTCCCCTAAGCCCAGGGTCCGTGTACGTCAGCGTACACCGCCGCAGCGAAACGGAGTCAACCCGGCCAGCGGCTAGAATTTCGGCCCGTGTCTACTGACTCCCGCGTGATGGGCCGCCTATGGGCGCTGGTGATGACCCTCGCCGTCCTCGCCGTTGTCGGCTGCGGCCAAGTGACCTATGGGCAGGGCGAGGTCGACGCGCGCATTGGATCCGGTGAGCCTTTCACGTGGGACCCTGCGCGGGCCGGCGACTCGGGGTCGGCCAATGTGATCGCCCAGGTATTCGAGGGCCTCACCGCCTTCGATGCCGATAGCAACGTCCAGCCGGCACTGGCCGATTCCTGGCAGGCATCCGAGGACGGCCTACAGATCACCTTCCACATGCGCCCGGGCATCGCCTTCAGCGACGGGACGCCGATTACCGCGCAGGACGTCGTAGATAGCTGGCTGCGCCTGATCGACCCCGTCCATCCTTCCCCGCTGGTCAGCCTCTTGAGCGACGTCCAGGGAGCGACCGACTACCAGGCCGGAACCATTGGACCCGACGGCGTCGGCCTGCGCGCGGATGGCGACCAGGTGGTCGTCGACCTGCGCCGCCCCGCGACGTATTTCCTGTCCGTGACCGCGTCGCCTTCGCTTGCGATCGTGCCGCGTTCCATGTTCGGGCAGCTGGACACCGCTCCTCCGGCCAACATCGTCGTCTCCGGAGCGTACGTGCCGTCCATTCCCTCGGAGGGAGTGATCCACCTCACCGGCAACACGCACTACTGGGCGGGGACGCCGCCGCACGATGTGGTTGAGCTGGTTACCGACTTCGGCGACAAGAGCAGCGTGGACGCCTTCCAGGATGGGACGGTCGACTACGTCGGCGTCTCGAGCTTTGACGCCTCATGGATGGCATACGACTCGGAACTCGGACCGCAGTTGCGCCGTTCCACGGACTTCACCGTGAGCTACTACGGCTTCGATACGCGCGTTGCGCCTTTCGACAACCCGACCGTTCGACTTGCATTCGCGAAGGCCGTCGATTGGGATCGGATGGTCAGGCTGGGCGACGACGTACCGGCCACCTCGATGATCCCCGCGGGTATTCCCGGGCGCGACGATGTCGACCACCGTCCGAGCTACGAGCCAGAGGTCGCGCGACAGCTGCTCGCCGACGCCGACTACCCGGGCGGTGCCGGATTCCCGCGAGTTGTCCTGGCCACGTACGGCGTGGGCTACGAGCAGACAGTAGCCGCACAGCTCGAGGAGAACCTTGGCGTGCAGGTCGACGTCGAGGTTCATGACTTCCGCGAGTACATCGGCCGACAGCACGGTCCCGGCGCGCCCGGCATCTGGACGCTGGCCTGGAGCGCCGACTATCCCCATCCGCACGACTTCCTCGGGCTGCTCCTGGAGACAGGCAGCAGGAGCAACGACGGCGGGTGGAGCAACGCCGAGTACGACGCGCTCATCGAGCAAGCCGCGGCCACTGACGATCCGGCCGAGCAACAGCGCTTCTACAGCCAGGCGCAAGACGTTCTGGCGCGCGAGGCACCGGTGGTCCCGCTGGCATACGGAGAGTCCTGGGCGCTCGCCAAGAATGGGCTGCTCGGGGCCAGCGTGGCCGGGGTCGGAATCATCAGGGTCGCCGGGCTCGACTGGGCGCCTGGGAGCGGCCGGTGAACGTGGTTGCGCGTGTATTGCTCGCGCTTGCCCTTGTTCTCGGCGCGGTACTCGCGGCGCCTGCGGCGACCATCGCGGCCGAGCCAGTCTTCGGCCAGCCAAACGCGTCAGCCCCTATGGGCGAGCCGTTGACGGTTACGAGCACGATCGACGGCGTGGACGGTGGCACGGTCGAGCTGGTGTTGAAGCTCGCCGGGCATGATCCGCAGATCATCGTGCCCGCTCACCCGGGCACTGTCGCCGGTGGCTGGGAGGCAACCGCGGCGATCGATGTGCCGACGTCAATCGGCTGCTCTTGCTTCTTCGACGGCAACAGCGCTCCGAACTCCCACATCGAGTACCAGTTCCGCGTCCGTGCGGCCGATGGGACCACCAGCCTCGGGCCCGTTGGCCAGGTGACCGTGACTGACGATCGGTTCCAGTGGCGGACGATAGAGCAGGGCCTCGTCCGCGTTCACTGGTATGAGGGCGACGACGCCTTCGCCCAGGCCGCCGCGGACGTTGCCAACACGGCTATCGATCACGCGGCTGAGCTGCTCGGCTCCACCTTGCCGGTTCCCGTGGACCTGTTCATCTACGCCACCCAGGACGCCCTCCTTGAGGCCGTATCGGCCAACCGCGAGAACATCGCCGGCGAAGCGCACTCGACCATTGCCACGATGTTCGTCTGGCTGCCGCCCGACCAGGCGCCAGAGCGGAAGCGGGTGGTCGTCGCGCACGAGCTGACCCACCTCGTGTTCAACGTGGTGACCGAGAACCCATTCCACGAGCCGCCCAGATGGCTGAACGAGGGGATCGCGGTGTACCTCTCGGAGGGTTACACCAACGAGTGGAGCTCGGTGGTCTCAATCGCCGCGCGGGAGGGCACGCTCATTCCGCTGCCCGGCATTGCGGGATTCTTTCCATCGCCGGTTGACCAGTTCTTCCTCGCCTACGGCGAAAGCGTCTCCGCGGTCGATTACTTCATCCGCACCTACAGCGAACCGACGCTGTGGGAACTGGTCCGCAGCTACTCCCAGGGCCTGTCCGACGACGATGCATTCATGGCCGCCACGACAGGTGACATGGCCGCTTTCAATGCCGCGTGGATGGCATCGCTGGGAGCCGAGGTACCCGTGCCGCTCGGTCCGCAACCCGCGCCGCCGGGACCAGTCCCAAGCGCCTGGACTCCGGCTCAACCGACGTCCGCACCGGGCTCGCCAGGCGCATCCAGGCCCGTCTCGAGCGGCCCGGGCGCCACGCTCGCGCCCGGCCACAGCGCGGTGCCAGTGGTGCCGCGACCAACACCCAGCCCGACGCCATACGAGTTGGGCTACCAGCTCGGCGGCATCGTCGGAGCACTGGTCCTGGGGGTGCTGGTCGTCCTGGCGATGGTCGTGCTCGTGATCTTCATCCAGCGAGGGCGCCGCCGTCCTCCACCCCCGCCTTACTACTGAGTGCCGATGGCGAGCGACGAGACGGTCCTGGAGCTGAAGGTCGGTGATCGGCTGAACCTGGCCAAGCCCCACCCGTGCGGGGCACATGAGTGGCAGGTGACCCGTATCGGCGCGGATATCGGCCTCGCGTGCGCCGGCTGCAGCAGGCGGGTCATGCTCGAACGCCGCGAGCTCGAACGGCGATTCCGCGGCTTCGTCGGACAGGGCGAGCAGTGACCACCGCGGTTCAGCCGGATCAGACGCTCAACGTCCTGCGCAATCGGCGTTTCCTGGCGCTGTGGGTGGCGCAGGTGGTCACGCAGGTCGGCGGCAACATGGTCCTGTACGGGCTAACAGTCCAGGTATTCAGCCTGACCAGGTCCTCTACTTCCGTCAGCCTGCTCATCCTGAGCTTCCTGGTGCCGGCGGTGATATTCGGTGCTGTCGCAGGCGTCTATGTCGACCGGCTGGATCGCCGGCTGATCCTCGTGACCACCAACGCCGTCCGCGCCGCGCTGTTCCTGGTGCTGTGGCTGGTGATAAACGACATCGGCCTGATCCTGCTGCTGATGGTCATCATCTCGACCCTGACGACGTTCTTCGGCCCGGCCGAGGCGGCGATGATCCCCGTCGTCGTTCCACGCAAACAGCTGCTGCCGGCTAACTCGCTACACATCTTCACCCTTCAGGCCTCGTTCTTCCTCGGCTTCGCGCTGCTCGGGCCGTTGGTCGTCAACCTGGCCGGCCAGACCGCGCTCCTCGTCGCAGTCGCGGCGAGCTACCTCGTCGGTGCCGTGCTGTGCTGGTTCCTGCCGAGCTACAACCCGCGAACCAGCACGATGACGCGGCCTTCCCAGGCGCTGGGCGAGGCGGCGCACGCCATCGGGGAGGCGGGGAGTGCGGTTGCAACGACGTTCGGCCAGCTGGCCGACGGCATTCGTTTCATCTTTAGCAACCGAACAGTGTTCTGGCCCCTGACCTACCTCGCCATAACCGCGTCACTGATCGGCGTCCTCGGAGTGCTGGGGCCGGGCTTCGCCACGCAGGTGCTGGGGCTGTCGGAGCGGGACTTCGTGGTCGTCGTCTTGCCGCTCGGTCTTGGCCTGGTGATGGGCATCCTCGTGCTCAACGTGTACGGCCGCCACTTCTCACGCCGTCGGGGCATCGAGGGTGGCCTCGTCGCACTCGGTCTGACTCTGCTCGCTCTATCCATCGCCCAGCGGCTCACCAGCAGCCTCTCGCTCGGCCCGGTCATCTCGCTGCTATCGGTGGTCATCATCGTGGCCTTCGCAATGGGCATGGCCTACGCGTTCGTCGCCGTACCCGCACAGGTGCAGCTCCAGGAAGTGCTGCCGGCGAACATTCGCGGCCGAGTCTTCGGTGTCCTCAACATGCTCGTCAGCATCGCCAGCTTCCTGCCGATCATTCTCGTCGGCCCGGTTGCCGACGCTGTCGGCACCTCCGTCGTAGTCCAGGGGGCATCGATAGTCGTTCTGCTCGTCGCCGCGGGCTCAATCTGGCGTGCACAGGCGTCCAATGACCCGATGGGCAGCGGCGGGCTGGTCGACGCGGTGGATCCGGTCGCGGTTACCTTGCGATCGCTGACGCAGCCTGTCGCACTGCGCTACGTCGACGCGCCCGAGGACGCAGTGGCTGACGTCGAGATCGCGGCCAAGCCCGTGACACCGGGTCGCCCGGGCCCTGCGCCGCGGGGCAAAGGCACTCCAGAGAGTTGAAGCGCGTCGCGATCGTCTTCACCGGCGGGACGATCTCGATGCAGCCCGATCCGGAAGCCGGAGGCAACCGGCCGGTTCTCGACGGGGCGGCCATCCTTGCCCGAGCCCCGGAGGCAGCCCGGATCGCGCACCTCGAGGCGGTCGACTGGGGCCTCGTGCCGGCCTCTCACCTGCGCTTCGAGCAGATCCTCGACATCGCGCGGGTTATGCAGGCGCAACTGGACCGCGCGGACGTCGATGGCCTTGTCCTAGTGCAGGGAACGGACGTGCTCGAGGAGACGGCCTTCGCGTTCGACCTGCTGCTTCCTACCGGGAAGCCGGTGGTGGTGACCGGCGCCATGCGCGACGCTGCCTCCCCTGATTACGACGGGCCGCGGAACCTCGCTGACGCGGTCGCCTGCGCCGTCAGCCCCAAGTTGGCCGGCGCGGGGGTCCTGGTCGTGCTGGGTGGCGTCGTGATCGGCGCCGACCAGGCCGTCAAGGCCCATTCCACCGCGCTCGACGCATTCCGAGCGCGCGACGGTCGGCCGCTGGGCGATGTCGCTGGTGGCACGATCCGCATCGTGGGGCGCCGCGGGGCCCCCCGCACGGGCCGCCGGGGATTGGCTGAGATTCCGGCCGCGGCGGTCGAAGACGTGCATCTGGTCACGGTCGTAACGGGCATGGACGGCGCGATCATCCGTGGCCTGGCGGCGTCCCGGCCGCGTGGGCTGGTTGTGGCGGCGACGGGATCGGGCAACACCCATCCTGACCTGCTGGCCGCCGCCCGGGAGCTCATGGCCGCTGGAACGACGGTCTGCCTGACGACCCGTTGCCCCGGCGGAACGGTGGACCCGATCTATGCCTTCCCGGGCGGCGGCGCGACATGGAAACAGGCAGGCGCGCTCATGTCGTCGCTCGACGGTCCAAAGACACGAGTTGCACTTGCGTTGGGGCTGGCGGCCGGGCTCAACGTCGACGAGCTGGCCGAGCTCATCTCCGACGACACGGCACGTTGAGCGCGGATACCCATGCGGATCTGATCATCACCGGCCGTGTCGCCACGCTCGGTGGCGATGCCGGTTTCGGCTGGCAAGGGGGCCTTGCAATCGCGGACGGGCGCGTCCTGGCGGTGGGCGACGAGTCAGCGCTCGACCCGCTCGCTGGTCCGGGCACCCGCCGATGGCGGCTGGCTGACGATCTCGTGGTCATGCCCGGGATCACCGACGCGCATCTGCACCTGATGACGCTGGTTCTCGCCGAGCAACAGATCGACCTGACTGGCACCGACCTGGACACGGCGCTGGCGGCGGTCGGCTCGCGCCACCGCGAGATGCTCGCCGCAGGTGATGGCGAGGGCTGGCTGCTGGGCCATGGCTGGTCGCTGCACGAGCTGGGGGGTTGGCCTGACACACAGATGCTCGAGTCCGTGGCGCCGCACCGACCGATCGCCCTTTACTCGCATGACCACCACACGCGCTGGGTCAGCCGGCGCGCCCTGGCGGTGGCCGGGATCAGCTCGAGTTCCGTGGACCCAGATGGTGGCCTCATCCGCCGCGACGGGGAGGGCGCGCCGACCGGGATCCTGCACGAAGTGGCCTCGGCGCTGGTCGACTCGGCGATCCCGAGCCCCACGACGGAGGACCTCACAGCCGCCATGGAGCGGGTGGCCGCGCACCTGGCCGGCCTCGGCCTGACCGGTTGTCACGATCCGGGCGAGCTGACTGCCGACTCGGCAATCGAACGCGGGCCGCTGTTCTATCGGTCGCTCGCCGCCCGCGGCCGCCTACCGCTGCGCGTGCATTCCTCCGTCCGTGCGCCGCAGCTCGACCGCGCCATCGAGCTGGGACTCTTCAGCGGGCAGGGGACTCCGCCAGAGGTCGACGGCGATCGAATGCTGGCCGACAGGGCCGCGCGCTATCGGATGGGCTGGCTGAAGCTGTTTGCGGATGGGTCGCTCGGCTCGCGCAGCGCGGCGTTGCTCGCGCCGTACGAGGATGCGGAGACGAACCCGCCGACGGGTGGTCCGACCGGGATGATCCTGACCGAGGCGCGGGAGCTCGCCGAGCTCCTGGGCCGTGCCGCGGCCGCGGGCATCAGCGGCCAGGTGCACGCGATCGGTGATGCCGCAGTACGCAGCGTGCTCGACGTCTTCGCCGCCGCGCCGGTTTCGACCCGGCTGATGCGTCGGATCGAGCATGCCCAGTTGGTCGATCCGGCCGATATGACCCGCTTTGGTGAGCTTGGAGTCGCCGCATCGCTTCAGCCCGTCCACCTACGCAGCGACGCTGTTCCCGCCCGTGTGGCCTGGGGCCTGCGCACTGAGAACACCTTTCCGCTGCGCGCGCTGGTCGAGGGCGGTGCACTCATCCCGCTCGGAACGGACGCGCCGGTCGAGCCGGCCGACCCGTGGCCCGGGATCGCCGTTGCTGTCGCTCGCCGGGATCCGTTCAGGGTCGACGACCAGGTGACCGGAGCGCACCATGCGGTCAGCCTCGCCCGCGCCGTCAGGGCGGCATGCCTGGATCCGGCGATCGTGGCAGACGAGCCGCTGCTCGGGCGGCTGATCTCGGGTTATCGGGCGGATCTCCTGGTGGTCCCCGCGGAGAGCTTCCGTGAACCGTTCGACGCGGCTGCCTTCGCTCGGATCCGGCCGCTGGCCACGATGATCGATGGCGAAGTCGTGCACCGGAGCGATGCTTTCGAGGGTTGACCCGACGCTGGCCACCGCGAATACTCGCGCCGCAGACGGCTGATGCGGTACGTCGCACCGCTAATGCCCGTCGTACGGAGGGTGGTTGATGAACTACAGGGAGACCCTCTTCACGCCAAGAGGTTTCCTGATCGTGGGCGGCGCAGTGCTGCTGCTGCTCGGGGTGCTCGGGTTGTTCTTCTGGGTCGACCCGGCCGAGAACATTGCCCACATCGGGCTCGGGCTCGTGGCGCTGGCAGCGATCTTCGTCCCGGGATTGAACGACACGCTGACCCCGCACTATCGCTGGCTCGTGAACGTGTTTGGAGTTATCGCGCTGTTCTTCGGCGTATACGGCTTCCTCCTTCCGGCGGGCAGCCCAACCTCGCCCAACACGTTCGGCCTGGCCAACCTGACGCTGGGCGACAACCTGCTCCACCTGGTGGTCGCGGCCTGGGCGTTCCTGGCGGCGTTCTCGGAACCGCAGCCGGACAGGATGCGCCGCTGAGTCGCCCTGGTTACTTGGGCAGCGCCGTCGTCGCCGGTCGGAGAGAGGCCACGACCGGCATGCGGGGTCGCCGCGGGCGAAGCAGTCGCGATGTCCGCTTCACGCGAGCCAGGCCGTTCCGGCTAAAATTGCCAGCCTCGGGCGGCTAGCTCAGCTGGTTAGAGCACTTGCTTGACATGCAAGAGGTCACT
>JBBDRY010000023.1:51618-52802 GCA_040905225.1 Chloroflexota bacterium | reverse complement strand
AACGCCGCGGTCGAGATCGTCAAGTACTTCCTCCAGCAGCACTACGACCTCGGCGTGGACCTGACCCGGCCGGACCTGCTCGAGAAGGGAAACTTCTATGGCGGGCACTGATCGATGAGCGTCATGCGCGTCGAGCGGCGCCAAACCGGCTCGCTCGTATCGCGGCCGCAGTCCGGCGCGTGGCAACGCTTCGACGTCCAGCTGGCGTTCTACGCCGCTGCGCTCGCGATCATCGGACTGATGGTCGCGTACACCAACAGTTCCGGCGCGCCGCTGGCTTCGGGATCGACGTTCACGCGGGCCCTGATGTGGTTCGCCATCGGCATTCTCGGCTTCAGCGTCGCGGCTGCCTTTGACTATCGCTGGATCAAGACCTTCGCGTGGCTGCTTTACCCGTTCACCCTGGGTATGCTCGTGCTGACGCTGGTGATCGGTGTGACGATCAATGGCGCCCAACGCTGGCTCTCGATCGGCGGGCTTCAGTTCCAGTTCTCGGAGCTGGCCAAGGTGCTGATGATCGTCGTACTGGCGGCTTTCCTGACGGCGCGCAAGGACAAGCTCGGCAACCTGACCACGCTGGTAGGGGCAGCGGCGCTGACGATTCCGCCGTTCTTCCTGGTGCTGATCCAGCCCGACCTGGGTACGTCGCTGGTCTTCCCGGCGATCATGATCGGCATGCTCTTCATGAGCGGCGCGAGCCTGCGCTGGATGGCGATCGGTCTCGCCACAGTGCTGGGCGCCCTGCCGATCATCTGGGCGCGGCTCGAGGACTACCAGCGGCGACGCGTTCTCTCGTTCCTCGACCCCACCTCGGACACAACCGGCGCCGGGTGGCAGGCGCTTCAGTCGCAGATCGCGGTCGGCTCCGGCGGCATATTCGGCAAGGGGTGGACCAACGGCACCCAGGCCGGATCCAGCTTCCTCCCGGTGCAGTCGACGGACTTCGCCTTCGCCGTGCTGCTTGAGGAGCTCGGCTTCGTCGGCGGGATGGTCGTCTTGCTGCTGTTCATCGGTCTCATCTGGCGAGTGCTACTGATCGGTTGGCGCAGCGAGAGCGTATTCGGAGTCGCGTTCGCGGCAGGTGTCGCGTCGATGATCGTGTTCCAGATCCTGGTCAACGCCGGCATGGTCGCGGGGATGATGCCGGTGACGGGCATCCCGCTGCCCTTCATCACGCACGGCGG
>JBBDRY010000023.1:50392-51518 GCA_040905225.1 Chloroflexota bacterium | reverse complement strand
CCAGCTTCGCCAAAGGGCACCTCGCCCTGGTGCCGGATCAGGCGATCAGACTGGCGCCGATCGCGTCTGCTGGCCAGCCAGGCGTCGTACTTGGCCCGCTTTTCCGGGTCGCGCAGGGTCGCGTAGGCCTCGTTGATCTCAGCCATCCGTTGGGCGGCTGCCGTGCTTGTGTCGACGTCCGGGTGGTAGCGCTGGGCCAGCTTGCGGTAGACGGTAGAGATGATCTCTGTGTCGGCAATCTCGGCCAGCATCAGGACTTTGTAGTGTGTGCGTCGCGGATCCGTGGTCACGACAGCGTTCCAGCCGGAAGCAGCGCCCTCTTGTTCTTCATCGCCCACATCGTCGACAAAACGCACCGCTACCGAAAGGACACCATTCGCCATACCGACAGGTACAGCGGTCCTAGTGGCCGCGCCGCCAAGCGTGAAGTCGCACCAGCAGGCGTTGCCTCGTGGAGCACGATTCGTGTATCCTTCTCGATCGCGCCTGCGACTGGGCAAATACCGTCCCTTACGCGGCGCACCAGTGCCCAGAACAGATCAGCAACTTGAAACGCGCGCGCCCCGTCCTCGGAGCGCCTCGGAGAAACCATGTACGCAGTAATCGAGACCGGCGGAAAGCAGTATCGCGTGGAGCTCGGCAGCGAGCTGGCGATCGAGCGGCTTGAGGGCGCCCCAGGCGAAACCATCCGCTTCGAGCGCGTGCTCCTGATTGCCGACGGAGATGCCGCGCAGATCGGTACGCCGGTCGTCGCCGACGCGCTCGTCACTGGCGAGGTCCTGCGCCAGGATCGGGGCGAAAAGGTCATCGTCTTTAAGTACCGCCCCAAGGCTCGCCACCGCGCCAAGAAGGGCCACCGCCAGGAGCAGACGGTGATCCGCGTGGCGGACATCCGCTTCAACGGCCGCAGCGCCGCGGATGAGCAGACCGAGCAGGAGAAGGCAAAGGCCAAGACGCGCAAGGCCGCCTCGGCGGAAGCGGAGCGCAAGGCCCAGGCCGACCAGGAGCTCGCAGCCAAGCTGGCTGCTGAGGCCGTCGACCGCGAGGAGGCCAAGCCGGCGGATAAGACCACGACGGCCGCCCCCGAGAAGAAGACTGCAACCAAGGCAAAGTCGACGACCAAGGC
>JBBDRY010000023.1:0-50292 GCA_040905225.1 Chloroflexota bacterium | reverse complement strand
CGACGGCCGCCCCCGAGAAGAAGACTGCAACCAAGGCAAAGTCGACGACCAAGGCGGCCGACAAACCTGCATCCGCGAAGGCGACCGGCGCGGCACCCGCCCCAGCGAAGGCGGGCAAGGCAGCCGCGAAGCCCGCCGCGAAGCCTGCGGCGAAACCGGTCAAGGCCGACTCTGATACCAAGCCGACGACCAAATCGACGGCGACCAAGTCCACCACCCGCAAGACCACGACGAAGAAGGACGAGTAAGCCAGATGGCACACAAGAAAGCTGGTTCCAGCTCCAAGAACGGCCGCGACAGCGTTGGCCAGCGGCTGGGCGTAAAGGCGGGCGACGGCCAGTTGGTATCCGCGGGCTCGATCATCGTGCGCCAGCGCGGGATGACCTTCCTCGCCGGTCCGGGCACTGACCTGGGCAAGGACTACACGTTGTTCGCGACCATGGACGGCCGCGTCCGTTTTGAGCACGAGCGACGCGACAAGAAGCGTGTGCGCATCGAGGCCGATGCCGCACAGACAGAGACAGCGACGGCCGGAGGCAACTCGTGAGGGCAGATATTCATCCCAAGTACCAGCGCGCCAAGGTCGTCTGCGGTTCGTGCCACACAGAGTTCGAGGTTGGCTCCACGCAGGCTTCGCTGCGCGTCGACATCTGTTCGAACTGCCACCCGTTCTTCACCGGCAAGCAGACGATCGTCGACACGGCCGGCCAGGTCGAGCGCTTCCAGAAGCGTCTCGAGCGGTCGGCACGTCTTTAGCAGGCTCGACTTCGTACCGGTTCCGATCGCGACCGCGTCCGCCACGCCTGCCGCTCTAAACTTGCCACAAGCGAACGCACCACACGCGGCGGCCGCCTCGGGTTGGCCGTTCGCGCGTAGCAGCGCCGAAGGCGTCTGCGGAGGAAGCTGTTATGGCGCGTACTGACTACGGCGGCCAGGCGCTGCTCGAAGGCGTCCTGATGCGCGGCCGGAACGCTATCGGCGTTGCCCTGAGACACCCTGATGGGTCGATCGTCGCGACGTCGGAGCCGCTCAATTCGGTCCTTCACCGCAACCGCTTTGCCCGCGCGCCGTTCTTCCGCGGCCTCGTCGTGTTGTACGAGACGCTGGTCGTCGGCACGAAATGGCTGATGCGTTCGGGCTCGGTCCAGGCCGAAGGAGAGGGCCAGGAGCTCGGCAAGGGCACGATGGCCGTAACGATCCTGTTCACGCTCGGCCTCGCGGTCGGGCTCTTTGTGCTGCTGCCTCTGTTCCTTGCCGGCGCCGCCACGCGAGCCACCATCGGCCCGGGTCAATTCCTGCTCGAGCACCTGCTCGAGGGGCTGATCAGGGTCTTCATCTTCGTCGGCTACCTGCTCGTGATCAGCCGCTCGGCCGAGATTCGGCGAGTGTTCCAGTACCACGGCGCGGAGCACATGACGATCCATGCGCTTGAACGTGAGGACCCACTCGACATCGAGCACATCCGCCAATACCCCACGGCGCACCAGCGCTGCGGGACCGAGTTCCTGGTGATCTTCATCATCCTGAGCATCCTGATGTTCAGCCTGCTGGCCGGGCAGAACCTGGTGGTCAGCATCGTCGGCAGGATCGCGCTCGTGCCCGTCATCGCATCGGTGGCGTACGAGATCCTGCGGTTTGGCGCCAAGCATCGGCACAAGCCCTGGATCAGGTGGATGTTCCTGCCCGGCATCTGGTTGCAGGCCATAACCACGAAGCAACCGGACGATTCGATGATCGAGGTGGCTATCGCGTCCATGCGCGAGGCGCTGGCGGCGAACGGCGACGCAGCCCCCGAGGGCAGCGCCGACCCGGAGCGGCGACTGATTCCGAGCTCACGCGCGGCGCAGGAGTCGGCGACCGACCAGCCCCGGCCATGACCCTGGAGCTGCGTCTCGACAATCTCGAGCAGCGGCTACAGGAGATCGAGCGGGAGTGGTCGCAGCCAGAGGTGGCCGCGGATCCCGACAAATCTCGACGCCTGGGTCGCGAACAGGCCCGGATCGCACCCGTGGTCGATGACTACCGACGCCTGCGCGGGATTCGCGAACAGCTCGAAGCCGCGCGGCGTGACCGGAACTCAGAGACGGACCCCGAGACGCGTGATATGGCGCGTGAGATCGTCGCCGAGCTCGAGGCTGAGGAGATTCGCCTGACCGAGTCCCTCCGCGTCCACCTACTGCCGAGCGATCCGAACGACGAGCGCGACGTGATCATGGAGATACGCGCCGGAACCGGCGGCGAGGAGGCCGCTCTCTTCGCGGCGGCGCTATACAGGATGTACAGCCGCTACGCGGAGCGGCACAACTGGAAGACGGAGCTGATCACCGCCAACGAGACCGGCATTGGCGGCCTCCGGGAAGTCATCTTCGAGGTCCACGGCCAGGGCTCTTACAGCAGGCTCAAGTTCGAGGGCGGCGTCCACCGCGTCCAGCGCGTCCCTGAAACCGAATCAAGCGGCCGCATCCACACTTCCACCGCGACCGTCGCCGTGCTTGCCGAAGCAGATGAGGTCGAGGTTCAGATCGACGCGAAGGACCTGAAGATCGACGTGTACCGCTCGCAGGGGCCGGGTGGCCAGAGCGTCAACACCACCGACTCTGCCGTGCGCATCACGCACATTCCGACTGGCCTGGTGGTGGCAATCCAGGACGAGAAGAGCCAGCACAAGAACAAGGCCAAGGCGATGTCGGTCCTGCGCGCGCGCCTGCTCGAGATGGAGCAGCGCAAGGCGCACGATGCGGAGGCCGAGGCCCGGCGCTCGATGGTCGGCTCTGGCGAGCGATCGGAGAAGGTCCGCACCTACAACTACCCACAGGACCGGGTCACCGACCACCGAATCGGCGTCGACCTGCACAATCTGCCCAACGTGCTCGACGGAGATCTGGACCGCCTGCTGGACGAGTTGATCTCAACGGACCAGGCGCAGCGGCTGGCCGAGCTGGAGCGATCGCCGGTTACGAGTGCAGTGGATGCGTGACGAGGCGCCCCAGTCCGTGACCGCTCAGGCGGAGGACATCTTCGAGGCGAAGGCCGCGCCTGACGCCACGCCCCAGGTGGTGCGCGCGACAGACCTGACCGGCGTGCACGTTTTGAAGCACGACAACCTCTTCATGCTGAGCGATGCCTATGGCGACATCCACCCTGATGGACGCGGCCTGGGCCTGTACCACGGCGACACGCGCGTCCTGTCGACCTATGACCTCCGCCTGAACGGCATCCGCCCTGTGGTGCTGCGCGCCGGACCGGCGGCCAGCTACCGGGGCACGATCCAGCTGACCAACCCGGACTTCGTCCAGCCACCATCGAGCAGCCAGGATGCCTCCGAGATCGTCCTGCGCCGGCAATCTCTGGGCCTTGTACGCGAGCGCGTGATCGGCTCAGGCTTCGGTGAGCGCATCTCGGTCCAGAACTACACAACCTCGCCCGAGCGCGCGCGGCTGACGCTTCGGCTCGACGCGGACTACGCGGACATCTTCGAGCTGCGCGGCTTCGTGCGCAGCCGCCGCGGTGACCGCCTGCCCACCGAGGGGGACGGGAGCCGGATCGAGTTTGCCTACCTCGGCCTGGACGAGGCGGTCCGACGGACGATCGTGCACATCTCACCAGCCATGACGCTCATCGATTCAGACGGCCGCGCACCGCAGGTAGGGCCGGTGACCATGGAGCTCGACAGCACCCTCGCGCCCGGCGAGCGCATAACTCTGACCGTGGACGTGTGGACACAGATGCCCGAGCGCCAGCTCGGCGTCGACGAATCGGCCGCGCCGGATCAATCGGCCGCGCCGGATCAATCGGACGCATGGGATGAGTCGGGCGCCTCGGATGAGTCAGCGGAACCAGAGAGGGCTGTTCGCCCCAGTGTGAGCGCGGACGAGCCGGAGGCCATGCACCGCGCCTGGCGCTCCAGCTCCGCGTCCATCCGCACCACCGACGTGCTGGCCGAGCGAGCGCTCGAGCGCGCCAGCGCCGACCTGCGGCTGCTGCTCAACAGCGGCCCGGGCGAAGGCGAACGCTACGTGGCTGCGGGCGTGCCGTGGTTCAGCTGCCTCTTCGGGCGCGACTCGCTGATCACGAGCCTTCAGCTGCTGTGCGTGCGCCCGCAGATCGCGCGATCGACGCTGTCCATCCTCGGCCGTCTCCAGGCGACAGAGGTCGACGACTGGCGCGACGCCCAGCCGGGCAAAATCCTGCACGAGCTGCGTGAGGGTGAGCTCGCTCGCGTGGGCGAGATCCCGCATGCGCCGTACTACGGCACGGTGGATGCCACGCCCCTGTGGCTAATGCTGCTCGACGAATACGAGCGCTGGACGGGCGACGCCGAGCTGGTCGACCGCCTGTGGCCGAATGCGCTTGCTGCGCTGCGCTGGATGGACGAGTACGGCGATCCCGATGGCGACGGGCTGATCGAGTACGAGCGTCACTCGCGGCGCGGGCTGCTCAACCAGGGCTGGAAGGATTCCGGGGACGCGATCCGCAATCGCGATGGGACGCTGGCGAAGGGTCCGATCGCGCTCGTCGAGGTGCAGGGCTACGCCTACGCAGCGCGGCGCGGTCTCGCACGGCTCGCGCGGCTGCGTGGCGACCACGCTCTCGCGCAGGCCCAGGACGAGGCTGCCGAGCGTCTGCGGGCGCGCTTCGAGGACACGTTCTGGATGGACGACGCGGGGACCTATGCAATGGCGCTCGACGGGCATAAGCGGCAGGTCGACAGCATTGCCTCCAACGCGGGGCATGCTCTGTGGACCGGAATCGCATCCCCTGAGCGAGCCGCGAGCGTCGCGCGGGTCCTCACCGGACCCGGCATGTGGAGCGGCTGGGGTATCCGGACGCTATCGAGCGACACGGTCGGGTACAACCCGATCGGTTATCACCTGGGCACTGTCTGGCCGCACGACAACGGAATCTGCGCGGCAGGCTTCGCGCGTTACGGGCTGTTTGACGAAGCGCGCCTCGTCGCCGGCACACTGCTCGAGGCGACGATCCACTTCCGCGAGGCACGCCTGCCGGAGCTCTTCTGCGGGTTCGAACGCGAGCGTTCGCCGCTACCGGTGCCCTACCCGGTCGCGTGCTCGCCCCAGGCCTGGGCTGCTGGCTCGCTCTTCCACCTGGTCAGTGCCACCCTGGGCATGCAACCCAACGCCCGCGAGCAGCGCCTGGAGCTCTTCCGGCCGTCGCTGCCGACATCTCTGCCGGGGCTGCAGATGCGCAACCTGCGCGTTGGCGACGCCCTGGTGGACCTCGAGTTCGCGGGCGAGGACGGCTCGATCTCCGTCGAGGTCCTGCGCCGGCAAGGTGACCTGGACGTCGTCGTCCGACTCTGACGGAGTCCGGCCGATCCACGCGCCGCAGACCGTCGGCGAGCTGATCCGCGCGGGCGCCGAGAGGCTGAGGGCGAGCGGCTCCGAATCGGCGCGATTGGATACGGAGTTGCTCCTCGGGCACGTATTGCGCGCAGACCGAACCACGTTGCTGGCGGCCCCGGAGGCCCCGGTCGGTTCCGATCACGCCGCCACGTTCCGGGACCTGCTAGAGCGGCGCGCGACAGGTGAGCCAGTCGCCTACATCCGCGGCCTGAAGGAGTTCTACGGCCTGGTCCTCTCCGTGGACTCGCGCGCGCTCATACCCAGGCCGGAGACCGAGCTGCTCGTCGAGCTCGGCCTCGACCGACTGCGCGGCATGCTCATGGGTACGCACAGACCCCTGGACGCGCCCCCACTGCTTGCCTGGGACGTCGCGACCGGGAGCGGTGCGGTCTGCATTGCTCTCGCGGTCGAGTCGCGCCGCCGTGGGTACGCGGCCGACGCGCGCTTCCGGGCCACGGACGTGTCAGCGGATGCTTTGGCGCTGGCGACGGAGAACGCGGTTGCGCACGGCGTCGCCGACCTGATCGAGTTCGCGGTGGCCGATCTGGCCGATCTGGCCGATCTGGCCGATTCACCGCCGGCCGATCTTCTTCTGGCCAACCTGCCCTACGTTCCGAGCACAGACATCCCAACGCTGCCCGTGGCGGCCAGCTTCGAGCCGGTGCTTGCGCTCGATGGCGGCCCGGACGGTCTGGACCTCGTGCGCCGCCTGCTCGGGCAGCTGGAGTCGACGCTCACCAGTCACGGAACGGCGCTGCTGGAGATCGGCGCTGGGCAGGCCGATGCGGTTCGTGCGGCTGTTGCTAAGTCCCTGGCTGGGTGGGGCGTGACGCTCCACGACGACCTTGCCGGCGTGCCGCGCGTGGTTGAGCTGGCTCGGGCGACGCCTCGTTGAGCCGCCTCATCCCCGCGTCATCGGCCACGTCACTTTCCGAGGCCGCCGCGGCGCTCCGCCGAGGCGAGGTGATCGCCATCCCGACCGAGACCGTCTACGGGCTCGCCGTCCTACCCAACTCGGCCGCCCTCGATCGCCTCCTTGCGGCGAAGCGGCGCTCGGCCGAGAAGGGCATTCAGCTGCTGGTCGACTCGGTGGACCAGGTGGAGCAGTTGGCTGTGCTGACCGAGTCAGCCAGGGTGCTTGCCGATCGCTACTGGCCGGGTCCGCTGACGATCGTGCTCGTTCGTCGTCAAGACATCCTTGTCCCTGACCAGTTGGGCGGTGGGCGCGCGACACTCGGCCTGCGTCTGCCCGACCACGAGGTGCCGCGCGCCCTCGCACGCCAGCTGGGTCCCATTGCCGCAAGCTCGGCAAACCTCTCTGGCGAGCCCGACGCCACCACTGCACAGCGCGTGGCGGAGTCGCTCGGCGACGAGGTGGGGCTGATTATCGACGACGGCCCGGTTCGCGGCGGGACTCCCTCGACCGTCGTTGATTGCAGTGATCCCGTCGCCGGGCCGCGCGTCCTGCGCGAGGGGGCGATCTCGGCAGCCGACATCGCGAAGGCCGTCCGCTGAGGGCTAAACTGGCCCGGCCGTGACCATCTCGACTGAATCGCGAACCGCCTGGGCGTCGATCGCCGAAGTCGATCCCGAGCTGTGGGCCGCGATGGTTGGCGAGCGTGAACGGCAGCGCTGGAAGATCGAGCTGATCGCGAGTGAGAACTACGCCTACGCGGCGGTGCTCGAGGCGCAGGGCTCGTGGCTCACCAACAAGTACGCCGAGGGGCTGCCCGGGCGCCGCTACTACGGTGGGTGCGAGTTCGTCGACGAGGCGGAACGCCTCGCACAGCAACGCGCACTTGCCCTGTTCCCGGGTTCAGAGCACGTGAACGTGCAGCCCCACTCCGGCGCCCAGGCAAACATGGCGGCCTACATGTCCGTGCTCGAGATCGGCGATCGCGTGCTGGGCATGAACCTCGCGCACGGCGGCCACCTTACCCACGGTTCGCCGGTCAACTTTTCCGGCAAGTGGTTCGAGATCCATGCCTACGGCGTGCGCGAGGAAGACGCGCGCATCGACTACGACGCGCTGGAAAAGCAGGCAGCCGAGGTGCGCCCCAAGATGATCGTGGCGGGTGCCAGCGCCTACCCACGCATGATCGACTTCGAGCGTATGGGCAAGATCGCGAAGTCGGTAGATGCGCTGCTTTTCGTGGACATGGCGCACATAGCCGGCCTCATCGCGGCCGGGCTGCACCCCAGCCCGTTCCCCCATGCCGACCTCGTGACCACCACTACCCACAAGACCCTGCGCGGGCCGCGCGGCGGAATGGTCTTCTCGCGCGCCGACCTCGGCAAACAGGTCGACAAGACCGTTTTCCCCGGTCTCCAGGGCGGCCCGCTGATGCACGTCATAGCGGCCAAGGCCGTTGCTCTGAAGCTCGCGGACACGGACGAGTTCCGCAGCGACATGCAGCGCACGGTCGAGAACGCCAAGGTCCTCGCCGCGCGCCTGGCGGAAGAAGGAGCGCGGGTCGTCTCAGGCGGCACCGACAACCACCTGATGCTCGTCGACGTGACGCCGCTGGGCGTGACCGGCAAGGAAGCCGAAGCGATCCTCGACCGCATCGGAATCACGGTCAACAAGAACGCCATCCCGTTCGATCCGCTCCCGCCCAACACCTCGTCCGGGATCCGCGTCGGTACGCCTGCGACCACGACTCGTGGCTTTGGCCAGGGCGAGATGCGGGAAATCGCGGAGCTGATCGTCAGTGCCATCCGGCAGCGTGACGACGAGTCCGCGAGCGCGACCCTGAGCGAACGCGTGCGCGACATCTGCGCCCGTTTCCCGGTGCCCGGCCTGCCACAGGAGTGAGCCAGGCGGCTCTCGCGGCCCTCCCCGCCATATTCGCTGCGCTCGGAATCGCGGCAGTCGTCAGCTTCGTCCTCACGCCGCTGGCCATCCGTTTCGCTCCGCGGCTGGGCGCGATCGACCATCCCGACGCCGAGCGCCGCGTCCACCAGCGGCCCATCCCACGCACCGGGGGCCTGGCCGTGGCCGGCACGTTCGTCGGCGTTGGCGTCCTGGGCCTGATCGCGAACGATCTGCTCCATTTCGCCCCCGCACTCCGAGCGGTGCGCACGCCGGAGGTACTCGCCCTCTTTGTCGGCGTCGCCGTCGGCGGCGTGATCGGCTATCTCGACGACCGCCTCCAGCTGCGCGCCCGGTGGCAGTTCATAGGCCAGTTCGTGCTCGCCGGGATCGCGCTGCTCGCCGACATTCGCATCAATCGGCTGCCCAATCCCATCGGCGACGCCTTCGTTTTCCAGAATGACTTTGTCGGCGAGGCGGCTGCGATCGCGGCCACGACGCTATGGATCGTGGGCATGCTCAACAGCGCGAATTTTGTCGATGGCCTCGATGGGCTCCTCGCGGGTGTCGCCCTGATTGCCGTCACGACGCTCGGCGTAATCTCGTTGATCGACCCGGTGAGCCCTCAGCCGCTGGTGGCGATGCTGTGCGCGCTCCTGGCAGGTTCATTGCTCGGCTTCCTGCCGTACAACTTCCATCCCGCCCGGGTATTCATCGGAACTGCCGGAGTCTTCGCGGTCGGCTACGCGCTCGCCGTGCTGTCTGTTCTCGGCACGGCCAAGGTCGCCGTCGCGTTGCTGGTTCTGGGCGTGCCCGTCATCGACACGTTCTGGATCATCATCCGCCGCGTCGCGCAGGGCAGGTCGCCGTTCGATGCCGATCGCGGCCACTTCCACCACCGGCTGCTCGATCTTGGCCTGACCCATCGCCAGGCCGTGGTGATGATCTACGCGATCTGCATAGTGCTCGCGGTGCTCAGCCTCGCGCTCTCCGGCCGTGGCCAGATCTCAGCCTTTCTTGTGATCGTCCTGGGCGGCGGTCTCGTGCTGTACATCATGACGCGCCGCGCAGGGAAATCGCTTGACCGGTCCAGCTATCCCGACGACACCGAGACAGAGACGCCCGACGACGTGCGCGACGTTGGGGAGGACATTTCGGGGACCTCGAGCGGGGAGCGGGCATAGCCGCTGATATACTCCGGCCGCGTTAACGGGGCGCAGGTGAACGATCTGGGTCGGATGAGCGCATATCTCGCTCTGTTTTCAGAGATTGCGATCATCCTGCTGGTCACGACTCTCGTTGGGGTCCTGAGCGGCTACTGGCTCGATCAGCGCCTCATGACGCTCCCCGCCCTAACTGTGGTGGGGATGCTCGGCGGGTTCGCACTCGGCGGGTTGGGCGTCTACCGGCTGATCAATCGGTTCCTGGACCGCTTCGACAAGGCCGACAAGGCCGACTGACAACCCGACCGGCAGCCCAGCGCCGGTCCCCAGCAAACAGACCCAGTGGCGCAGACCGGCTGCGCGTGGCAGGGAGAGAGTGGCAGAGACGACGCCGACAGACGGGCAGCCAAAGCCCGCCGAGGAATCCGCGCCCACGGAAACCCCGGAGCCGACGAAGGCTCTGGAGACGGGCCGCAATATGCGCGAGGCGCTCGGGCCAGAGATCGGCAGCGATGTAGTCCAAGCCGCGGGCGAGATCGCACAGCCGCAACGCAACACCCGCCTGTGGATCGCGGTCGCGATAGTCGCCATCCTGGCGCTTCAGATCATCGCGTTCGTCGCAGTGCCGCCGCTTGCTGTGGAGGACCCGTCAAAGGGCTTCCAATTCCCGAGAGACGCGATCACCGCGAACTTCGAGCTTCCGGCGCCTCACGTCATCTATGACTTGAGCCCGGACACGGCGCCCTCGCACGACCTGTTGACCTTTGATCTCACGATCTCGAGCTCACTCTTCACCGGATGGATCGTGATGGGCATCATCGTTGTCCTGGCATTCCTGCTCTCGCGCGGTATCTCGATATCACCCAAGGGCAGACAGAACGCGCTCGAGTACGTCTACGAGGGTCTGGCTAACTTCGCTACTTCGCTTGGCGGGCCTCAGGCCCGGCGCTACGTCCCGGTGTTCGTGGCTTTCTTCCTGTTCATCCTGCTCAGCAACTGGAGCGGGCTCTTCCCGGGCGTCGGTCGGACCGAGCAGCTGCGGGCCCCCACGAGCGACGTCAACGTCACGATCGGCCTCGCGCTGGTCAGCTTCTTCATGTTCCATGTCGAGGGCATCCGCGCGCTCGGCTTCGGCGGCTACTTCGGCAAGTTCTTCAGCCTCCGTGCGTTCCGAGAGGAGGGCATCAGCGCAGGTTTCATTGCGCTCTTCGTAGGCCTGATCGAGTTCTTCCTCGAGTTCATCAAGCCCGTCACGCTGGCCATGCGACTCTTCGGCAACATCTACGGCGGCGAGGTCGCCCTGGGCGTGATCACCGGGTTGACCATTGCGATCATTCCGGTGGTCATGGTCGGCCTCGAGTTCCTGCTCAATTTCATGCAGGCTCTGATCTTCTCGGTGCTGACGCTGATGTTCACTATCATCGCCATTGAGCGACACGACGGGCACGAGGAACATGCCGTCCCCGAGGGGAACATCGCCCCGCCGATCGCACACGGCCAAACGGCCGCTGCCCATTAGCCCGCTCTCGACGCGGGCGCCTCAAACAGCCAGCCCAACCAACCAAGCGGACAAATGCCCGGCGCTGGCCGGGCGCCAGGGAGGTATCTAGAGCAAATGGAGATGATTGGCGCAGGTCTCGCAGCGCTCGGTGTCATAGGGCCGGGGATCGGCATCGGCATCCTGACCGGACTGTCGACCAGTGCGATCGGCCGTAATCCCGACGCCGCGTCGCAGATCCGCGCGACGTTCATTATCGGCGCCGCCTTCGCCGAAGGCCTCGGCGTACTCGCGGTGGTTATCGGCCTGCTGATCGTCCTCGGCATCGGCGGGTAAGGCGAGCGAGAACTCTCTGCTATGGGGATCTTTGCCCTCGCCGGTAGCGCGGTCGAGGTAGCCACGCGCATCTTCGCCGCGGAGGAAGCACCCGGCTTCCAGATCAACCTGTTCTGGATCGTCGCCCAGGCGGCGTCATTCCTGCTCTTCCTGGTGATCCTGTACCTCGTCGCGTTCCGGCGCATCACGGGCGTGCTCGAGGAGCGGCGGTCACGAATCGAGCAGGGCCTGCGCGACGCTGATCAGGCACGTGTCGATCGCGAGCAGGCGGCCGCCGAGCGGCTGCGCGTGCTCGGTGAGGCGCGAGCGGAAGCGGAGGAGATCCTCACTCGCGCTCAGCGCGTCGCCGAGGAGAGCCGCGAGCGCGACATCGCCGAGACACGCGCGCAACTGGAGCAGCTGCGCGAGCGGGCAGCAGCAGACATCGGGGCCGAGAAAGACCGAGCGCTGGCCGACGTACGCAACCAGGTCGCCGACCTGGCACTGGCCGCTGCCGCGCGCGTCGTGGGCGAGACGATGACCAGCGAGCGGGAGAGACGCCTCGTCGAGGAGTTCCTCGCCCAGATGGGCACAAGTGGCGAGGGCGGCCGTTCACGCGGCCGGCCGAACTAGGATCAACGCTTGGCCAAGACCCGGACCAGCACCGCCCGTCGCTACGCCGAGGCAGCGTTTGAGATCGCCGAGCGCGACGGAACAGTCGAGGCGTGGCTAGAGCAGCTCACCAGCGCAGCCAGCGTGGCCGCGGACCCATCGACCGTGCGCCGGCTGGAGAACCCGCAGGTGCCGTTTGAAGTCCGCCTCAAGGCGCTTCAGGCTGCGCTTCAGGCGGCGCTCGGTGGCGAAATGCTGCCCCAGATGGGCAATCTGCTCGCGCTCGTGCTGCGCCGGCGGCGGGTTGAGTCCCTGCCCAACATCGACCGTGAGTTCCGCAGGCTGTACAACCGCCGGGCCGGGATCGTCGAGGCGAGCGCGACCAGCGCCGCCGAGCTCGATGCCGACGAGCTGTCCGCGCTCCGCGGCCGCCTCGAGCAGATGACCGGCGGCCGCGTAGATCTCGAAACACACGTCGACCCGTCCCTGCTCGGCGGAGTCCAGGTTCGCCTGGGCGACCAGCTCATCGACGGCAGTGTCCGCGGGCGCCTCGAGCGGCTCCGCAGCAGGCTCGCTGCCGGCGCCCTCACCCCATGACGAACAACACCCCAGCCCAGAACGACCGGGAGTAACCAATGGCCATCCGTTCCGAAGACATCACCACGATCATCAAATCGGCCATCGACCAGTTCGACGCCGGCGTCGAAACCCGTTCGGTGGGCACGGTGGTCGAGGTCGGCGACGGCATTGCCCAGGTCTATGGGCTGGAGGCCGCCCTCGCCTCGGAGCTGCTCGAGTTCCCCGGCGGCGTGATGGGCATGGCCCTCAACCTCGAGGAAGAGACGGTTGGTGCCGTCATCCTGGGCGACTTCAAGCACATCAAGGAAGGCGACCAGGTCAAGACCACCGGTCGCGTGGTCGAGGTGCCGGTGGGCGCGGCGTTGATCGGCCGGGTGGTCGACCCGCTCGGCCGCCCGCTCGACGAGAAAGGCCCGATCGCCGCAAGCGGAACCCGCCCGGTCGAGCGAATTGCTCCCGGCGTCATCGTGCGCAAGAGCGTCGACACGCCCGTCCAGACGGGCATCAAGGCGATCGACGCGCTGATCCCGATCGGGCGCGGCCAGCGCGAGCTGATCATCGGCGACCGCCAGACCGGCAAGACCGCCCTAGCCATCGACACGATCATCAATCAGAAGGGCAAGGGCCTGATCTGCATCTACGTCGCGATCGGCCAGAAGCTGTCGACCGTGGCCAAGACCGTGGCCATCCTCGAGCAGTACGGCGCCATGGAGCACACGATCGTCGTCGTCGCCGGCGCAGATGATCCCGCTCCCGTCCAGTACCTCGCCCCGTATGCCGGTGCGGCGATGGGCGAGGAGATCATGGAGAACGGGGTCGATGTCGACGGGACCCTGGTGAAGGACGCGCTGTGCGTGTATGACGACCTGACCAAGCACGCCTGGGCGTACCGCGAGATGTCCCTGCTGCTGCGCCGCCCGCCCGGCCGCGAGGCCTATCCGGGCGATGTCTTCTACC
This sequence comes from Chloroflexota bacterium, assembly GCA_040905225.1. Lineage (GTDB taxonomy): Bacteria > Chloroflexota > Limnocylindria > Limnocylindrales > CSP1-4 > JALYGJ01. Next base: position 36,993 of record JBBDRY010000023.1, on the reverse strand, counting down.
TCCACAGCCGACTGTTGGAGCGAGCCGCCCGACTGAACGAGGACAACGGCGGCGGCTCGCTGACCGCACTGCCGATGATCGAGACGCAGGCCAACGACGTCTCGGCGTACATCCCGACCAACGTCATCTCGATCACCGACGGTCAGATCTACCTCGAGTCGGACCTCTTCAACGCCGGCCAGCGCCCGGCGCTCAACGTGGGCATCTCGGTGTCCCGCGTCGGGTCGGCCGCCCAGATCAAAGCGATGAAGAAGGTCGCCGGTCCGCTGAAGCTGGACCTGGCGCAGTACCGCGAGCTGGCCGCGTTCGCGCAGTTCGCCTCGGACCTCGACAAGGCCACGCGCGACCAGCTTACCCGCGGCGAGAAGACGTCCGAGGTGCTCAAGCAGCCGCAGTACGAGCCGCTCCCCGTGGAGAAGCAGGTAGCCATCCTGTGGGTCGTCACCAATGGCTATCTCGACGAAGTGCCGACGGCTCGCATCCGCGACTTCGAGCAGCGCTTCTACCGCTTCCTCGAGGCAGAGCGTTCTGACCTCCTCGCATCGTTGGGCGAGAAGAAGGAACTGACCGACGAGATCGTCACGGGCCTGAAAGAGGCGACCGAGGCGTTCAAAGAGACGTTCACGGCATAGGCGGGGAGTAAAGGCCAGACCGTGCCCAGCCAGCGCGAGATCCGACGCCGAATAGGCTCGGTGCGCAACATCAAGCAGATCACGCGGGCGATGCAGTTCGTTGCCGCGTCGAAGCTGAAACGCGCCCAGGACGCCACGCTCCAGTCGCGGCCCTACGCCGACAAGATCGACGAGGTCCTCGCCGACCTCGCTGCGGTCCTGGGCGAAGAAGATCACCCGCTGCTCGCCAAGCGTGAGGGTGGCACGCGCGCAATCGTCCTGATCACCACCGACCGCGGCCTGGCCGGCTCGCTCAATACCAACACCATCCGCTTCGTGGCCGAGCAGATAACCGCTTACAAGGGCGACCTGAAGGTGATCACTGTTGGCCGCAAGGGGCACGCCGCCATGCGACGAGCGCACGTCCCGATCGCCGCTACGTTCGAGGGCTTCGGCGACCGGCCCAACTTCGCATCGGTCATCGCAATCGCGAGGCTGCTGACTGACGATTACCTGGCCGGCACCTACTCGGCCATCGACCTCGTCTTCCCGCGCTTCTTCTCGACGCTCGTCCAGCGGCCGATCCTCGACTCGCTCCTGCCGGTCGAGCCGAGCGACGACGCCGACGAGGGCATCCCGGGGCGCCAGTTCATCTTCGAGCCCAACGCCGACGCTGTGCTTCGCCAATTGCTGCCGCGCTACGTGGCCACCCGCGTGTACCAGGCAGTGCTCGAGCTGACCGCCAGCGAGCAGTCGGCGCGCATGGTGGCGATGAAGAACGCGACCGAGAACGCGCAGGACCTGATCGAGGACCTGACCCTCACCTATAACAAGGTTCGCCAGGCGAACATCACCCGCGAGATGATCGAAATCGCGACCGGCGCCGAGGCGGCGTGATCGCGCTAGGAGGATTGCTATCACCATGGCAGTAGCCGCACCCGCGACCGGCCGAGTCATCGCCATCACCGGCCCGGTGGTCGATATCGAGTTCCCCCAGGGCCAGTTGCCCGCGATCTTCAACGCGGTCGAGATCCAGCGTCCCGGTGAGTCGCTCATCTGTGAGGTGCAGCAGCACCTTGGCAACAACTGGGTGCGCGCCGTGGCGATGACGACGACCGACGGCCTGGCTCGTGGCGTCGAGGCGGTGGACACCGGCGGCCCGATCAGCGTCCCTGTCGGCCCATCGACGCTCGGCCGCGTGTTCAACGTGCTCGGAGAACCAATCGACGAGAAGGGACCGGTCGACGCGGAGCAGCGTTACCCCATCCATCGTGCGGCGCCCTCGTTCGACGAGCAGACCACCGCCACCGAGATCTTCGAGACGGGCCTGAAGGTGATCGACCTGATCGCGCCGTTCTCGAAGGGCGGCAAGGTCGGCGTGTTCGGCGCCGCGGGCGTGGGCAAGACGGTGATCATCCAGGAGCTGATCCGGAACGTGGCTGAGGAGCACGCCGGCTACTCCGTCTTCGCCGGCGTGGGCGAGCGCTCACGCGAGGGCAACGACCTGCTCCACGAGATGACCGAGTCAGGTGTGCTCGCCAAGACGGTCATGGTCTTCGGGCAGATGAACGAGCCGCCGGGTGCCCGCCTGCGCGTGGGCCTGACAGGCTTGACGATGGCCGAGTACTTCCGCGACGAGGGGCGCGACGTCCTGCTCTTCATCGACAACATCTTCCGCTTTACACAGGCCGGCGCGGAGGTGTCGGCTCTTCTCGGCCGCATGCCGTCGGCCGTCGGTTATCAGCCCAACCTGGCGACGGAGATGGCCGGCCTCCAGGAGCGCATCACGTCGACCAAGAAGGGCTCCATCACCTCGCTCCAGGCGATCTACGTGCCGGCCGACGACTACACCGACCCGGCGCCGGCGACGACCTTCGGCCACCTCGACTCGTCGATCCGGCTGGAGCGTTACCTGACCGAGCTGGGCATCTATCCGGCGGTCGACCCGCTCACGTCGACATCGCGCGTGCTGGACCCGAATGTCATCGGGCAGGAGCACTACGATGTCGCGCGCGAGACGCAGCGCATCCTCCAGAGCTACCGCGACCTCCAGGACATCATCGCCATCCTGGGCGTCGACGAGCTGTCCGAGGAGCAGAAGATCACAGTCGCGCGTGCCCGGCGGTTGCAACGGTTCATGAGCCAGCCGTTCTTCGTGGCCGAGGTGTTCACCGGCCGCGAGGGCCGTTACGTGTCGATCAAGGACACGGTGGCAAGCTTCAAGGAGATTCTCGACGGCAAGGCGGACGATCTGCCTGAGCAGGCGTTCTTCCTCGCCGGCACGATGGACGACGTCCGCGAAAACGCCAAGAAGCTCGCCGGCTAGATGCCGCTTCTTCTCGAGATCGTTACTCCCGAGCGACAGGTCTTCTCGGAAGAGGTTGACTCTGTCGTTTGTCCGGGGATCGAGGGCGAGTTGGGTGTGCTGCCGCACCACGCGCCGCTTTTGACGACCCTCGGAGTCGGCGAGTTGCGGATTCGTCGGGGCGGCGAGGAGGAGTTCTTCGCAATCGCCGGCGGATTCCTCCAGGTTCGGCCGGACAAGGTCGTTGTCATGGCCGAAACGGCCGATATGGCTTCAGAGATCGATGTCGAGAAGGCGCAGGAGGCCCGGCGTGAGGCCGAGCGGGCGCTCGCAGAAGGGTTCGAGGAACCAGCGGATCTCGCACGCGCCCGTGCTGCACTCCAGCGCGCGCTGTTGCGTATCCGCGTCGCCGAGCGGCGCCACAGGGAGGGCCCGCGCTCGCGCGGCTGAGCTCTTGACCTCCGATCGCCCGTTCCACTGGGAATACCAGGAACAACCCGTCGAGAAGCAGGCCTTCCGCGTAACCGGGGGCCGGACCCTGCGTGGCCGCGTCCGCATAAGCGGCAGCAAGAACGCCGCGCTCAAGATGCTCGCGGCCGCCACGTTGACCGGCGAGCGATGCCGCTTCACGAACGTGCCCGAGATCGAGGACGTGCGTGTCATGGTCGAGGTGCTGCGCGACCTGGGTGCGGTCGTGGATCACCCGGCGCCCAACACGTATGAGGTGGCCGCGGGCGACGTGGAATGGCTTTTCGTGCCGCTCGAGGCCGCGGCCAAGATGCGCGCCAGCTTCATCCTGCTCGGTCCGCTGCTGGCCCGGTTCGGGCGCGTAATCATGAGCAACCCGGGCGGCGACCGGATCGGCCGGCGGCCGGTCAACCTGCACGTGGATGCCATGCGCGCGCTTGGTGCGGACATCGACTACCGCAACGGCTATTACTTCGCCCGATCATCCGGGCGCCTGCGCGGTGCCGACATCACCTTCCCCACGGTGACCGTGATGGGGACCGAGAACGCCATCCTGGCCGCCACTCTTGCCGATGGCCGGACGGTCATCAAGCCAGCCGCCCAGGAGCCAGAGGTGGACGATCTGATCCTCATGCTCCAGAAGATGGGCGCCGAGGTGGAGCGGACTGCGCCAGACACGGTCGTCGTCGAGGGCCAGCGCCGGCTCCGCGGCGTGGAGCACAACGTCCTGCCCGACCGGATCGAGGCGGGCACATTCGTCATCGCTGCGGCGGTGACAGGAGGCGAGGTCTTCCTGGAGTCTGCGCCGTGCGATCACCTGGGCGCTTTCCTCGAGGTCCTGTCCGATATCGGTGTCCCGCTCGCCTGCGGCCGAGACTCGATCGAGGTCCACAAGGGCAGCAAGGGTCCGGGTGAGTATTCGCCGGTGAACATCGCGACCGCGCCGTATCCGGGTTTGGCCACGGACCTGCAGCCGCCCACCTCGGTGCTGCTCAGCCAGGCCGCCGGCACCAGCACGCTCCACGAGACGATCTTCGAAGACCGGCTCGATTGGCTCGAGCAGTTCCGCCGCTTCGGTGCGAATGTTGAGCTGCATGACGATCACCACGCCTCGATCACCGGACCGGCGCGGCTGCATGCGGCCGAAGTCGAGATGGGTGACCTGCGCGCCGGCGCGTCGCTCATGCTCGCCGCGTTGGCCGCGGAAGGCACCAGCGTCATTCACGGCGCGCACCACGTTCGGCGGGGGTATGAGAACATCGAAGGCAAGTTCCTCGATCTCGGGGCGCAGATCGAACTTGTCTCGGAAGGGGCGGGCTAACTTCTCATGAAAATCGGAATTGATCTCGGCACGGCCAACATCCTTGTCTACGTGAAGGGCAAGGGGATCGTCGCGCGCGAGCCGTCTGTCGTGGCGGTGAGCGACGACAACCACATCGTCGCCGTGGGCGAGGAAGCGCGCGAGATGATCGGCCGCACGCCGGGCAACATCACAGCGATCCGTCCAATGAAGGACGGCGTCATCGCCGACTACGTCATCACCGAGGCGATGCTGCGCTACTTCATCAAGAAGGCCGGCCGATCGTTCACCAAGCCCGACGTGATGATCAGCGTGCCCTCTGGCGTCACCAGCGTCGAGAAGCGCGCGGTGCGCGACGCGGCACTCAAGGCGGGCGCCCGGGAGGCGTACCTCATCGAGGAGCCTCTTGCGGCCGCGATCGGTGCCAACGTGCCCATCAGCGGGCCGTCTGGCAACCTCATCATCGACATCGGCGGTGGGACGAGCGAGATCGCCGTTATATCCCTCGGCGGCGTCGTCGTGTCGCGCTCCGTGCGCGTCGGGGGCAACCGCTTCGACGAGGCGATCCAGAACTACGTGCGCAAGAAGTACAACGTGCTGATCGGCGATCGCACGGCCGAGGAGGTCAAGATCCAGATCGGCACGGCGCTTCCGCTCGAACGCGAGCTGCACATGGAGGTGCGCGGCCGCGACCTCATCGCCGGCTTGCCCAGAACCGTCCCGTTGACCAGCTCCGAGGTCATGGAGGCGCTCGAGCAGCCGCTCCAGCAGATCGTCGGCGCGGTGCGCGGCGTACTCGAGGAAACTCCACCCGAGCTGTCGAGCGACATCATCGACAAGGGCATGGTCATGAGCGGCGGCGGATCCCTGCTGCGCAACATCGACAAGCTGCTCACCCAGGTGACCGGCGTGCCCTGCCACGTCGCCGAGAACGCGCTCAACTGCGTCGCACTCGGCACGGGCCTCGCGCTGGAAAACTTCGACTTCTTCAAGAAGTCCCTGGTCCAGCGCATCTGAGCGATCCGAATCCGGGCCCAGCCAATCTCGGCGATCCGCTCACGGGTGCCCCGCCCCGTTTGTTCGCCGATCTCCACTGTCACACGAACGCGTCGTTCGACTCGCTCAGCAAGCCGGAAGCAGTTCTTCGCGCGGCTTCAACGCGCGGCCTGACCCACCTTGCGATCACCGATCACGACCGCATCGATGGTGCGCTGCGAGCGCGTGATGCGGCATCGGACGGCCTCGACGTGATCATCGGCCAGGAGGTGCGCACCACCACAGGCGATCTCATAGCGCTGTACATCGAAACAGCAATCGCCCCGGGACAGACCCCGGCCGAGGCGGCGCAGCGGATTCGCGATCAAAAGGGCCTGGTGGGCATCGCCCATCCCTTCGACCGCTTCCGGGCGGGAGCCGGCCGGCGTGGCTGGGAGGCAGAGCTCGAGGCGCTCATCCCATTGCTCGATTTCGTGGAGATCTGGAACGCCCGTCTGCTCGTCGGTGGCGGCAACCAGCAGGCGGCTGAGTACGCTGCCCAACACGGCCTGCCCGGCGTCGCCGTATCGGACGCGCACACGGTTCTCGAGGTCGGCGTGGCCTACACGATCCTGGACGGTCCGATCAACAACGCTGAAGACCTGCGCGCGGCGCTGCCCACTGCCCAGCTCGTCACAGCACGTGGTTCCCGAGTCGTCCGAGTGGCGATGCCCGTGACCAAGCTGATCCAGCGCCTGCGTGGCAATCGTCGCGTGGTGCCCGCATGACCGACGAGGACCGCCCAATGCCGGACGAAACGGAGCCGGTTACAAGCCCAGGGGCAGACGAGCCCCTCATCGACTATCCGCTGGTTCACGAGGAGTCAGCGCCGCCGGCACCGCTGTCGCGCCGATTGCGCGATCCCAAGACGATCATCTCCATCGTCCTGCCCCTCGTGCTCGTGGCTCTGATCGCCGTAACGGTCGGGAACATCGACTTCGGCGAGCTCATCGGCCACATCACACAGGCGAATCCCGCCCTCCTCCTCGCAGCCCTGGCCGTCTACTACCTTGGCTTCCCGCTGCGTGGCTATCGCTGGATGATCTTGCTGCGCGGCACCGGCGCAGACATCCGCACGCGTGACTCCACGGAGATCATCTTCATTTCCTGGTTGGTGAACTGTCTCGTCCCGGCGAAGCTGGGCGACGTTTACCGCGCGTGGCTGCTCAAGGCGAACTACGTCGTGTCGCTCAGCCGGACCTTCGGAACGGTCTTCATGGAGCGTGTGTTCGACCTCTTCGCGATCGCGCTGCTCGGCCTGGCCGCTGGGTTCTGGAGCTTCCGGACAGGGCTGCCGCCGGAGGTGCAGGTGGTGTTCGCCATTGGCCTCGGGTTCATCGGGCTCTTGGCCCTGGGACTCTTTCTCGTCCGGAACTTCGGCCAGCGGATCATCACCCGTCTGCCGTTGCCCGCGAGCGCCCGCGAGTTCTACGATCGCTTCGAGGAGGGCGTCTTCTCCATCCAGGCGAGACGCGTCCCGCTGATCGCTTTCATCACGGCGGCCATCTGGGCGACAGAAGGCATCCGCCTGTACCTCGTCGTGCAGGCGCTGGGTTTCGACTTCCCCCTTGGCATCAGCGGCGCATTCTTCGTTGCGCTCATTGCGTCGCTGCTGACAGCAATCCCACTCACGCCGGCCGGGCTTGGCATCGTCGAGCTGGGCGTTGTCGGCATCCTGACCGTTTTCTACGGTGCGACCCAAGAGGAGGCCGGAGCGATCGTCCTGATCGACCGCGCGATCAGCGTCCTGTCGATCATCATCCTGGGCAGCATCGCCTACGTGCTGTCGTCGAAAACGAAGACTCGCCGGCGGGAGCTCAGCGGGCCGTCCACCTCACCTTAACCCGGGCGCATCGCACTCGCCAAACAAGGCCGGAAACCACGGATGCCGGTCATTTGACCGGCATCAGATGCTGAGAGGGTGCGTCGCCGGTCCCAGCCGGCGAGCAGTAGCTAGTTTCTGTTGGGCAGACGTCCGGCGATCACGGTACGGCCTTCCGTGCCGGTCGGTCGGGCGACACCATTCTGTCGGGCCGCAGCGAGCCTGCGCATGCGGAGCGCCAGGTAATACTCCATAACCTGGCGGACCTGCGGCTCACTTAGCAAATCGTCGGATCGCAAGGCGTACTCCACGCGGGCAGTTGGGTGGCTGGTGGATGACTGGATGAGTCCGAAGTAATGGGGCGTCTCGGTCTCGTCACGGAGCTCCCGCAGGCCGCGGGCGAGCTTGGTGGCCGTGCCGAGCGAGGGTGTACGGTCGCCGCGGACGAGTCGCGAGATCGTCGAGTGATCGACGCCCGACTGCTGCGCCAGCTGGCGTTGCGACATCTTCTTCGCCTTGAGCTGGGTCCTCAACCATTCATTGAAGGCCCGCCCGTTCTGGACGCTCATCGGATTCCTGCGTTCTCCCGTTTGGCCGAGTGACTGTGGTCCATAAGATTCGGCCGCTGGTGCGACAACCGCATATTCCGGTGCGCGCCTGTTGCTCGATATAGGCCCTTGGTACGGTCCGCCCGAGCACGACCGGGTCAACGCCCGGGAGGGGCAGTTCTGGTGCGAGAACCGCGTGCTGCGAAGGCCTCTGGGGGCAGATCTGGCAGTCTCTCGGCGGCCAGGACCATGCGCACCCGATCGAGGTTGACCTTGTCGTAGCCGGTGTCCATGCCGGGCGTCTCGAGGAATGTCGGCAACGTGGCCAGCCACGGCTCGTTGAGCAGCTCAGACATGCCGTCTGCACCGATCTGGCCTGCGCCGATGTGCTCGTGGCGGTCCAGGCGCGAACCCAGGGTCGTGCGCGAGTCGTTGAGATGCAGCATGACCACCCGGTCGCGGCCCAGGATGTCGTCGATGCGCGTAACGAGCGCCTCTACGCCGTTAGCGCCGGAGATCTCGTAGCCCGCTCCCCACAGATGTGCGGTATCCAGGCAGATGCCGATCCTGTCCATTGGCAGGCCCGCGGCGGCCGAAGCGGTGACGATGTCGGCCAGGTCCTCGATTGTTGCGCCGATTCCATCTCCACTGCCGGGCGCGTTCTCGAGGACGAGCTTAGGCAGCGGCAGTTTGTGGCCGCTGGCAGTCGATTCGGACGCTTCGTCAAGCGCTCGGCGCATGCCCATCACCAGCCTTTTGATGCCCTCCTCGCGTCCGAGGCCACGGTGTGAGCCGATATGCATGACCACGAACGACGCGCCGTACTGGGCGCCCACCACCAGCTCGTTGGAGACCGTAGCAATGGACTTGTGCCAGAAGTCCTCGTTGCCGCCGCAGAGGTTGATGAGATATGGCGCGTGCACGGCGATTGGGCCGATGCCGGCCTCGGCCAGTCGCTCCCGGAATGCCGCGAGCGCCTTTGGCGGCTCCTGCCGCCGGCGCCAGGACGTCGGGTTATCCGTGAAGACCTGGATCGCCGTCGCGCCTATCGCCTTGGCGCGCTCAGCGGCCTTGAGCAACCCGGTACCCAGCGGCAGGTGCGGTCCAATGAGCCTTCGTTCCGCGGCAATCGACATCCTGCCGATCGTAGGCTTGTCACGCGGATTTGACCGACGTCAAATCCGTCGGATAAAATGGTGACTATGGAACCCGAGCTTCTTACCGCACTGAAGGCCCTCTCCGATGCATCGCGCCTGCGCATCGTCGGGCTGCTTGCTGAAGGCAGGCGCATGTCCGTCGAACAGCTGGCTGCGGCCCTGTCCCTGACGCCGGGCACAGTCGTCCACCACCTGAAGCGGCTGCGCGACGCCGACCTGGTCGAGTCGCGACCGCGTCCGCCGTTCGTGGATTACTCGCTCCGGCTGGGCCGCCTTGGACAGATCGGCGGGGAGCTTGACCGCATGGGACGTGAACAGGCTGGCGAGTCGGTGGCTCCGATGGAGCGCCCCGCTTGGGCCAACGCCGAAGAGGGCCGCACGCTGCGCGCCTTCTTCGACGGGGAGCGGCTGCTCAGCATCCCTGCCCAGCACGCGAAGAGGCTGACGGTGCTCCGGTTTCTGGCCGAGACGGTGTTCGAGCGCAAGCGCAAGTACCCCGAGAAGGAGCTCAATCAGCTCCTGGTCGTGCGCCATCCGGATGCGGCGTCGCTCCGGCGGTACCTGGTCGACGAGGGATTCATGACGCGCAAGTCGAGCGTCTATCGGCTGCGGCCGCGCCGTGAGTGGCCGGCGCCGCCCGATCAGCGCTCGCGTGCCAAGGTCAGCGCCGAAACGGCGAACGCGCCGGCCTCGTAGAGGGCGCGGGCGCAGCCGGCCAGCGTCGCGCCGCTCGTCACCACGTCGTCGACCAGCACAAGCCAGCGACCCTTTACGTCGTCGGCGAACCGCTGCGCTACGCCGAACGCCTGGGCAACGTTGCTCTGCCGAGCGCGGCGTCCGAGCTGATGCTGGGCCGTCGTTTGAGCCGAGCGCTGAAGAGCGCACACCACCGGAAGGCCGAGCCGCTGCCCGATGCCGCGCGCGAGCAGCTCGGCCTGGTCGAAGCCGCGCTGCCGGCGCCTCTGTGCATGCACAGGGACCGGCACGAGCATGTCGCCGCCAATCCCCGCCCGGCGCCAGCGCGCGGCCATCAGCTCTGTCAGTGGCGCGACCACGCGCAGTTCGCCGTCGTACTTGAGGGCGTGCACGCTCGCTCGAGCGGGCCCGTTGAAGGACGCGCACCATTCGAGCTGGACGATCCCGGCGGGTTGGCTGGAAGGTAGCCCGATGGGCACGCCCGCCGGTTCGTCGAGCCGTCGACCCATGTGAGCGCGGCAGCGCTCGCAGATCGTCACGCCCTCGCGCCCGCACCCCGGACAGGTCGGCGGCAGGAGCAGGTCCAGGACCTTTTTCACGGTCACAGCCTGACCTGCGGGGCTCATCTGGGGCTTAGCGCCCACTTATCATCGGGTTGCAATGCGACGGTCATCAAACCGCCCGGGCCCACCAGTAACCGATAGCCGCTGAGGTGACCGCGCCGATCCCTGCCGCGCAAGAACAGTCGCGATCGCGCTGGGCCGGTCCGCTGGCGGTTGGTCTCGCGGTCGTCGGCTCGACCGTGCTCATCGCCGCCTTCTCGATCTGGATCGGCCAATCCCCGGGCTGGGCATACGACTTCCAGGCCTACTACGACGCCGCGCTGCGGTTGATCGCGACCGGCAGCCCGTACCAGGCCGAAACTCTGGCCGGGCCGTTCAGTCCCGGTCCATTCGGTTTGTATCTCTACGCGCCGCCGCTGGCGATGCTGTTCGTGTCGCTGACGTGGCTCGGGGGCCAGCTTGCCGTTCTGGTGTGGCTCGGCCTTCGCGTGGGTATCCTCGGCGCCACCTGCGCGCTGCTCCCCGTCTCGCGAGGTATCCGCTTAGCCGCCTTCGGGATCGCGGCGCTCAGCGCTCCGTTCCTGTTCGATCTGAACCTGGGCAACGTCAGCACGATCGTGACCTTCTTTGCGGTGGCGACGTGGCGTTGGCTCGACAGGCCGCTCGGTTCCGTGGCGCTGGCGGCGGCATTGACCCTCCGCCCGACGATGGCTGTCGTCGCGGGATGGTGGCTTCTGCGCGGGCGCTGGCGCCCCGTCCTGTGGGTCGCTATCGCAGCCGGCCTGATCTTCCTGGCCACGTTGCCGTTCATCGGCCTGGACCAGTGGCTGGAGTACGTCACGGTTCTGCGCAACGTCAGCAACGTCACGGGTGCGCGCAGCAACGTTGACCTGGGGTCCTCGGTGCTGCTCCTGGGGGGCCCGACATGGCTGGCGAGCCTCGCGCTCTTCGCCGGATACGCCACCGCGGCGCTGGCCGTCCTGTTCAGCCTCCGCCGCGACCGGGAGCTCAGCTACGTGGTGACGGTGATGGCCTCACTTCTGGTCTCGCCGCTATTGTGGGACCACTACCTGACCAACCTGTTGCTTCCGGCGGCATTCCTGGCGAGCCGCGGCCGGGCGTGGGCCCTGGCGCTGCCGCTCCTGTGCTGGCTGCCGCAACTACTTGCCATCTGGTTCCCATCCACGCGCGGCATCGCGGAGGTGGTGCTGCCGTATATCGCTGTCGCGGGCCTTCTCGCACCGTTCGCGGCCAAGGATCGCGGTGAGGCCGCGGGCTTCATTCTCGAGCGGCTCCGGCGCCGACCGTGGAGGGCTAGCGGGCCGGTTCGAGCCTGACGTAATCGCCCCGCCGAACGCCGGCCGCGGCCAGGCTGCCCGCTGGCAGCTCGACCGTGCTGCGCGCACCCCGCACCCACCACACGACACCGCGCCAGGGCGCCAGGTGCTCGCGCACACCGACCACCTCACGAGATCCGTCTGCGCGGGGCGCACCGAGGAACAGGCAGTCGATCGGGAAGCGCATGAACAGCATGTGGATGGAGTTCGTGCCCGGCAGCAACAGGCCTTCACTGGGACCCAGTGAGCGCCGGCCCATCAGGCCGCGCGCGCGGGCGATCCACCCACCGGCGACCTGAAGCCGCCATCCAACCTCGCGACCTTCCGCCGTTCGCAGTTCCACCGTTTCGATACGAGGCCTGGATGAGGCGTCCCAGACGCCCTAGGTGCCGCTGGCCATGTTGAGGGAGATGAGGATGATGGCCGGGCCAAGGATGACGATGAACATCGACGGGAAGATGCAGCCGACGAGCGGGAAGAGCATCTTGATCGGCGCCTTGGCGGCCATCTCCTCTGCCCGCTGGCGACGCTCGATGCGCAGCTGCTCGGACTGGACCTGGAGGACCTTGGCGATGGGAACGCCGAGCTGCTCAGCCTGGACGATCGCGCCGATGAAGCTCGAGAGCGCGGGCACCTCCGTTCGGCCGACGATGTCGCGCAGGGCCTCGCGGCGGATCTTTCCGACGCGGATCTCGGCCAGCGAGCGGCGGAACTCCTCGGACAGCGGGCCCTGCACCTTCTCGACCACCTTGGCCAGTGCGCCGTCGAACGAAAGGCCGGCCTTAACCGAGATCGTCAATAGGTCGAGCGTGTCCGGCACGGCAAGGAGGATCTCCTTCTGGCGCTTCTTGATGCGCCGGCTGAGCCAGAACTCGGGCAGGAAGAAGCCCACCCCGCCGAGTGCGAGGGCAGCCACGAAACCGAACGCCGGGTTGCCCGTCAGCAGGCCGAAGCCGAAGAAGGCGAGCGAGACGAGTCCAGCCACGACGAGCTTCAGGCCCAGGAAATCGATCGTGCGCAGGTCGCCCGGGTTGCCCGCCATGGAAAGTCTCTTTTCGGTGCGGCTGACCTTCTGCGGGCTGGCGAATCTCTGGGCGAGCCCTGAGAGACGGGTCGCCAGCGGGCGCAGCGTGCGCTCGAACAGAGGCTGCTGGAGCTCGAGCTCCTCGAGCGTCCGCGCCTGCATCGACCCGAGCTGCGAGAGTCGCGCCTGGACCGGGTCGACGGCACGGGCCCCGGCGAGTGCATAGAAGACGATCAGCACACCGATTCCGGCAACGGCTGCGATCACCACCTGGAAGAGCATGGCCTAGACCTCGATGTCGACGATGCGGCGGATAAAGAAGAAGCCGATGAGCATCATCAGCCCGCCTCCGGCGAGGATGAACATGCCGGCCGGCAGGCCCAGCAGCTCGGGCGGCTTCTGGAGCATGGGCTCCATGAACGAAGGCGCGATGACCGACAGGAGTAGCACGAGCGCAATGGGCAGGAAGCCGACGACGTAACCCGACATGCGCTGCTGTGCGGTGAGCGTCTTGATCTCGCCCTTGATGCGCACTCGCTCGCGGATCGTGTAGGCGATGGAGTCGAGGATCTCGGCCAGGTTCCCGCCGACCGTGTGGTGGATCGCGATCGCCGTGGTCATCAGGTCCAGGTCGTCGGATCGGACGCGACGGCTCAGGTTGGCCAGAGCGTCGTCGAGCGGCAGGCCCAGGTTGACCTCGCGGATCACTCGCGCGAATTCGGTCGAGATGGGTGGCTGGGTCTCGCGCACGATCATCTCGAGCGCCTGTAGGAAAGAGGATCCGGCGCGCAGGGAGTTGGCCAGCAGCATGATCGTGTCCGCGAGGCTGCCGTTGAACGCCTTCAGCCGCTTCGATTTCCGGCGGTTGAGCCAGAAGCGCGGGATCCAGTAGCCAAGGACGAGCCCGCCGACCCATGCGATCGGGCTGGACAGGACCGATATGAACATGCTGAGCACGATCATCACCAGTGGCACGCCGAGCATCGCTCCGACGCGGATGGCCAGGAATTCGCTCGGCTTCAGGGCCAGGTCCGCGCGTGCGAGCTCGCGGGCCAGATTGGTGCCCCAGTCGCGCTTCTCGACGACGCGGTTGAAGCTGGCCAGCGCAGCGGATGCCGCGATGCGCTCGCCGAGATCGGGCTTTGGTTGCCCGGTGCGGTCGGCCGGTGACGCCGACGCATAGCGCTCGAGGCGCGCGTTGACGTCCGATCGACCGGCAAGGCTGACGAAGATCAGCAGTACGCCGACGGCGGCAAGAGCCCCGACGAGGATCGTGAGCGGTTCCATCAGAAGGGGTTTCCGAACATGCGCGGCGGAAGGTGGATACCGTGCGCCTCGAACTTCTCAGCGAAGCGCGGCCGCACGCCCGTCGGCTTCATGTTGCCCTGGACCTTGCCGTCGCTGATGCCGGTCTGCTCGAAGACGAACACGTCCTGGAGCACGATCACGTCGCTCTCCATGCCCTGGACCTCGGTGATGTTGGTGATCTTTCGCGAGCCGTCCTTGAGCCTGTCCTGGTGGACGATGAGGTCGACCGCGGACGAGATCTGCTCGCGCACCGCCTTCAGTGGCAGCTCGACGCCGGCGAACAGCACCATCGTCTCGAGTCGGGCGAGCATGTCGCGCGGGGTGTTGGCGTGGCCCGTTGACATCGAGCCGTCGTGGCCGGTGTTCATCGCCTGGAGCATGTCCAGCGCCTCAGCGCCGCGGCACTCCCCGACGATGATGCGATCGGGCCGCATGCGCAGGGCATTGCGCACGAGCTCACGGATCGGGACCGCGCCCTTGCCCTCGATGTTCGCCGGGCGCGACTCGAGCGTGACCACGTGCTCCTGGCGGAGTTGGAGCTCGGCTGCGTCCTCGACGGTGACGATGCGCTCGTCGTTGGGGATGAACGACGAGAGGACGTTGAGCATCGTCGTCTTGCCCGAGCCGGTGCCCCCGGAGACGAACAGGTTCAGCCGCGCCTCGACACAGGCGCGCAGGAAGTCGAACATCTCGGGGGTCGACGTGCCGAAGCGGATCAGGTCGTCAGTGGTCAGCGGCGTGGCGGCGAACTTGCGGATGGTGAGCACCGGGCCCACGAGGCTGATCGGCGGGATGATCACGTTGACGCGCGAGCCGTCGACAAGACGCGCGTCGACCATCGGGCTCGACTCGTCCACGCGCCGGCCGATGGGCGAGATGATGCGGTCGATGATCCGCATCACGTGCTCGTCGTTCTGGAACGTGACCGTGGTCAGCTCGATCTTGCCGGCACGTTCGATGTAGACCTGGCGCGGGCCGTTGACCATGACCTCGGTCACGCTCTCGTCGCGCAGCAGAGGCTCCAATGGCCCAAGGCCAACGATCTCGTCGGTGATCTGCTCGAGCATGCGCGTCCGTTCGGCGCGCGTGAGCGCAAGGCCCTCGGCGTCGAGTGCGCGGCCGAAGGCCTCCTCGATCTCCCGACGTACTTCAACCTGGTTGGAAAGGTCGAGCTTCGGATCCAGGTCGGAGATGACCCGCTGCTGGATGCGGAACTTGGCGTCGCGGAACGACTCGCGCGGCGGTACCTGGGCGAGCATCCGACCCGTCGTCAGGCCGTTGCCACCCGACTGAGATGCGGCGGGCGGCGGAACTGTCTGGGGCACGCTGCTCGCGCCCGTGACGCTGGGGTTGGCGCGCGCGGCAGATCCACGTCCGCCTGTCGCGTCGTCGGTGGTCGGCAGAGGAGCAACAGGGGCACTGCCTCCTATCAAATCGGCGGCCGGCCGAGCGCTCTCTATCCGTCTCAACAGTGACATTCGACCCTACTCCTCCGCTCTCAGTGGGCTCGCCACTGGAAGATCCCCTTCTTGGGTGCTGGCCGGAGCGGCATCTCGGCCGGCTCGGCCATCTCCCCGCCTACGACGCTGCGTGCCATCTGGGCCACGTCCTCGCTGACACGTGTTTGACGCGCGGCGACCACGAAGGGCACACCGCGGTTGAGCGCGAACACGACAGTGCGCCCGTCGGATACGACGCTGTGACTGATCTTTCGGCCGATCGAACTCTCGACGTCCTGAAGCCTGATGCCGTAGCCCGAGTCGGCCCGATTGAGGACCAGCTGAACCTTGTCGTCGGCATAGCCCAGTTGATCGGCAAGGGCCAGGAATTGGCGGATGTTCTTGATGTTGGTGATCTCGAGCGTCAGCACCGTCAGGATCACGTCTGACTGGTCAAAGAAGGCAAGCGTCGCGTCCTGGAGCAGTGAGGTCGAGTCGACCACCACCAGGTCGTGCGTCTGGCGCAGGGCGCCGATGATCTTGGCGATGTGATCGGGCGTGATCAGCTCGGCCATCTCGGGGCTCGGCGGGGCCATCAGGACGCGGAGGCCGGAGCTGTGCTCAACGAGCGTGGCATCGAGCGTCTCGAGGTCGCCACTTGCCATCTCGCGCGCCACATCGGCGATGGTGTGGTTCTTGGGATTGAGGTTGAGAAGCACGCCGACATCGCCGAACTGCAGGCCGCCGTCGACCAGCACCACCTTCTTGTTGAGCTCCGTCTTCGCGGCGACCGCGAAGTTGACGGCCAGCGTCGTGCGGCCGACGCCACCCTTTGGGGCAAAGAATGTGACCACCTGGCCGGGACCATGGCGCGCGGGCTCTGAATGAGCGCCGTTCTGCGGCGCCGGCGTGGACCCGTTCATGCGATCGAACTTGTGTCGCTCGCGCTGGTGCACCTGGCGAATGGAGGCAGACAGCTCGTCAGAGCTGAAGGGTTTGACCAGGAACTCGCGGGCGCCTGCGAGCATCGCTCGGCGCAGGTAGTCGGGCTCGCCCTGGACGCTCATCATGATGATCGAGGCGCTCGGCGCGCGGACCGCCAGTTGCTCGGCGGTCGCGATCCCGTCCATGCCCGGCATGTTGATGTCGAGCAAGAGGATGTCGACTGGCTTCTCCGAGGCGAGCTTCAGGGCCTCTTCGCCTGACCCGACACTGCCGGCGACGACGATGTCGTTCTCGAAGCCGAGCAGCTTGGCCAGGTGATCGCGCGTTTCGGCGATGTCATCGACGATCACGACCTTGATTGGCTCGGTCACCATCACCTCTGCCTCCGCGCCCCTTCGCGTTTCGGGCCGGTGGTCAGGGGGTGACCGGCAGGGGCGGCAGCACGCCCCACCGATTGACCAGCTCCCAGAGCGTGATCCCGGTGGTCGTTACCTGGCCCTGCGCGTAGTCGGAGGGTGAACGGAGCACGAGCGAAACGTGGCCGTCGAGCTCGGCGAAGCGGATCACCTCGACCTGCTGTGGTTGGACGGCCAGGATCGCGATGACGTCGGGCTCCACCGCCGTCGGGTTCGAGACGATGTTGCTCGGATCGGTCGCTTCCTTGGGCAGGGCAGCGAGGACCTGGACGTTCTGGACGACGACCTTGACCGTCGTGTTGTTCACGAACTCGTCGATGGAGATGTACGGAGCGGTGCTGCCGCCGTCGATGCCGGTCGGGGTCGTATCAGTGTTCGGGATGACGAGAGGGTTGAGACCGTCGAGATCGTTGATCGTCAGGATCACGTCGACGAAATCCCCCGGCTGAAGCAGCCCGCCGACCGAGTCGACGCGACTGAGAGGAACCGCGATGGCGCGCAGTCCGGGCTGGATCGAGCGGACGAGCTCGGGCACGGTCACCGCGGATGTGAAGTCGTCGCTGGTCAGCGCTGCGCCCTGCGCAACTGCGCGGCGCACGACGAGCCCAATCAGCTCCTCTGGGTGCTGGTAGGTCTGCCGAGCGTCGGTCGCGGCCCACGTCGTGGTGGCGAGCATCTCGGGCGTGATCGACGTGCCCAGGGCGAGGTTCTGTGAAGCGACCACGACCGGGACCTGCGGATCGACCGGCTGCGCAGGCTGTTGATTGAACGACCCAAAGGCCAGCACGACCACGAACGAAACCACGGCCAGGATGACCCCAAAGACGAGCATCAGTCGGTTGGCGCGTTTCAACGTGGACTCCAAAATTGACGGTGTGACAGGTGTCAGGTGTCAACGACTCTAGGGAGCGTCCAGAGGGGTCGCGATCCTACGAATGGGCTAGGACTCGAGGGCGTCGGGTGTTGCGCAAAAGCAACAGTGGGAGCTAAAAAAAGGAGCGATGCCTGGTCCGGAGGAGGTCGGACCGGGCACCGCTCCCAGGGCGAGGATTAGGCCGAATTACATCGAGTTCCCTAGATCAGACAGCATGTCGTTGATCGAGCCGCCCATGAATGTGACGGCGACGATCGACGCTATGGCGATGAGAGCAAGAATGAGTGCGTACTCGGCCAATCCCTGCCCAGCTTGTCCGCGCAGGAAACTGCGCATGCCGCTGAGCTTCACGTTCCGTTACACCTCCGCTGTGCGCGCCGGGTTCGACGCGAGCGCGAATGTCGCCCAGCACGGATCAGCGGCGATATAGGAATCCGGTACTCGGCGCCCTATCTACTCAGCCGTTGCTTTCGTTGCGTTCCCGGCTGGACTACGTGGCACTGCCTGGGCTGCCCGGGTCGGCGCTAGCCGTTGATGGTGTCGGCGATCGCTGACAGGATGTCGCTGATCTGGGTGCCGAAGAACGTGAGCGCAACCATCGCCACGATGACGATGAGCGAGACGATCAGCGCGTACTCGGCGAGGCTCTGACCACGCTGGCCCATGCGACGTCACCCTCCGGCTTCCCTGCTGGCGATCTGCCTCGGCGAGGCCGTCGATGCTAGCAGCGAGTGACGCGTGAGCGGCCCGGACCATGCGCCGGACAAAGAAAAGCGCCCGGCGTTTCGGGCCGGCGCTGGGTTGCTCTAGTTGAGCGAAACGACTAGATCTTGTTGCCGACGTCCGACAAGATCGCGTTGATCTGGCCGCCGAGGAACGTGACGGCCGCGATCGCCAGGACGGCGATGAGCGCCAGGATCAGCGCGTACTCGGCCAGGCCCTGACCGCGCTCGTCGCGACCAATCAGGCTGTTCAGGAACTGGATCATTTAGGACATCCTCCGATATTGATAAGTGCACCGCAATTCACGGGATGGCCGGAACGTATTCCTGGCCCAAACCGCGATATATGGGAAGGGAGTCCCGCTCCTCCAACCAACAGTCCTGATGGTGTTCTGACGCACCGCCCGTTCCACGCAAGGCGGGACGTGATCAGCGGCGGTGGCTGACCTTCGCTTCGAGCAGCCAGCCATCATCGGACAGGAACACTTCGATCCCGACGGGATCGGCGCGGTCGCGGATCTCGGCCCACGTCTTGGCCGTCAATCCGCGCGCGTCAGTGCTTTCCTGGTCGTGGATCATCGTTGCTAGCGCGGCGGGCATCTGCCTATCTCGCCGCGCCGCGGCCACGGCGGCCCGGGCCACGTCCGCGGGAGCGGTCTGCGCGCCCGGCCCTGACTGGGGTCGGCCGCGAACGGTCGCCTTCAAGCCTGATTCGTGCCAGTCGAGGCGCACCATTAGTTCGGCCGGATGCGCGTCCAGGAGGCCCTGGACGGCGTCGTCGACTATGCGGAAGACCGCGCTCTCCAGGTCGCTCGGGAGCCTGGTGTCCGCGCCGACGGATTCGAACCCGACGATCTGGCCCGAGCGTCGGTTGCGTTCCGCTGCCGCCCGACGAAGGGTGGGCACGAGACCGAGATCGTCCAGCACCATCGGCCGAACGTCGAAGATGAAGTTCTTGGTCGCCTCCAGGGCGCCCTGGACCATCGTCACGAGCTCCTTGAGCTCACCCTCCGCCCGGGCCGGATCCTGCGCCACGAGCCGCTGGACCACCTGTGCCTGGAGCGCAATGTTGGCGATGCTCTGTGCCGGACCGTCGTGCATCTCGCGCGCGATCTCGCGGCGCATCTCCTCTTGCGCGGCGAGGACGTCACGCGCCGAAGCGTTCGCCGCCGCCGATCGTTCGCTCGCAGCAGATGCACCCACGCCGCCACCGGCCTCCGCCAGGGCAGGCACGATCTGTTCGAGCCGTTCATGGAAGCGCTTCAGAGCCCGCTGCTTGCCCTCGAGCACCTCCAACTGGCCCTGCATCATGGTCTGCCGGCGGGTCTGTGAGAGCAGGTGGGTGCGCGCCTCGGCGACCGAGGCCGGATCAGCGCGCGGGTCGTTGTCGAGGGCCGCCATGCGTTCCTCGGCCTGTGCCCGGCGCGTCTCGTGGCGCTCCGCCTCGGACGAAGCCTGACGCATGAGCAGGTCGATCTCCGTCAGCTCGCGCTCGAGCTTGGATTGGTCATGTTCGAGCTCGATCACGAGCTCGGACAGTGGTTGGGTCATGTCATATCACTAGGCCACGGCGGTCAATCAGCTAATAGCCGATCAGTCCTCCGGGATCTTGATCCAGCCCTGCTTCATGGCGTAGACCACGGCCTGCGTGCGGTCGTTGACGGACAGCTTGCGCAGGATCGAGCTCATGTGGTTCTTGACCGTCTGCTCGCTGATCGTCAGCGTGTAGGCGACCTGCTTGTTGGTCATGCCCTTGGCGATGTTGTCGAGGATCTCGACTTCGCGCGGTGACAGGGGAGCAAAGATGGGCGCCGATTCCTGGCCGTAGACCGCCAGCTCGCGGAATTCCTTCAGCACCCGGCTGGCTACGGACGGCCGTGAGAAGACCTTGTCATTGATCAGGTACTCGCCGGCGCGGACGCGACGGATGATGGTGACGAGGTCGTCAGGGCTGATGTCCTTGAGGATGAACGCGGCCGCTCCGGCCTTGATCGCCTCGAAGAGCTGGTCCTCGTCCTCGGCCACGGCCAGCGCGATGATGCCCACCGAGGGCACCTCCCGCTTGACTCTCTGTGTGGTCTCGATGCCGCCCGGGGCGGGCAGCGACAGGTCGAGCAGGACGATGTCCGGGCTCATCTCGACGGCCATCGTGAAAGCGTCGCGACCGTCCTCTGCCTCGCCGACTATGTCGAAGTCGGGCTCAGCCTCCAGGATCTGGCGCATCCCGAGGCGGAACAGCGCGTGATCGTCGACCAGCAGAATCTTGGTCCTCTGGTCCGGGTTGCGTCGGTCGGGTCCGCCTCGTCGGCGATCCGGCCCCGCGTAGTCGTCGGCCATGGTGGTCATATCTCTCTACCCTCCGATGTCTGTGGTCAGCCGCACGACGGTGCCGGCGGCGGGACTGGTTTTGATGGTCAGCTCGGAGCCGAGCAGGTCGGCTCTTTCGTGCATGAAGCGCAGGCCAAAGTGGCGTCGATTGGGGTGTGCGGTCACCTCGTCAATGTCGAAACCCTGTCCGTCGTCGCCTACCTCCAGTTGCCATTTGCGACCCCCGTCCGGTTCTTCGATTGATCTGGTCACAAGCCACGCCCGGCTGGCGCCGGAGTGCTTGGCTATATTGCGCAGAGCCTCCTGCGCGACCCGCAAGACGACCGTCCTGGCGGCGTCGTGCAGCTCCGCTGCCGGCGCGCCAAGGGTTACCTCGACCGGCATCCCCGTGCGCTGGCTGACGGCCGCCGCGCTGTCGCGCAGCGCGTCGTCGAGCCCCTCCGCCTCACGCAGGGAAGGTCGCAGCTGGTTGATGTAGCCGCGCAGGGTGTCGAGCTCCCGCTCCAGGATCTGGCGGAGCGAGGCGAGCTCTGCGTCTGCCAGGACGGGGTCCTCTCGGATGGCGCGTTCCAGGATCTCGGTCTGGAAGATGGCGTTGGCCAATGCCTGCGCCGGGCCATCGTGCAGTTCCTCGGCAAGGCGCGAGCGTTCCTGCTCCTGGGCCTCGAGAAGCGCCAACGACAGCCGCCCCATGACATCGTCGCTGGTGGTCTCCGAGCCGCCTTCGACCAGCGACTGGACGAGCCCGCGTATCTCCTCGGCGGCCTGGGAGACCGATTGATACAACCGGCGACCAGCGGGGTCGAGTTGCACCTCACGGCCCAAGGTGCGGCTCTCCATCTGCGGCCGAGTATAGGTATCGAGACCGTCCCGATTGGGCCGATCCGACTGCGTTGGGTTCATCGTGCGCACTCGCGGTCGATCAGGAAGACGGTGGCTCCGCCGGTTGCGGTCGCAGGAAGCGGTGTGAAGCATGCCGCCTGGCCGACCCGCAGCTCGGCGGGGTATCGACCTCGGCCCTCGACCAGCACCACCGCTCGAGCCCCAAAGCGGCGAGCAAGGGCCAGCACTGATTCGACAGGTTCGTCCGGTAGGGCGAGCGCAGGCATCAGCAGGGCTTCGGAGACCCAAATCGGCCGGTCGGTGATGATCGGCGACCCGTGCGGCACCCCGGCATGGTGAAGGGCGCCCATCACCTCGGCTGGCAGCGCATTGACGGTCGCGGCCGTGGTGGTCGCCTGCCGCGATGCGGAGCTCATGTGCAGCGCAGTCAGTGGCAGGGTCAGCGCGACGAGCGCCATCGGCGCCATCCACGTATTGCTTCGTTGCCAGCCACGCACGTTGACGAGCCACGCGACGAAAGCGTCGCCGCCTACGACCGCGGCTACGGCCAGGCCGATCAGCAGCGGACCCGCCGCGTGCTCGAATGTGCCCCACAGCGTCGCCACGGGGAACAGCAACGTTGTCGCAGCGAAGGTGATGGCACCTAAGACGAAGAGTGCGGCAAGGGAGCCGCTCCAAGCGGCGCGGGGCACTGCTCGTTTCCACACGAACGCGGCCGCGAGCGTGGCGAGCGCCACTGCGACGACCGGCGCGGCGGGGACGAGCAGGACGTTTACGACGTTGTGCCAGGCAGCGTTGCCTACGTTGATCGCGAGCTGCGGAAGACCCTGGGCCAGGAAGCCATCGAGCGTGGGCTGCTCCGAGTACCAGAAGATCTGCTCGTTGCGCGTCAGGAAGATGTTGTCTGCGACCTGCCCCGGGAACGGAGTGCCGAATACGGACAGGTTTCGCAGCAGCCACGGCGTCGCGAGGATCGCGCCGACGGCAGCCACGCCGCCGCTTCTGCGGGCGATGGTGCGCCAGTCGACATGGGTCGCGACGAGCATCACCAGAAACGCCAATCCGAGCCAGACCGCCTCGAGCCGAGTCAGGTAGGCGGCACCAAGGAGCACCCCAAGGCCGATCAATGCAGGTCGATCGCCTCGAACCGCTGCCGGCATCACGAGGCACGCGGCAACGCCGAGAACTGTGAATGGCAGCGTCGAATCCGGGATCGCAGTCGCGAGCAGCAGCGGTCCCGTCACGCCCGCCAGGGCGCCGGCGCCGAGCGCCACGAACCGTTCCCGTCGTTGGGGTAGGTCGAGACGGCGAGCGGTGTCGCGCGCGACGAGCCACGCCAGCGGGGCGAGCAGAGCACCCAGCGCCACGCCGCCCAGCTGAGCTGCGCCGAACGTTTGCTGGAAGAGAGCCACGGGCACGGCCGCGATGAAGCTGGCCATCGGCTGCCACAGTTCGAATGCAGGCCGCGGCAGCGTCAGCGGCGGTGTTGCGTAGCTCCAGATCGCGTCGATCACCAGTCCGCGCCCAGCGACGAGGTTGCGCGCGACGGCCACGTAATAGGCACTGCCCTCGGTCAGCGGGAAGGAGACCAGGCCGATTGCCCAGATGCGCGCGGCGAGCGCGACTGCGTACAGACCGACCGACACCACGGCGGCCGACTGCACGATCCGCCACACGCCGACAGACGATTGACTGCTTGCAGTGGGCGCCCTGACCGCGGCAATGCTCATGGCGCGCACCGGGTGTCGGCCGGAGAGAGGCAGACTGCGTAAAGCGCGCCAGCCGCGCCGGCCAGTTCAGTCGTGGTGGCGGATGGGCCGGCAGTCGCGGTCGCTGGTCCACCAGTCCCGGGCACGACGGCGAGCGGCCGCGACAGCCAAAATGGCCGAACCTCGCCGGTCAGCACGGGCTCGAGCGCGGGCACGATCTGTTCGCGCTCCAAGAGGAGCCAGCGCACGTCGTAGGCGCGCATCGCGTCCTCGATCACGGGCAGCGGGTCGTTCGGGGTGACGATGCCCTGGCGGCCGGTCAGGTAGTGGTATGCGCCGGCGTCGGCGGACATGATCCGGTCTGTGTGGGGCGTGGCGCGCACGGATGCGGCGAGCTCCTGCTGCACTCCACGAACCTGCGCCCAATGGCTCACCGTGGCCACGCTCTGGAGCGCCGCGCCGACGACGACGACCGCGACAGCCCCGTACGTGAAGACGGCCGTGGCGCGCCTCGGCTGCCACGTCGGCCTGCGGGCTGCGATCCAGGCGACGGCAGCGGCGATACCGGCCGTGACGAGCAGGAACGTGTGCGGCAGCAGCGCGACGGCTGAATGGATGAACGTGCCGAAGGGAACGTGGACCGCGAACAGCAGGCCGCTGGCCGCGAAGAGCGCGACCGCGTAGATGTAGAACGGGGTGAACGCCGCGTCACGTCGCCACAGCCACGCGCCGATCAGCGCGAATGGGACGAGCACGACTACGAGAGGCATGAGCGCGAACAGGCCCAGTGCGGACAGGAGTCCGCCGACGCGACTGGCGAGGAACGGTCCAACACCAGCGGCGAACATCGTGTCCGGCCCGACCGGTGAGCTGATGCTGTAGAGCTGCGAGTAATCGGTGATCCACAGGATCCGTCCGCTGCTCGCGGAGGGGAACAGGGACCCGAACACGTCGAGCTGGCGGTAGAACCACGGCGCGACAACGAGGGCGAATAGCGCCGCGCAGGCAATGGCGGCAGTCATGCCCACGACCCGCTCGCGGCCACGCACGAGCTCGCGGGCAGCGACCAGCGCGAAAGGCAGGCCGAGCAGTATGCCGTCGGACCGGGCGAGCATCGCCAACCCGACCACGAAGCCGCCCAGCACGAACGCCCGTCGATCGCCGCGCATGCCACGGGCGCATAGCCACAGTGCGAGCGCGCCGAGAGTCATGAACAGTCCAAAGTTGTCTGGTTGGGACAGGAACGGAGTGAGCCCGCCCGGCACCGCCACCATCAGCCCGGCGGCCAACGTCGCGCCGCGAGCCAAGCCCGCGTCACGGCCTATCCACCAGGTCAGCGGCGCAGCCAGGGCGCCCACGATCCAGAACGCAAGACCGGAGGCGACCGCGCCCTTGCCGAGAAGCATCAGGAACGGCGCCTGGATCATCGCCGCGAGCGGCATCCAGTGCGCGTTGGAGGCAATCGGAAGAATCGGATCAGCTGGCAACCGCCCGCCCACGTCCACGAAGTTCCAGATGTAGTTGGCCGTGAATCCGTAGCCCGCGGCGAGCTGCTCCCCGATATGCACGTAGTAGTACGAGTCCGGGTACGCCGGACCCGCAAACGCGGCCCCAACCGCCGCTCGTACCAGAAACGCAGTCGTAAACAGGACTATTGGGATCATCGGCGCGGTGCAGGTTAGCAACGGCCGTACGGCGTACAGCACGGTACGAAAGGCCTAGTCGGATCGGCGTCCGGGTACGAATTGACCATCGGCCGCGAGCGCGGATATCGCTAGCCTCGCGGCGCCAGTGACAGCTTTTAGGCACGCGCTCAGACGCCGCCAATGGCTCGGCAGGACCCTCGCGCACGGCGCGGTCCTGATCGGGCTGATTTTCTGTGCCTACCTCTTCTTCGTGGCTGCGCCGCTCAAGGGCTCGATGGCCTTTGACGTCGTCGCGTATTGGCGCATGAACCTGGCCGATCCGTACGGCGGCAGCGTCGGCGACCTCGGATTCTTTCCGTACTCACCCGCAGTGGCCCTGTTCCTCGCGCCGTTCACGGCCCTTCCCTGGCCGGCGTTTGTGGCGCTCTGGTACGCGGCGCTGGTCGGAGCCCTGGCGTGGCTCGGGCGGCGTTCGTTCCTCGTCCTCCTCGCCATCCCTGTCGTAGCCATCGACCTGTACCACGGCAACATCCATCTGTTGCTCGGGGCGGCAATCGTCCTGGGCTTCCGCCACCCCGCGGCCTGGTCCTTGGTCCTACTGACTAAGGTCACTCCGGGCATCGGCCTGCTCTGGTTCGTGGCGCGCGGGGAGTGGCGCTCACTGGCCGTCGCGCTCGGTGCCACGGCGGCGATCGTCGCGACCACCGCCATGGTGATGCCGGCGCAGTGGGCGGGCTGGATCGACATGCTTGCCTCCAGCGCGGGCACTCCACCGCCATGGCCGGCGCTGCCCGTCCCTCTCTGGCTACGCCTCCCGGTCGCGGCCGCAATCGTCGTTTGGGGAGCCAGGCGCGACGCCCGATGGACGGTCGCGGTCGCCGCCGCGATCTCCGTGCCCGCCCTGTGGCCCGGTGCCTTCGCGATCCTGGCCGCCTGCTGGCCGCTCAGGCACCGCGCCGGCGACGCGACGCGGGTCGCGGAATCGGACCGCGTCTACCATGCGCCGGATGCCGGAAGAGGAGAGCGCGAACCCGCCACGGCCTAGCGTCACCCTCGTCCTCCCGGCGTACAACGAGCACGACCGCATCGGCCCGGCACTCGACGAGCTCTTTGGCTATCTCCGCCGCCAGGGTCCCGGACGGGAAGGCGGGCGCCCCGCCAGCCAGATGGGCCCGGTCGAGGTCCTGGTCGTCGACGACGGCAGCGACGACGACACCGCCGACATCGTGTCGGCCAGACCAGAAGCCAACCTGAAGCTCCTGCGACAGCCGCACACTGGCAAGGGCGGCGCGGTGCGTGCGGGAATGCTCGCGGCAGAGTCTGACTACGTCCTCTTCGCCGACGCGGACATGGCCACCCCGCCCGACCAGCTCCCCCTGCTGACCGACGCGCTCGACGGCCACGACCTCGCACTCGGCAGCCGCGTTCACAGGGACGGCAGCGATCGCCGGCGCAGCCAGCCGCTCCACCGCCGCGCGCTGGGCAAGGTCTTCCACGCGATGGCCGCGTTCTGGGTGACCGGTCCCGTGCCGGACACGCAGTGCGGCTTCAAGGGCTTTCGCCGCGAGGCCGCCCACGACCTCTTCGCCCGGCAGAAGATCGGCAGCATCGTCTTCGACGCCGAGATCATCCACCTTGCCAGGCGGCGTGGATACGACATGGAGATCGTGCCTGTTCAGTGGTCCGACAAGCGTGGCTCGCGCATGCGCGTTCGGCCGTGGCTGGCCGCCCGCGTGCTGCTCGACCTCATCCGAATCCCCCTCATCCATCGCGGCGTTTCGCGTCGTTAGCGGGTAAAGTGGCCTAACCCTTCGTGTGCCCCCCTTCGGTTACCCTGCCATCCACCGGCTCGCTGGTCGCGCGTCACGTCGCCTTTGACGACATCGACCGTGCAGACTGGGATCGACTGCTGGCCGCGACACCGGCGGCCACGCCCTTCTCTCGCTGGACCTTCCATCGCGCGTGGTGGGACGCGTATGGGTCGACGGCCCACGACCAGTACCTCGTCGTGACCGCGCCCGACTCACCGGAAATCCGCGCGATCGTGCCATTGATGCACCGTCACGAGGTCGAGCCGGACGACCTGCCCACGGCGACGGTAGTGCGCGAGCACTCGCCCATCTGCCAGCCGGTGCCGGGGGAGGCGAACGCGGTCATGTTCGGCGCCAGCTACCACGCCGACTACGCCACGGTCCTGGTCGCCGATGCGGACCTCGAGGCTGTTGCGGCGGCCGCGGCACATGCCTTGGCCGATTCACATGCCCAATACGACGGTGACCAGCCATGGGACGTCGTCGACCTGCGCCGCCTGCGCGAAATGGACCCGGTCCTGGCGGCGCTCGAGTCGGCCTTCCGAACCATCGGGACGAACGAGGGCTGGAGCGTGGCGCGCGAGCAGGAGGACGTTTGTCCCGTCGTGACTGTCCGCGGCGACACCTGGGACGAGTACCTCGCCACACTCGACAAGACTGCGCGTCACGAGATCCGTCGCAAGCTGCGCCGAGCGGCGGCGGTGGGGGAGCTGTCGATCGATATCGGCCCGGCGACGCCCGAGGCCACAGAGGACTTCATCCGCCTGCACACGCTGCGCTTCGGTGACCACGGGATGTTCCCCGACAACGAGGGCGGAGCGCGCAGCCTTCGGTTCGTCCACCGCCTCGCTGAGCTCGAGCGCAGCGAGCGCGACGGTGGAGTGATGCAACTGGCCCGCGTCCGCTGCGGCCAGCGCCTCATCTTCGGGGTCGTCGCGTTCGACGACGGGACCACGTGCTTCATGTACAACGGCGGCATGGACCCAGCCGCCAAGGACGCGTCGCCCGGAGTGACTGGCGCCGCGCTGTACATCCGCAACCGGATCGAGGCGGGCAGGCGCCGCTTCGACTTCCTGCGCGGCCAGGAGCGCTACAAATACGAGTGGGGCGCGGTGGACGAGCTCATCTACCGGCTGCTCGTGCAGCGCGGCGCCGCGTGAACGGCAGCGACACGATCACCGTTACCGAGCTGATGGCCAGCGGCGCCGGGGGTGGCGCCCAGGTGCACGTCCAGAACCTGGTAGAAGGCTTCGACCTCAGCCGCTTCGACGTCGAGGTGATCTCGCTGTCGGACGGTCCGGCGGTGAGGCGCATCCGCGGGACCGGCACGACGGTCCACGTCGTCGACCAGGCTGACGATTCGGCCGCGCTGGCGGAGGTTGTACGGCTCCTCGAGGCGCGCCTGCCGGAGATCCTCCACAACCACATGTTCCGGGCCGAGGTGATCGGCACCCGCGCTGCCCTGGTGCTCGCCGAGCGCGGCCTGCCCAAGCCCTACGTGGTCAGCACGGTCCACTCGAGCCGAATCAGGAGCGAGGAGGATCGGGCGCTGCTGCGCAGGCTGACGCCGTCAATGGACAGGCTGATCGGGGTCAGTCGGGCGACCGTGGCAAAGATCGTGGCCGAGGGCCGCACGCCGGCAGCCGTCGACCTCATCTACAACGGGGTCGACCTCCAGCGCTACGACGTCACCGAGGCGTGCTGCACGCTGCCCGAGGAGTACGGCTTCCCGGAGGGCACGCCCCTGGTCGGCGTCGTCGCGCGGCTGGAGCCGGAGAAGGGCCACGCGACGCTGATCGAGGCCTGGCCGATGGTGCTGGAGAAAGTGCCCG
The DNA here is from genome assembly GCA_040905225.1 of Chloroflexota bacterium. Lineage (GTDB taxonomy): Bacteria > Chloroflexota > Limnocylindria > Limnocylindrales > CSP1-4 > JALYGJ01. Next base: position 8,254 of record JBBDRY010000023.1, on the reverse strand, counting down.
AGGCGAGGTTGCTGATCATCGGCGAAGGCAGCCAGCGTGCGACGCTCGAGGCGCAGGCGGACGGCCTGGGTCTGCTCGGCGAGGCGTGCGAGCCGGATCATTGCGTCGGCACGAAGGGTGCTCGCCCGGGGGCCAAGATCCTGTTCACCGGCCTGCGTGACGATGTGCCGGCCGTGACCGCCGCACTGGACGTGGCGGTCCTGCCCTCGTACCGCGAGGCACAGGGCCTGGCCATCCTGGAGGCGATGGCGCTGCGCCGCCCGGTGGTCGCGACTCGAGTCGGGGGCGTGCCCGAGATGATCGAGAACGAGCGCAACGGCCTCCTGGTGCCGCCGCGCGATCCCGGAGCGCTGGCCACCGCGATCGCCCGACTGCTGACCGACCACCCGCTGGCAGACACGCTCGCCCGCGCCGGCCACGACTTCGTGCACGCGAACTTCTCGGTCGAGCACATGGTCCGCGCCGTATCCGCGATCTACGAGGACGGGGCGGCGGTGGTCGCCGCCCGCTCTGGAGCCACCAGAACCGCCGCCTGACAGGTACACGGGACGTGCTGCTTCGTGTAACATCCCGGACATGACAACTCGACGGCTCAACGTCACGTTGGATGGAGAGCGTGCGGCAAAACTAGCTCGCATTGCCGACCGTGCCCATGTCTCTGACGGCACTCTGGCGCGCTCACTGCTCTCGTCGGCAATCGATGACGCGGATCCCGACGCCGCGACGATCACGCAAATCCTCGAGGGCATACCTGGCTTTGCCGAGCGACTTACAGAGTCAGAGAAGCAGATCGAAACGGGCGATTTCATCGACCTCGAAGAGCTGTAGTCAGCGCCAATGGCACGAGTGGTCGTGTCCGCCACGGCGCAGCGAGATCTGCGCGACCTCATCCGAACCCGGGACCTTCCGCCTGACACCAACGAAAGGGTCAAGCGCTCACTACGGCCTCTCAAGAGTTTTCCCCAGCTCGGAGCCGAGCTCTCGCGATCCGTTGACGGTCGCCGATTCATACTTGGTCCCTGGCGGTGGCTGATCGTGGTCTACCGGTTTTTTCCGGAGCGCGACCTCGTTGCGGTGGTTGCCATCGTTGACGGGCGCACAAGCACGTCTCCGACGGCAAATCGGTGAAGACGCGCCGCTCAGGGCATAGTTCTTCCATGAACCGTGTGTCTGAGAGCTCGGGGCCGTCATCCGCCGAACAAGGCTCGATCGTTGTATCGGGCACCGGGCGCGTGGCCGTTCAGCCTGATGTGGCCGACCTGCGGCTGGGTGTCTCGGTTTCCCGATTGACCGTCGACGAAGCGCGTCATCACGCCGCTTCGAAAATGGCCTCGATCCTCGAGGCCCTGACCGAAGGCGGCGTTCCCAAGAAGGACATCCGGACGTTCCTGCTGTCCGTCCAGCCGCGCTACGACTACCGCGATGGGCAGCCGCCGGTGTTGAGCGGCTACGAGCTGGCGAACGTGGTCGAGGTGACCGTGCGCGACCTGGCCAGGCTAGGAGACGTGGTCGACGGTTCGTTGAAGGCAGGCGCCACGAGCATGGACAGCCTCACGTTCCGGCTGGCCGACCCCGCGCCCGCGGAGCGCGAGGCGCGCATCCTGGCGATGGCCGAAGCACGCTCTCGGGCGGACGTTCTGGCAGAGGCCGCCGGCATCTTGATCAGCGGAGTCTCATCAGTTGTCGAGGAAGGCGCGATGCCTCCTCCTCATCCGTTCGGGAAAGCAGAGCGGATGATGATGGCCGCCGACGTGCCCACGCCGGTTGAGTCAGGCTCGCTGGAAATCGCCGTGCGCGTCACGGTCTCTTACCGCACGACCTGAGCAGGCTCGCCTCAACGTAGGCGATGGCCACCGTTCTCGTTTTGGATGCGCCCAGCAGGCGAGATTGAGTCGCGCTGGTTGGCTCCGCCAAGCCACCCGTGGCGTTCGGCAAATACCACCAGGTGGGCACGGTTGTTGACCTGGTACCTCTTGAACATCCGATCAAGGTGCTCGTCGACCGTGCTGTCCCCTATGCCCAACTCGTGCGCCACCTGGGCACTGGAGCTTCCATCGGCGATCAGCGACATGATCTCGACCTCTCGCGGGGACGGCGGCCGCGGGCCATCGACGGGTTTCGGGGCCTTCGGCCTGCGAAGTCGCTCGGGGACCTCGCCGCCCGATGAGACTGCAAGAACCGCCTCTCGCAAATCCTCGGGTGAGATCGACTTGTCCACGATGCCGGCACCTCCAACTGCCGACACCCGTGGCCCGAGCGACCGTGCGAAGTAGCTGAAGAACAGAATCGCCGGCAGTGGCACCTTGGCCTTGACGAGCCGTTCGGCGAGGTCAAGGCCACTTGGCCGATCGCCCAACATTACATCGCAGATCACGACATCTGGCGTCGTGTCTCTGATGAGCGCAATGCCGTCGTCGATCCCGAACGCAAACCCCACGGACCGTATCCCGGGCTGTCGGTCGAGGATCTCGGCGGTTCCTTGCGCGGTTAGCCAGTGGTCGTCAATGACCGCAACACGTACATCTGCCATTAGTTCGCCACCTGCGTCTGACGATCTGACTGCCTCGGAAGTGGCGGCGAGGTCGGTCTGGAGTGCCATCGATCCAAGCCCGGAAAAGTTGATTGTGCCGGGCTTCCTGTCCGGAAAATCACGGACTATTCAGCAGGTCCACTCGCTGCGAAGGTGCCTGAGCGCCGAGGCCACGCGGTGACGCGGCCACATCGGCACAGAGGGACAAGCGAGGGGCCGCATGGGCGCGTGGTTGGCGAGAACCCGCAGACAGAGCAGCACGTCCATCCGTCCCGCACGACCGCCTCGAGCGCAAATCGGCCGCCATGGCATGCGATCCGCCGTGATCGTGATCGCGTTCTGTACCGCGCTAGTTGGCGTGCCCGACTCGTCGCTATTGCCGAATGTTGCGGCCGGGGAACCTCTCCCAGGCCAGCCTGTCGGCGATCCCGGGGACCCGAACTCAGTCCCGCTTGCGCTTCCTCGCCCGGTGGCCCCGGTCCAAATCGAGGGGACGCCAGGCGCAGCGGGCCCGGCGTTGGGCATCTTCATACGTGGGCAGACAGACGCGCACGTCGCGCCAGCTAATCCGCAAGAGGTCGAAGGACTTCGCTCGGAGTTTGGTCGGGTCACGGCGTTGCCAGACGGGACTTTCACGGCCGAGTTCTCGATGGGTCGCATCAACTATCTGGACGAAGCGGGCGAGTGGCAGCCAATAGACCTGACGCTCGTAGAGGATCCGACCTCGCCTTACGGGTTGCGCACCAGAGCGAACAGCTTCGATCTGAGGATCAGCCCTGATGGTGCAAGCGACAGCCTGGCGGAGCTGTCACTCAACGGCCACGTCATCCGGCTGCGGCAGATCTCCCAGACCTTGGGCGCGGGCACAACCACAGATGACCGGATCACGTACCAGCCGGCCCCAGGACGCGGAGCTGTCTCCCTCGTTCCTACGCCGGAAGGCCTCGAGTTCAACGTGCGCATCGATGACGCCAGCCAGGCCGGAACGTACCAATTCGTGCTCGACACGGGCGGGCTGGCCGCCGAACCGGGTCCCGACGGGCGGGGTGTCCTGCTGAGAGACACCACCGGCGCTGTAGTCGCGAGCTTGAGTCCACCGAACATCCTCGACGCCAATGAGCAGTCCGCGCCGCAGGGCGTCATAAATGTCTCTCTGGATGGCGCCATAAGCGAAGTCCCCGCGCCGTCGGAATCGCCTGTTGTGTCGTCCACTCCCGACGCTCCGACTCCCGAGCCGCCAACACCGCCTGCCTCGCCATCCGACGAGCCGCTTCCGTCGCCGACGCCAAGTGTTCCAGGCACGTCCGTGCCCCAGTTGACCCCGGCCTCTGATCCCCAATCCTCGCCCGGCATCACTCCGGAGCCCGTGCTCTCACCCACACCGGAGGGTTCCGTGACCCCTTCGGTTCCCATTGAGACTCCGATTGCATCGCCAACGGCCGAGCCGACCGCTCTCCCCAGTCCCACGGCGCCAGCCCCTCTTGGCGCGAACGAGGTGCTCCTCTCCTACACCATCGATCCAGCATGGCTCGCCGAGCCGTCCCGGGCGTATCCGATCGTTCTCGATCCGACAATCTGCCTCCAGAAGGGCCAGACCGTCGAGCCCACCGGATGTGACGACCTGGGCGACGCCACTGGTTACCTCGATCACTTCCTGACGAGCGGTAATCCCTACGGCTATCCATACGGCTGGAACGAGGTCCGCGTCGGGACCGACGTGCAAGCCGACGGCTTCGCCTTCGGCAAGATGCGCGCACTTTTCTACTGGCCCAGCGTCACGCTCCAGGATGGCGCCCAGCTCAAGTCGGCAACGGTCCGTTTGCGCCAGGTAGCGAACTTCGGCAGCAGCCAGCAGATGCATTTCGAGCTGATCACCAAGGGTTGGCACGCTCAAACGACATGGAACGGCCAGCCGACCTACTCGGACGTGTCCGCGTATGAACCTGTCCTCACGGCCGCACAGGTCCCGGCCGAGGTCGAGTGGGATGTGACCTCACTGGCGAGGCGCTGGTACACACGTAACACCAATGACTGGAAGGCAAACCTTGGGCTGATGGCACGTCTCGAGACGGAGACCCAAAGCGAGGTGAACTTCCGCAACAAGGCCGCGACCGAGCCCATCAAGCGTCCGCTGTTGATCCTGAACTACGTCATCCCGAAGGTTTCCGTCGCCTTCGACACGACCGCTCTCGGTGCGGATTTCGTGCCGTCGACGATGCCCGCGGGAACGACGGTTGGCTTGCCGATCAAGATCACCAACGACGCGTCCGGGTTCACGTTCAATAACACGGGCACCGACTACTACAAGGTCGGGTATCGATGGTTCGATGCGGTCGGTAAGCCGGTCGTCCAGAGCGGCTTCACCAACTGGGGCACAGCTGCGCTTCCCACAAGTGTTGCCAATAACACGACGAGCGGCGTCATCACCTTGCCTGTGGCTGCTCCGCCGCAAGTCGGGCAGTACTCACTTCGCCTGGATCTCGTTCACGTGATCGGCAGCGACAACGTCTGGGGTTCCGACTGGGCGAAGCCAAGTCTCTATTTCAGTGGGGCGAAGGCGTCGACCGACACCTCCAACACACGAGTGGTCGGTAGCTCTGTCGTCGAGCGAGCGGAATTCTCCGTCGCGGTGGTCAGTGGCGGCGGGACCGCGTTCGGGGAAACGAAGACGGTAGGTCTGGCGGACGGGTCCTCACTCGGCGTAAACCTCTGGTCGCGGAACGTTCGATTCGACGGCGTCGGTGGCGCCGGTTTCGAGGACCTGGGTGGCCAGTTTGGCGTCGGCTACTTCTACGACAGCGCCAACCGAGCCGACTGCAGTGGCGTCCTGAAAGCCTGCGGCTGGGGAACCAACTTCGACGAGGGATTCAGGCCGGCTGCGCCGGGCACGGACTACGTATACGTGGATGCTGCTGGCAATCGATATCTGGTCGGCACCACCGGTAGTGGCCAGCTGGTCAGCTCAGCGGGCGTGCGCCTCGAGCGGATTCGGCACACGATCCTTGACGAGAACTGGCTGACAGGCGTGGCCTGGTCGTCGGGATGGAGCGGGACTGTCCCAACCATCTCGACCGCTCAGAGTTACTCGTCGTCGGGGCACAGCTACAGCATTCCGGCCACTGTTACGGGCGGCACCGGAACGAGCTCGATCACCCAAGTGGACCTCGATCACTTCCCGCTCGTTTCGTTCGCCGTCAAGGGCGTGACCGCAACGAAGGGTGCTATCGGCTTCGAGATCAGCAACGAGACACTTGGCACAACCGGATGGCTGGCCTACACGATTGGCCCGGACTTCACCGTCGCCGGCGTCTCCAAGATTGCCCTGGGTGGCTCGATCAGCAGTTGGAACGAGACGGTGCGCCGCGATCTGCGTGCTGATGCGGTGACAAAGGCCCTCGGCCTAGCCACTCACACTTTCTCGGTAAAGAGCGTCAAGTTCTGGGGTCCGGGTGGAAGTGGGACGCTGTACTACGACGCGATCAGGTTCCAAGGGCGTGAGGCGATCCTCTTCGAGGATGCGGAGCCTGTGTGGTCGGCGAACGGTACCCAAGCCGATCTTTACGGAGCGGACAAGAACTCCGGCGCATCGTCCATCAAGGTCCTGCCGGTTACGGAGGCCAGCAGCCCCAACTGCGCCGCCTGTGTCACCCATAGCCTGACCACTAACCCGTTCGTCACCTGGGACTGGAAGAAGGTCGGCGGGAATCACATTGCGATGGCCTTCCACGTCAAGGACCTGCGGACGAACGCCACCGGCACGATCACCTACTACGCGGGTCCGGTCGTCGCGACTCAGTACTGGGTACGCATCGCGGAGACCGCTCCGTCAGCGTGGACCAATATCACGAGAAACCTCCTAGACGACGCGCGCCAACTCTTTGGTTTCTTCGACGATGGGGCCGCGACGGCCGACTCCGAGGACGAGAGTCAAGTAGGGCCACGGCCGGACGCGGTCGACCTGACCGGCTTCCGCCTGATCGCGCTCGACGGCAACTACGGGCTCTTCGACATCGCGGAGATACACAGCCTCACAAACCTCGGCGACGACTACGCGTCAATCCGCGGGGACGACTTCGTAGTCACCTTGCCTGGGCGCGAAGGCCACTACTTCAATCGCGACGGCCTGCTCCTGCGAACCGTCGATGCGGCCGGTAACGAGGTCGTCCTCGACTGGACATACAACTTCGGGACGTACGCGTTCAGCCTCACGAGCGTTCACGCACCGTCCGATGGCTTGGCGCTCTCCAGCGGCACGGCGACCCGACGTCTCGACCTGAGCACGACCTCGTCCACCGTTCGCTTCACCGAGGTGCTCAACGGCGTCACCGGGCGCTACACGGACTTCGCGCGCGACGGTTCCAACAACCTGACCACGGTCATCCCTGCCCGCCGGAGTGCGGCCTGTGCCGGCAGCGGACCGACTGGCTGCCACAAGTTCGAGTACGTCACCGGCTTGCTAACCAAGGTCAAGGACCCGCGTGACACAGGATCATCGTTGCTGTACGCCACGGTCACGTACAGCGGTACGAGCCCGACGAGGATCACGAGCGCGGCAACATCCACGGACCTGCTTCGGATCCATTCGTGGGGCAGTCCAACGGCTGCTCAGTGGCGGCCGGTCTGCCAGGACGCAAACGGAATCGCCGGCGTTGGCTCGACGGAGTACGCGCGCCAGGTCGACATGACACCCAACGGCTCACTGCTTATCGAGTACCGCCCGCTGCCGTGCGTAACGAACCCGGGGTGCACGAATGGGACTACTAACCCGTCCACTCCGACCGACAAGTTGGTCCAATACACGACGGACGGCATCGACAACTACCAGAAGCAGACCCATTACAGGCTGACCGGCAATCAGGGGGCGGTCGTTACCCGGACCGGCAGCTACGCCGCGGCCCAGGTCGACAACCTGGTGGATCCGCTTACGGCGCGGCTGACGCCATGGACACAGAGCGCCTCCCAGTACGCCGCTTCTGATGCAGGCGGCAACCAGGACCTGTATCGGACCATCTATACGTACAACGCCGACGGCATGCCCACGTTGACCTCGACACCATTCGCCAACCCGGCGGGCAGTGTGGTCAACCAGGGCCTCACCAGCCGCTACGACGCGAATTCGAACCTCCTCGAAACCTCCGACGCGACATTCCTCACGAACCCTGGCTTCGAATCCGGTCTAGGCGGCACCTGGTCCTTCGCCGGGTCGACGACCGCCTGGGAGCAGGGTGCAGGAAACGTCAACTCCGGCTTCGGGTCGCTGAAGGTCACCAACTCCGGTACTGCGACGCAGACCGCGCAACTCCTGCCCGGCCAGACCCTTCGGTTCCAGGTTGCCCTCAGGGTGACCGCGGGGGCCGGCGCCACTTTCCAGGTCGACTACGAGCGAGCGAGCGACTCGACCTTCCAGACGCTGCTGGCTCCGACGACCGATCCCTCATCGAGCTGGAAGACGCTCGCCTACGACCTGTCGATTCCCACTACCGGAAGCGGCAAGATCAAGGTCATCCTGAAGATCGGCTCCGGATCGGGGACCGTCTACTTCGACGACGCCGTCGTGCTGACCACGTTCGCCGCCGCTAGCTACTTCAGTGAAGGCCGCGTCGACATGAAGACCGACGCGCTCAATCGAAAGACGAAGTACACGTATGTCGCGACTACCGCCCACCCGGAGATCTTCGTCACCTCCGTGACCGCGAACTTCGTGTCCGGCCAGCCCTCCACGGC
>JBBDRY010000022.1:48895-52857 GCA_040905225.1 Chloroflexota bacterium | reverse complement strand
ACCTCACACCGTGCCGCGCGGCTCTCATTTGTCAACAACGTCTTCGGTCACCACACCTAGCCGTCACCCCCCTCAGCGTGGGAGTTCGACGCTGCTCTCGCGCCACGAGCGAATACACCGCCCTGACGGTTGCGGCTGCCGGAACTCGGCCGTTTTGACGTCAAATAGGGTTCTTTCGCTCGTGGCACGATCGATGCGACCGAATTGGCCGGTCTTGGAGTCGGCCGCCGCCGGAATCCGGTGTATTCGACCGCCCCACGAGAATCGTTTCCTAGGCCTCGGTCGTCTGGGCCTCGAACTCGCTATCTGCCGCCATTCGCCCGGTCGCCTGCGACCGCGTCAGGCGCGAAAGTCGTGACTCGAGGTGCTGGCGCACGTGTGGCCACTCCTCCTCGATGATGCTGAAGTAGGCCGAGTGCCGGCGCCGGCCGCTGTCGGTGACCATGTGGTTGCGCATGGTCCCCTCCTCCGTCGCACCGATGCCCAGGAGCGCCGCGCGCGATCGCTCGTTGAGCGAGTCGGTCTTGAACTCGACGCGCAGCGCACCGAGGACGTTGAACGCGTGGATGAGCATCAGCAGCTTGGCCTCGGTGTTGAGGGCCGTCCGCTGCCAGGCCGGTGCGATCCAGGTGTAACCGATCTCAATTCTTCGGTGGTGCGGCTCGATGTTCATGTAGCGCGTCCCGCCGATCACTTTCCCGCTGGCGCGCTCGATCGTGGCGAATGGCATCTCGGTGCCGGTTTCGCGGGCGGCCAGGGCCTTATCGAGGTAGGCGCGCATCTCGCCCGGTGTCTGGATCGTTGTGGGCATCCAGCGCCAGATCTCGGAATCGAGTCCGATGGCGGTCAGCCCCGGAAGATGGTCCAGCGCGAGGGGCTCCAGCCGAACGGACGACCCCTCGAGCGTTACCGGCTCAACCCAGGGTCGGCCGGACAATCTCAGCTGCTCGTGTCGGCGAAGGCGCGCACCTTGATCTGGCGGTCGAGCTCATCGGCCACTTCGACCAGCTGGCGCGACAGGGTGGGCAACGTACCGTCGAGCGTGGCGAGCAGGCGCTGAGAGCGTTCCAGCACGCCGGGGTCGGCGAGGTGGGCCGGGTAGAGCGCTAGCAGGTAGGAGCGCGCGAATGGGTGATCGCGCGTCTCGAACACGTCTCGGACGCGGTCGAAGAATCGGTCGACGAAGGGCTCGAGGAGCTCCTGCTGCTGCGGCCACAGGAAGCCAAGCATCGCGGCACGCGTGAGGTGGAACGAGCCGTAGCCTTCGCCGTGGATCTTGGCCCAGGCCTCCTCCTTGGCCTCAGGCGTCGGACGGGCGGCCTGTGCCCGGAGAAGCGCACGCCGGCCACGGTCCGAACGGTCTCGGACAGCCTCGCGGGCGAGCCACTCGTCGGCACCGGGGAGGCCATAGGCAAGGGCCTTAGTGGCGATTGCCCAGCGCATGTCCTGGTCACCCGTGAAAACCGGGATGGCGGCCGATCCCTCGGCCAGCTCGACAAGGCGTGCCACGTCGGCAGGCGTCGATGCGACATTGATGGCCGAGCGTGCCCACATGATCTGGCGGTCACCGTCGGTCGCGGCGACGTTGGCCAACGCTGCCTCGAGCCACTTGTGCGACTCCACCTCGCGCTTGGATTCCGGTATGTAGCGATTGATCGCCAGGGCCGAGCGCTCCAGGACGGTGTTGAGGATGTCCAGGTCCGGCTCGTCGGGCAGCTCGCTGCGCCCGATGTCCAGGTACTCCGTCGTACGCAGCTCGCGGTCGCGGACCATCTCCCAGAGCGACATCCAGAGCAGCTCGCGCAGCAGCTCGTCGTCGACTCGATCGAGGTTGCGACGCACGAAATCGACCGACGCCGGGTCGAGCGAGACCTTGGCGTAGGCGTGGTCGCCGTAGTTGGGGAACACGAGGTCCGGCACCTCGCGCCCGCGCGCCTCGGCGATGGGAGTGTCGGGCCCATCGATCCAGGCGGGGATCGAATCGACCTTGAGCTTGCCGGTGCCGTCCTTGGCCAGTGCGAGCTCGAGCGCGTGGGGTCTCAAGGTGGGGTGGTCGATCGGAGCCGTCTGCTGGATCGCGAGTCCGGATAATCGGCCGCCATCGGCCTGCCATTCGGTCGACAGGGTGTTGAGCGATGCCGTTCGCAGCCACAGCTGCGCCCACTCGTTGAGCGATGACCCGCTTGATTCCTCGAGGCAGGACAGGAAGTCGTCAAGGGTGGCGTTGGACCAGCCGTGGCGGCGGAAGTAGATGCGCATGCCGTCTCGGAAAGCATCCCGGCCGATGTACTTGACCAGCTGCTTGAGCACCGACGCGCCCTTGCCGTAGGTAATGCCGTCGAAGTTGAGGAACGCGATCTCGGTGTCAGCAGCCGAGCCGGCGATGGGGTGCGTAGTAGGCAACTGGTCCTGCTGGTAGGCCCAGCGCTTGATGTCGGCGTTGAAAACCTTCCATGCGTTCGTGAAGCGCGTGGCTTCGGTCATCGCAAGGTAAGAAATGTACGTCGCGAAGCTCTCGTTGAGCCACAGGTCATCCCACCAGCGCATCGTGACCAGGTTGCCGAACCACATGTGGGCCAGTTCATGGAGGAACGTGTCGGCACGGTCCAGCCTCTGGCTCTCCGTTGCCGGATCGCGGAAGAGGTACAGCTCGTTATACGTGACGCAGCCGACGTTCTCCATCGCGCCCGAGTTGTATTCAGGCACGAACACCTGGTCGTACTTCGCGAACGGGTACTCCTGGTCGAACATCTCGGCGTAGAAGTCGAGCCCCTGCGTGGTGATCTCGAAGATCTCAGGTGCCTGCTCTTCGAGGTAGCGCTCCATGGAGCGGCGCGAATACAGGCCCAGGTCCAGTCCGCCGTGCTGACGGCGGCGCACTACGTAGGGTCCGGCTACGAGCGCGACAAGGTAAGTGCTGAACAACTCGGTCTCGGCGAACCCGTGCGTCGTGCGGTCGCCCGACGCGGGCAGGGTGTCGGCGAGCGGCGCGTTGGCGACGACCTGCCACGAGGACGGGGCGGTGACCTCCACCTTGTACCTGCCCTTGATGTCCGGCTGGTCGAAACAGGGGAACAGGCGATGCGCTTCGTACGGCTCGAAGTTGGTGTAGACGTACTCGTCGCCGTCTTCAGGGTCAACGAAGCGGTGAAACCCGTCACCGGTGGTGTCGTAGTCGTTCTCGTATTCGATCCGAACGGTCATGTCGGAGGCGACATTCCAGCCGGCAAGCGTCAGGCGGTAGCCGTTCCAGTCGGGGTCCACCTGCGTGCCGTTGACCTCGAGGCGGTCGATGGTCCTGCCGCGGAAGTCGAGGAACAGTGGCCCGTCACCCTGTGCCTGGAAGCGGATCGTGACGTCGCCGCGGTACGTGGGACGGCCTTTGACAAGGTCGAGCTTGATCGAATAATGGGCCTCGCGGACGCGGCTCGCGCGATCAGTGGCTTCCTTCTGCGTAAGAATGTCACGTGCCTGGCCGGCCAGGGTGGGCGTGTGTGGCAACTCTTCCTCTTGTTCCGGAGGGTCTGGGGACGGCCAAACGGCGGGCAGCGCGGAGTGTAACCCCTGCGTGGGGTGTCCGCGCTAATCAAGATCGATTAGGCCCCATGACAACAGACAGCGCCCTGGGCAGCACGCTCACTGTCGCAGGCAGGCGTCCGATCCGCTCACCGTCACCGATGAGGTCGAACGGCCGGTCAGCGTCAATCTCGATTTCTCGGCCGCGCAACATCGTCACCTGTGGATGGGTCAAGTGCGTGCCGCGGAACACCCGTGGAAAGGCGCGCATGAACGCCACCCTGCCGATCTCGCCGATAACGCAGATCTCCAGCTCGCCGCTCGTCAGAGTCGCAGCCGGGGCGACACGCATACCGCCGCCGTAGGCCGGGCCGTTGGCGATCGCGATCATCATCGCCCGCTGCCCGTGTGACACCCCGTCGATCTTCAGGTCGAAGGCTGCCGCC
>JBBDRY010000022.1:46039-48795 GCA_040905225.1 Chloroflexota bacterium | reverse complement strand
GCCGACTACGTTCAGGAATACACGTTCCCCGCCTTGTGTCCGGACCCTGACGACATCTACCAGGTCTACCGAACCCCCGAGCAGGGTCGCGATCGCGGCTCGAATGTTGCGCACCGGCATCCGAATAGTCCGCGCGTAGTCATTGGCGCTGCCGGCGGGCAGGACGGCCATCGGCGTGTTGGTGCCGACGAGGCCCTCCCCGACCGCCGCAGCGTGGCCGTCACCGCCAACGGCGACGACTAGTTCAGCGCCGCCCTCGGCCGCGCGCCGTGCCCGACCGGGAGGTTCCGTACCGGAGGCCGTCAGGTGGACCTCGGGCTCGATATCCCCGCGTCGCGAAAGAGCGGCAGGGCATCGCGCAGCACCCGAGCTCCCCGTCCGCCGCCGGACGTTGGATTGACGATGAGTACGACTCTCCGTCCGGTCTGCGCCATTGGCGCAGCATGCTAGTGGCCGCGTCAGGCGAAGCGGAGGGCTGACGCCTCCTCTGGCTCGTCGACCGTCCGCGCGCATGTCGGACAGAACCAGCGCGCCTCGAGCAACGAGCCGCAAGTCATGTGGCGTATGCCTTCGGCGCCGGCCGAGCCTCCCGCGCCCCATGCGGCCAGGAGTCGCAGTACGCCGGCCAGCTCTAGCCCGTCGCCTGTGAGTTCGTAGGCCATCCGCGCCGGGCGCTCCGAGTACTTGCGCCCGATCAGCACTCCCTCGCGCTCCAGCCGCCGGAGCCGGTCCGTCAGGATGTTCGGAGCAATGCCCGGCAGCGCGGCGACGAGGTCGTTGAAGCGTCGCGGACCTTCGAGCAACGACTCGATGACCAGAAAAGACCATCGATCCCCAACCCTCCCCAGTGCCGCGTCAAGCGCAGATGGGGCCGACTCGCCGACGGGATCCTTCACGCCCCGCATGGTATTGCGTCCGGTGTGGTCCGGTGGTAACTTGCGACTTGCAAGTCACTCTTGGCAGCATATGGGGTCTCAGGTAATGGCACTCCTTGAAGAATTGGGAACGGCCGTCGCATCCGTCGCAGACAAGGTCGGGGCATCGGCTGTTCGCGTTGGCGGCGGCTGGCGCGGTGGCTCGGGCGTGGTGATCGGCCCCGGGGCCGTGCTGACGAACGCGCACAACGTGAGGTCTGAAGAACTGACCGTCACGTTCGCGGATGGTCGCCAGGTCTCGGGCAAGCTCGCCGGCATCGATGTCGATGGCGACCTGGCAGTCGTCTCGGTCGACACCGGAACCAGCCCAGAGCTCGACTGGTCGTCCGAGGCTGTCAGCATCGGCACGCCGGTCTTCGCGGTGACGCTCAACGGCAGTGGGCCGCGGGTCACCTTCGGCCTGGTGTCGAGCGTCGCTCGGGCATTTCGCGGCCCGCGCGGCCGGCGCATCTCGGGCAGCATCGAGCACACCGCGCCACTCGTCCCCGGGTCGTCAGGCAGCGCGCTCGTCGATGCCGACGGAAAGCTGCTCGGCCTCAACACGAACCGCCTGGGCGGCGGCTTCTACCTCGCGCTGCCGGCCGACGAGTCATTGCGCTCGCGCGTAGCGGCCCTGCAGCGCGGCGAGAGCATGGAGCGGCCGCGCCTGGGCATCGGTATCGCCCCTTCCTGGGTTGCGCGCCGGATGCGCCGAGCCGTCGGTTTGCCGGATGTCGAGGGCGTGCTCGTTCGCGAGGTCGAGGGCGACAGCCCAGCCGATCGCGCCGGAATCGTTGAGGGCGACCTGATCGTCGAGGCCGCCGCCAAGCCCATCCGCGAGCCGGACGACGTGTACGACGCACTCGGTACCGTGAGTGCCGGTCAGTCGATCACGCTGCGCATCGTGCGCGGTGCCGAGGAGCGGACGGTCGAGGCCCGATTCGAGGCAGCTGCGGAAGAAGCGGACGGCGGCCCCGTTCATTAGTTTTCTCCGCAGTCCGTTCGGACTGCTGCGCGCGAAGCGGTCGCCTCCCGGCAAGCGCCGGGGTCCGACCGTCGCTTGCTCCCTCCCTACTGCGTCAGTAGCTCTATCGCTCGGCGCAGCTGACTGTCCGGCAGCGTCGGAATATCGGTCGGAGCCAGCTGGCTGATCTCGGTTGGCTCCAGCGGGATCTCCTCGATGGGCAGGACGACCGGGATGGTTGGATCTATCCCGCGGCCAAAGATCAGCTCGCCGTCCGGCGTCAACCAACGTTCTATCGCGAGACGTATGGCGGACCCGTCGGGCAAGTCGAAGTTGAGCAGGACGGTGCCCGTACCGAACGTCGTGTCGCCGACGAGCTCGGCGCGACCCGCGGAACGCAAGGCCGCTGACACGATCTCGGCTGAGCTGGCCGTGCCCTCGTCGATGAGCGCGACGAGCGGGGCATCCGTCGACGGGATGGCGTTGTTGGTGAGGACCGGTATGCGCTGCTTGTCGGCAAGCTCTCGGATGTAAACGGTCTTGTCGGTCAGGAACAGGCTGGCAGTGTCCACGGCCTCTGCTATGTAGCCACCAGGGTTGCTGCGCAGGTCGAGGATGAACGAGGTGGCGCCGGCGTCGGTCGCCGCGTCGCGTGCGGCGCGCAGCTCGGTCGCCGCTCCTGACGAGAACTGGACGAGTCGCAGAAGCGCGATATCGGTGCCCGGGACCATGGTCCAGGTCGCGGCCGGGAAGTGCAGCTCCTCGCGCACGATGCTGAACTCGAGCCGCTCCGAGGTTGAGGGCCGCTCGAGGGTCACGACAACCGTCGTGCCCGCGTCGCCGCGCACCTTGGGCGCCACTTCCTCAGGTGCCAGCCC
>JBBDRY010000022.1:0-45939 GCA_040905225.1 Chloroflexota bacterium | reverse complement strand
TCAGCCGGGGCGCCGGTCGGCAAGGACGGGAGCGGCCCGGTCGACGGGGCCACAGATGCGCCAGGGGACGGCGTTGGGCCAACCGCGACCGACGACGGCCGCGGCGTCGCGTCGGGGACAAGCACGCCGCTCTGCCCAACGGCAAGCCCGACGAAGAAGACGAGCAACAGCAGCACCACGGCGGCAAGCGCCGCCGCCGGTCGCGCGGCGGGCGGCTGCGGCTCGAGGCCGTAGTAAGGGTCACTCATCGGTGAAGGCTCACGTGGGAACTGATGATCGGGGCAGTTGTGGATTCCTGTTTGGATGAGGCGTGGATAAAGGCGACGTGCCGATGACGGTTCGGGGATAACCGATATTGCGTCGGCTCGTCGCCCGCCGATAAGGTTTGGTCGTCCCGAAGGGGCCACGACACCGGGATCGGCCCGCTGGCTTGCCAGCGACGACGATCATCGGATCGGACGGCTCCTTCGGGCGTTCTGTTTGTATGGCGGGGTTCCCGATGCCCCGTCCTGGTCCCCTAGAAAACTTCGGGGCACCAGGGAGCGACGGTGGTGGCGAAGATGGCGTCCGCACGCACTCGCGCGTCCGGCGTGCGCTCAACAGTCCGTCCCGCCCTCCCCAGGCTTGCGAAGCGAAACGCGCCCATGTAGACGGCAGCAAGGTCCTGAACCTCCAGCTCCAGGTCCGCGGGGTCATCGGTCTTCTCGGTGCGACCGCGGCCGTTGCGAGCGGTGAGCCGCCAGCGACCACCAACCTCGGCCATGAACTCGTCGCGCACCTCGAGAACAATCGAGCCATCGGCCGCGTACCCGCGTGCCTCCAGCGCGGCCGGCACGTCCACGATGCGCAGCCACATTCCGTCTGTGACGCGCAGCTGAAGACGACGCGGCTCGGCGACGAGAAGAAGCAGCGGGTGGTCCGCCGGGCCGAGGCGTGAACGGATCCTGGACATGAGATCGACCCCGAAGATGTATCGCCACAGCTGATGCATGGCGTCGGCGTCCACGCCGATCAGCTCGACGATCACCAGGGTGTTGGCGGGGCCGGTCTCGATCCAATCGCTCTTGATGCGGTAAAGCGCGTAGCCGACGTCCTCCCCGTTTCGGGTGAGTACCGCGTTGAACCTCTTGCCGGCGCCGCGCCGCCGGTATTCGGGATCCGCCAGGAGAACGTCCCACCAGGTCGGGCTGCGCTCGTAGAACCCGGGCGTCGCGGCACGCATGACGTCGTACACCCGCGCCAGCGCCGGCTTGGCAGCTTCGACGTCGCGCAGCTCGACAGAGCCCGTGGCCGACATCTGCGTCCGGAACGCGGTGCGTTCGCGCTCGATGTCGATCGCGCCATTGAGCGTGGCCAGCCCGTAGCCGAAGCGCTGGTAGATGGATCCCTCGGAGGCCCACAGGGCGACAAGAGGTTCGCCTGCTGCTCGGACGTCGGCCAATTGGCGTGCCATCAGGCCGCGCAGCGCGCCCTGCCGGCGGTGAGTCGGCACGACGCCGACCATGGTCACGCCCGCGGTCGGCACCTTCGCGCCTCCGGGCACGGTCATATGGAAGGAGTACGCGGCCCCGCCCCCGACGATCCTGTCCGCGTCCCACGCGGCGAGAACGCGATCCGGCTCGAAGATCTTCTGGTCGAGCACCCACTGCTCTTCGTTGACGTCCTCGCCGAACGCCACCATGACCGCCTCGAACCAGCGGCGCATGTCTTTCGCCGGGACGGGCCCGATCTCGATGGTCACCGAACTGCGGCGCTCTGTGTGCGCCGGTCAGTCAACCGGTATGTTCTCCCGTCCGCCGTCCGTCTTCTCGGGCTGCTCGCCGAGACGGTCCACCCAAAAGTCGAGCAGGCTGCGCACCGCGAGGAGCTGCTCGCGACCCGCGGCGCGCAGGTGCTTGCGGGTCTCGCGCGGAATCATCGTGTCGACCGCTGCGCGCGATTTATCCATGGCGCGCTCCATGGCATTGCTGCGCCGATCCAGCTCCTCGAATCGCTGCTCGAGCCTGGCCAGCCGATCGTCATCCATCTCTTGTCCCTCCGGCGATGCTGCGCACTGGTTCCGCGAAGCGGACCTTGAGTACGCGATCCTCCATTCGTGCGCCCAGTGTGGGCGCATCAAGCAGCAGTCGCGGCAGGACGAGATTACGGCGCCACGCGCCGACCTGCAGGATGAGCTCATCGCCCGACCTTGACAGCGAAATCTCGTCCTTCGATGTGAACGGCAGCTCGACTGACAGCATGTAGCCACCGTCCTCGCGCAGGACCGAATACGGCCGGCCGCGATACAGGAACGCGGCCGGGTCGGAGTCTGCGAACAGCGCGCGGCCGAGCTCTGCGAGACGCTCCACGCCGACCATCTCGTGGTCGAAGAATGGGATCGTGCGCACCGGGACCGGAGCGAACTGCTCCTGGACCATGGGCAGGTAGCGTGCCTGCGCCTCGCGCCAGGCATCGAAGTACGCGCCGGATGCGGCAGGCAGGACGCGGTTGGCGACGATCAGGTCGGTCGGGTATCCGTAAAGGTGGAAGTACGTGAAGGACCGCTGCGCCTCCTGGATCGAGACCTTTTCGAGGTTGAGCACGAGGCGGACCGACGAGTTGTCGGGGTTGGAGAGAAGCTCGTGGACGTATTTCAGCCGCTCGAGGAGGCGCTCGGCCGAGTCATAGACGTCGTCGCTGGGCAACGGCACGCCCACGATTCGGCGCAGGAGGGGGCCGCCGAACTTCTGGACGCGTCGCCCGATCGGTGCGATCTTCTCGATCCACCAGCGGCTGGCTTCGGGCAGTGAGAGCAGCCTGAGAGTCTCCCCTGTCGGTGCGGCATCAACCACGATCAGGTCGTACTCGCCGTGATCGACGTGGTCGCCGATCCAGAGCAGGTTGCCGAGCTCGTCCATGCCCGGCAGGACAGTCATCTCCTCGGCCATCACCTCGTCCAGGCCACCCCACGAGAAGAGGCTCGCGAAATACGACTGGATCGTGCGCCAGTAGCGCGAGATGTTGAAGAAGACGTCCGGCTCGTGGGCCCACAGGTTGGGCGCGATCTCGCGCGGTTCCGGCCCAACAGGCGTGTCGAGCGCGTCGGCAAGGCTGTGTGCTATGTCGGTCGAGACGACGAGGGTGCGGACCCCACGCTGAGCGCTGAGCACGGCCGTCGCGGCAGCGACACTGGTCTTTCCGACGCCGCCCTTGCCGGTATACAGAAGAATGCGGGTCAACGTGCCTCCGAAACCCCCTCGTGGGCCAGTTGTGGAGGCCCCTCGTCGATGGTAGCGCCGCTCACCCCGGCGGCCGCTTTCTCGGCAATCAGTTTCTCGCCGCTCCCGTTCTCGCCGCTGCCGTTCTCGGCCCCGCGTGGCGCCAGCTCGAGGAGCACCGCACCGGTGACATTGACCAGTGTTGTGGGTCCGTGCGCCACCCACCAGTGATCGGCAGCTGCGAGCGCCGTGTGTCCGTGGACCCAGAGAACGGGCTTGAGCCGCTCACACAACCAGCGGTAGGCAGCGAAGCCGCGGTGATAGTGGTCTTCCGGCGTGTCGCCCAGCCCGAGGGGCGGCACGTGGCTGACGATGATGTCGGGCCTGGGAGATCGCAGGCGAAGGTAGCGCGCGGCGACCTGACGCCAGGCCGCGTTGTCATCGTGGATGGCTCGTTCGTGTTTGTCGCTCGGCCACGACAGCCCTGCCACCGTCAGGCCGGCGACGTTGTGCCAGGTGCCGTCCATGGGCTCAGGCACGTGGCTGATCTCCTCGTGCCAGCCACCGCCTCGGTCGTGGTTGCCGCGCACATAGAGCAGCGGGACGCGGAAGGCGTCGGCCAGAAAGTCGAGATACTCCGGCGTCAGGTCGCCCGCGCCGATGATTGCGTCGAGCGGCATCAGAGCCTTCCGGTTCTTCTCGTACTCCAAGGCGGGCTCGATCTCGTCCGAAACGGCGAGCACGCGCACCGATCCGGCTTCCAGCGGCCGCGGCCGTGCGCCGTTCGCAGCCGGCCATACCGCGCTCAGTCGGCGGATCATTGGCCGCGGTCCCGTTCACGGATCCGTTTCTGGATCGGGAGCCTGTTGTCCGGGCGTGAGGCCGTCCGACTGAATCGCCCGGCGCCTGCGTTGCGCAGGTCGAGACTGCCCTCCAGGACGGGGGCGATGAGCTGTGGCGGCTCTGAAGGCATACCAGGAAGTCGGAGTTCCTGGACGATGGCGTCGAGCTCTACCTGGTCGGTGTAGAAGGCGGCTGCGACGCGGTTATGCCCGTCGACGACCCAATACTCATCGCCGAATTTGATCAGCTCGACCGGCGGCAGAGTGGCCATCGCGTCGATCCCGCGCAGGATGCGCTGCCAGCGCGATCGCCAGTCGTCGCTGCGTCGGTCGCGCAGCGGCAAGAAGTCCCCTCCGCGTTGCGCAGGGCCCTCCACCGCGGTACCGGCGATTTGCTCTACCGGCACGCTCCGGAGTCCAAGCTCGCGGATGGACGCGCGTCGTGCCTCGGGGTGGGCTTCCCACAGGTTGGCCAGGGGCTCGCGGGCCATCCGGCGCACCTGCCTGACGCGCGCCCCGGGGCGTTCGCCGATGAGACGCCGCGCTTCAGCGATGACAGGTCCGGCGGCCTCGGCGATCGTCAGTGCGACGCCGCCGATCCCCGCGTGGTCAGGGTTCTCATGGTCGTGGGCCGGCCGGTCCGACTGAGGGTCCAGCCCTGCTGGCACATCAGGCGCGGCTTCCGCACGGGCTTCCAGGCCCGCGTTCTCATCCTTCACCGGTCGAGCCTACGGCGTGACACCCAAGCTGTCACAACGACGCGCGAACGTGGCCCTGCAAATCGAAATCAAACCGGAGCCGAAAGGAGAGCGAAATGAGCGACATGACATGTCCATGGTGCGAGACCCGGCTCGAGGGCAGCAGCGAGGGCGCAGATGAGCAGCAGTGTCCCGAGTGCCTGACGACCTGGTGCTACGAGGACGCCGACCTGGACCTGCTCATCGCGGCTTGAGGCTCGACGCCAGCGCCCCCGGCGGGGTCAGCGCCGCCTCCCCCGCTTCGGCGATCAGCTGGGCAAAACCCGGCTTGATGATGTCGTTGATCAGTTTCAGTCGCTCGTCGAAGGGCGCGAAGGCGCTTTTCATGGCATTGAGCGTGAGCCATTGCATCTCGTCGAGCCCAAAACCAAATGTTTCGGAGAGCGTGGCGAACTCGTCGGTCAGCGTGATGCCACTCATCAGGCGGTCGTCCGTGTTGACCGTGACCCGGAAGCGAAGGCGCCGCAAGAGATCGATCGGGTGCTCTTCTATGGATGCGGCCGCGCCCGTGTGGACGTTGGACGTCGGGCACATCTCGAGCGGCACGCGCATGTCCCGGACATAAGCGGCGAGCCGACCAAGGACAATCTCGCCGTCGTCGCGGACGGTGATGTCGTCGATGATCCGCACGCCGTGGCCAAGGCGCTCCGCGCCGCACCACTGGAGCGCCTCCCAGATCGACGGCAGCCCAAACGCCTCGCCGGCGTGGATCGTCACGTGGAAGTTGGCCTGGTGGATGAGATTGAATGCGTCGAGGTAGCGGGTCGGCGGGAATCCCGCCTCGGGACCGGCGACGTCGAAGCCCACGACCCCCTCGTCGCGGTAGCGCAGCGCGAGCTCGGCAATCTCCACGGAACGGGCGAACTGCCGCATCGCCGTGACGATCAGCCCAATGCTGATGCCGTATGCCGCAGACCCTTGGCGGAAACCGTCCAGCACCGCCTCGGTGACCTCTTCGAGCGAAAGGCCCTTGCTCGTGCTGAGCTCCGGGGCGTAGCGGATCTCGGCGTAGATCACGCCGTCAGCAGCCAGGTCCTCGGCGCACTCCCGCGCCACGCGGACGATGGCGTCTCGAGTTTGCATCACTCCGACGGTGTGCTCGAAGCCCTCCAGGTAGAGCTCGAGGCTCTTTCGATCGGCGCCGGCCATGAAGGCGCGCGCGAGCTCGTTGGGATCTTCCGTCGGGAGTCCGGTGTAGCCCGTTTCCCGCGCCAGCTCGATGACGGTCGACGGTCGTAACCCACCGTCCAGATGGTCATGCAGCAGCACCTTGGGCGCACGGTGGATGAGGGACCGGTCGATCATCGGCCGAAGCTTATGTCAATCGGCAGTCGAAACAACTGGATGCCAAGCGACAGATAAGCACAAAAAAATCCCGCGAATGCATGATGCATTTACTCGCCGGCGCATTCATAATGGGCGACGCGCCGTCACAACGGCGTAGCGAAAACCAAATATCGCCGTCGCGGGCAACGGTTCCGTCCCCCAGGGCCGGCCTTTCGTACCGGGGCCGCCCCAGCGGTTCCCAGTTGCCCATCACCCGCTCCACTCCGCCGCCATCGCCGTCACACGACCTGAGCACCGTGGAGCACTGCCCGCCCGGCAAGACCATCGTCACCGCAACCGTGTGCGGTGTCTGGTAGAGGGGAGGCAGACGCATTGGCATTGGCTCCGGGCGTTCAGAGAACGTCGCTTAGGCCACATACCCAGCGACCGTTGCCGCGCATCGCGCGCGCGGCGGTGGGAATGTTCGTGGCCGCCACGTTCGCACTGGCCGGACAGCTTGCCCCGGCATCGCCCGCGATCCAGGTCGCCCACGCCGACTCCCCGAGCCCAAAGGCCGTCTTCATCGTTGGCCCGTCCAGCGGGATGACCGAAAGCGCCCTCACCGACGCCGAGAGGATGGCCGACCAGGCCGAGGCGGTTGGTATGGACGTGCGGCGCGTCTTCTTCCCTAACGCCACGTGGGACAACGTCCTGGCCAATATCCAGGGCGCCAGCCTCGTCGTGTACATGGGACACGGCTATGGGTGGCCGAGCCCGTACACGAAGGTGATGACAGAGTCACGCCAGAACGGGATGGGCCTGAACTCGTTCGTCGGCAGCGCGCCCAACCAGTACACCTATTACGGCGCGACCCCGATCAAGAACAACATCGAGCTGGCACCGAACGCCGTGGTCATCCTCGTCCATGGCTGTTACACCGCCGGCAACGGCGAGCCGGGCATGGCCATCCCTGGCGAAGACCTCGCCCGCCAGCGCGTCGACAACTTCGCCAACGGGTTTCTTGCCGTGGGCGCCCAGGCGGTCTTCGCCTTCGGCTGGAACCAGAGGCTCAACTATGCGAATGCGCTGATGAACTCGAACTCGACCATGGACCAGATGTTCATGACCCCGGGTGGCGGATCGCCGGCCGGATTCGTGGGCTCGAACAACCGTCGCTTCGAATCGCAGCGCACGCCCAGTGCGATGAACCATCTCGACCCGCACCCGAACGCGGGCTACTACCGCGCAGTGAGCGGCTACCTCAATATGACCGCCGCCGACTGGCGGACCGGGGCCGCCGGCACGGCCACTCCACCGCCCCCTCCGCCCGAGCCGGGCGAACCGCCCCAGATCACCGCGTTGAGTGCCGGGTCCGCGTCAACCGCGTTGCTCAACGACGCGGAGCCGAGCACGGCGACCTTCCATCCCAACGGCGATGGGCTCGATGATGAGCTGCTCCTCCAGCACACTGTGACGCGGGCGGCCTATCTCGACGCCACGGTCACGAACAGCGCCGGCGAAACCGTTCGTTCCTACTCCGTCTGGTCGACGACAGGCACCGGCACTTCGCGCTGGAACGGGAAGAACGACGCCGGCGCCGTGGTTGCCGACGGCCCGTACACCCTGACCTACGTTCCACGAGACACGTCAGGAGTGGTCGGCCACCCCGTTTCGACGGAGGCCCTGGTGCTGACCGCGATAGCACTCGCCGTTCCGACGAGGGCAGCGATCCATGTCAGCGACGCGGACTCATTGTTCAAGAGCTCCACTTTCAAAGTGACGCTCAACCAGCCTGCTCGGCTGACGTGGCGCATCTTGAACGCCGCCGGCGACACGGTGCGGACCGTTCGCTCGGACGCGCAAACCCCGGCCGGCGTGACCAGCTTTGCCTGGAATGGCAAATCCGACGCAGGCGCTTGGGTTGCCGACGGCCGCTACCTCAGTGTCGTCAGCGCCCAGACCGGTCTCGGCCAATATTCCCAGCAGCGGTCTGTGTTCGTCGGAGCCTTCCGGATCACCCCGTCGATCTCGGCGCCCGCACGTGGCGGCAAGGTCACGCTCAACATCGTGAGTACAGAGGGGCTGAGTCGCAACCCGACGGTGACCGTCACTCAGCCCGACATCGCATCGTGGACAGTCGCGACCAGTCACGTGAGCGGCAAGAAATACAAAGTGACCCTGACCCTCAAGACCGGCGGCAGCGACGGCACGGTCGAGTTCGTGGTCAGAGGCGTGGATACCAACGGCGGGCACCAGTCGAGCGCCGTGAGCCTGCCCCTGCGCTGAAGGCCTAGTCGAGGTTCTCGACGAAGCTCGCGACGCGATCGAGCGCGTCCTCCAGGACTGGCCCAAGCCCGTGTCCGATACGCGGATAGGTCACCAGCTCCGCGTTGGGCAGGCGTTCGACGGCCATCCGCAGGAGCTCGATCCTGGCAAAGGGATCCGATTCGCCCGAAAGCAGCAGGACCGGGCAGCTGATCTTTGGCCAGTGGGGAATGCGCGTCTCCCACTCCGGCTGGCCTGGTCGATGTAGCGGGTAGCTCAGCAGAACCAGCCCGCGTGGCGAGACTTCCGCGGCCAGCATGCTGGCCACCCTGCCACCGTACGAGTGCCCACCGATGACCTCGTTGCCGATGTCGGTCACCTGGCGCTGGTAGACGGCCACTGCCTTTTCCGCCCGACCGACAGGCAGCTCGATCGCGCGCGCTTCGATTCCACGCCTGCGCAGGCCGTCGATGTGCGGACGCATGCTGGCGGAACTGCCCGATGCGCCGTGGGCAAGATTGACGATCATCTGGCGATTCTCGCGTCTTTCATTCGTGACACGCTAGCTGTCACAAACGCCCCAGACGATGCCCGCATGGAAACCGCCCAGATAGTCGCTCTTCGAGTCGCCGGACCTTCCAGACCCGCAGTCAGGGTGGAGGGCGAAAGCGTAGTCATTGACCGCTTGCGCATAACGGACCGCGCTCTCGCTGCCTTCGTCGAGCAGCGCGCCGAGGATGAGCGCGGGGAGCTGGCCGAACGAGCCCTGCGCATCGGCCTGCATGCGCTCCAGGACGCCAGCACATCGCTCGACGTGGACTTCGTGCGGCGCGAGTTTGATGAGCTGCTGGAACGCAACGCGACCATGAACCAGCGCGTGGCGGAGACGCTGGACCAGGTGCTGCGCCAGAACTTCGGTGACCAGGAGGGTCGGCTGCCGCGCACGCTCGAGCGTTTCCTCGGTGACCGCGGCCAGCTCAATCGTTTCGTGACAGACCTGTTCGATGAGAGCAAGCGCGATAGCGCCATCGGCCGGATGCGCACGCTGCTGGGGTCGTATTTCGACGGAGATGCGTCGCGTCTCGCGCAGCTGCTCGACCCAACGCGCCTTGGCTCGCCGCTGTATCAATTCCGTACCGAGGTCAGCGACGCATTCGAGAAGCTCAACGTGCGTCTCGCCGCCATGGAAGCCGCGTTCGCGACGCGCGGGGTGGAACGGGCACACTCGTCGGCCAAGGGGACGGACTTCGAGAACCTTCTCGACGAGATGCTCACGGATGTGGTTCGGGGCACGGGGGATGCGGTTGAGCGGACCGCATCGGCGACTGGCGATGTCATCCGCTCCAAGAAGGGCGATTTCCTCCTGACAGTGGACCCGCAGCTGTGCGGCGGGGCAGACCTTCGCGTCGTCATCGAGGCCAAGGACCGGCAAGTGTCGTGGCGCCAGATTCGCGAGGAGCTCACGGAAGCGCGGCGCAACCGGACTGCCGCTGTGGCAGTGGCCGTGTTCACGCCGGCCCACGCGCCGAGCGGCGTTGCTCCCTTTGACGTTCGTTTCGGACACGTGCTGTGCGTGGTGGACCCCGACGCGCCGGACAGCGCCACGCTCGGTGCCGCGGTCCGGCTGGCGCGGCTTTACGCGCTGGCTTCTCTTGCCCACCGCGAAACGGAGGTCGATGCCGGACGCGTCCTGCTGGCCGTCGCCGCCGTGAGAGCCGAGCTGGACGCTGTCCGCGCCTTGAAGACACAGCTCACATCAATCGGACGCGTGGCGACCGAGGTGTCCTCCGGCCTCGACCGAATGCGCGAGCAGGTTCTCGCGCGCGTCGCCGACGCGGAGGCGCAGCTGCAGCTGGGGGTCGTGCCCGAACCCTCGGCTGCGGCCGCCTAGGTCGGCCGGGTCTCCTGGATCGGCCGGACGCGACCCACCAATCGGACACGCCAGAAGAGCATCACCAGCACGGCCCACATCACCGCGAGCCCCGCGATCAGCAAGACGTCTGGCCACGGCAGCAGGACGAGCTCGAAAAACTGGCGCAGCGGCTCGATCACGAAGAAGCTCGCGTACAGGCCGAGCAGCGCGATCGCAAGGAGTGTTGGCCGAATGTCCGCTCCGTCCGCGTCGGCACCGCTCATCGATTCGCCGATCGGCGGTTCCAGCAGCGGCAGGAGACCGAGCCCGCAGAACGTGGCGAAGGTCGTGAATGCGGTTCGTGCCAGGTCTACGTTGCCGGTTGTGGAGTAGAACCAGTAGAGAGGCACGCCGATGGCGGTGCACACCAACGCTGGCGGGATGATCAGGCGGAGAATTCTGTGGAGCGAATCGAGGCCCGGACGCGCCGGCCGTGCCCAGAAGGCAAGGAACAGTGCCGGGATGCCCACGGTGAGCAGGGCCAGCATCGTGTTGTGGCGCGGCGAGACAGGCACGGCCAGGCCGAGAAATGCGGCGCCCAGGATGACCAGCGACCGGCGTCGGCGAGACCGGCATCGTCCATGTCGGCCAGATCGAGCCCGGACATCGGCGGACCCTCGAGCACCAGCCCGATCTGGCGCGTCAGCGCCGCCACGGTCTGAGGGTTGTCCCCCGAGATGAGCTTGAGCGTGACGCCGGCTGCGGCGAGGCGATCGAGCGTCTCACGCGCGTCGGGCCGCAGCTGCTCGCGCAGGGCGAAGAGCGCGAGGGGGCGCAAGCCATAGGGGAGCTGCGGGGCGCCGGCTTCGCCACGAAGCCTGGCATCGGCAGGCAGGGCCGCAAAGAAAATGACGCGCAGCCCGTCCTCGGCCCACTCAGCTGTGAGTCGCGCCACCTCCGCTTGGGACTCGCCACCAATCTGTGGCCAGAGCACCTCCGGAGCCCCGAGCACGTAGCCCGTGCCGTCCTCGAATCGCAGGCCGCTCCAACGCAGCTCTGACGAGAAGGTGACCTCGTCGGCGATTTGTCGACGTGAGCCCTTGAACTCGGCACGGAGGGCGTCGGCGCTGCGCGATGCCAGCGTCGCACTGGCCAGGAAATCGCCCAGCGACGGGCGCAGCTCGTCCTCGGTACCAAACTGGTTGGTGCGCACGAGCTCGATCAGGGGTGTGGTCAAGGTCCCTGTCTTGTCCAGGCAGAGCACGTCGACGCGGCTCATCGACTCCACCGCGCTGGGGCGCTGGATCAGCGCCTTGCCTCCGGCGAGCCGGATGATCGCCAGGGCGTAGGTGACGGTCACCATCACGATCAGGCCCTGGGGCACGAGCGCCACGAGCACAGCGGCGCCGCGCACGGATTCGATGAGATCGAAGCCACCGTTCCGCAACCAGATGGAAATGGCCACGGGTATCGCGGCCAGGCCCACGAGCACGCTCATCGCCCGCATCACGCGAGCCACGTCCCGCTGGATCGGGGTGGCGTCCTCGCGGTACGCACGCGCCGCGCGAGTCAGGTGGTTGGCGAAAGACTCACCACCCACTCTCGTCGCTAAGTACGTCGCTGCGCCGCTGACGCACACGCTGCCCGAGAGCACCTCGTCTCCGGCCCGTTTCGGTATTCGGTCAGCCTCTCCAGTCAGGAGGGACTCGTCCATTTCCATCGAACCGGACATGACCCGCCCATCGAGCATCAGCTGGTCGCCCAGACGCACGATGAGCGCGTCGCCGAGCACGGCCTCGCGCTGGTCGGCGACCTTCTCCTGACCCTCGCGGATGCTCGTCGCGGTGGGCCGCGTCAGTACGCTCAGCCGGTCGAGGGTCTGCTTGGCTCGGCCCTGCTGGTACACGCCGACGACCACGTTCACGACGACCAGCATGAGGGTCACTGCCGCGTCTCCGTACAGGCCCAGGACCGCGAGCACGCCCGCGATCGCGATCAGCAGCACGTTGACCGGGTTGAGTGCGTTCTCGCGGATGATCTCGAGGGTACGTGCGACCGGTGCGGATCACTGAGTCGTTGCCCATGCCCAGCGACCGGCGGCGAGTCGCCTCGGCCTCGGTCAGCCCGGAAGCATCCGTCTCAGGGAGCGAGGCGAGGCGCGGGTCATCCTCGACGAGGTCGTCCAGATCGCGCGGGCCCGCCGCTGCGGAGACGTCAGCCATCGGCTGGCTCACGCCAGCGCGGCAAGAATCTCTGGCCAGCGCCGGTAGAGCAGGTGATGCCCCTCTTCGGGAAGGATCTTGGCCTGCACCGTCGGAATCGATCGGCACAGGTACTCGGCCATCGCCATGGGCACCGTCTCGTCGAGCGCGCCATGCCAGACGGAAACGGGCACCTTGATATCTGTGAGCTCAAAGCCCCAGGGCCGGGCAAGCACGAGGCCCTCGTCGTACATGCCCCTGCCGCCCTGCCGGTAGAGCTCGGCCGAGTTGGCGATCATCCGGTCGCGCAGCTCGGGTTCGGCTAGGACCGCTTGATCCGCGGCGCCCATATCGGCCACGGACTCTTCGAAGAAGCGCTTGGCGTCCCGACGCTGCGGCCTGCCCCAGTGCCACAGCGCGAGCCGGATCACCCATGGCGCCTTGCCCGCCGCACGAACGGCGTTGCGGTCGAGCCGGCGGAGATAGCCAGATTCCTGTGTCCCGGTCAGCGGGGCAGGCGAGCTGACCAGGCCCACGGCCGAGACTCTCTCGGGGAGCGCGTAGCCGCAGGCCAGGGCGTAAGGGCCGCCGCCTGACCAGCCGATTATTGAGAACGACCCGATACCAAGCAGGTCCGCCAGCTCGGCTACGTCACGCGGCCAGTCGAGCAATGTTCGTCCTGGCAGCGGCTCCGAAAGTCCGATCCCGGGCCGATCGACGGCTATCAGCCGCAGGCCGAGGCTGACCACCAGTTGCTCGTCGGGCGGGCAGATCACCCGTGTTGTGCCAAAGCCATGGAAGAAGAAGACGGGCCGGCCGTCCTGGGCTCCGTACTCGGAAAACCCCATCCGGCGGCCGTCGGCCAGACGAACGACCCTGTCCTCGGCGCGCAGCGGCGCGGCCTTCGACGCGCGCGCTCGCTTTGTCTGGTCGCGAAAGCCACCCTTGGTGGCCGGGCGCGACAGTGCCATCTCCACTCCCCGTGACGTTTGGGCATGCGTAGTATGGCAACGCGCCGCAACCCACGAGCGCCGCGCGACTTTAGGGAGATGCACGCATGCGGAGTCCCTGGAACGCCCTGATCGCGGAGATCGCGGGCACGTTCATGTTCTTCTTCGTCGGCATCGGCGCCGTAGCCACGCTCGATCGCGCGGCTGGTGGCGGGGCCGTCGACGGCGCGGCCGGGCTAATCGTCGTCGCGCTTGCTCACGGCATTGTGCTGGCTGTGATGGTCAGCGCCCTCGGCGCCGTATCTGGTGCCCATCTCAACCCGGCGGTCACCTTCGGTGTCTGGCTGGCGGGCCAGATCCCGGGTCGACGGGCCGTCTCCTACATCCTGGCCCAGCTCATCGGTGGGCTCGCAGCAGCCTGGTCGCTGCGCTTCGTGTTCCCGGCCACGGTGTCGCCCAGCCTCGGCCGGCCGACCATCGGCGCCGGCATCGATCCCATCGCTGCACTCGTCATCGAGGTGGTCCTGACCGTAATCCTGCTGACCGCTGTCTTCGGGACGGCGATCGATCCGCGCGGGCCCAAGGTTGGCGGGCTGGCGATCGGCTTCGCCGTGGCGGCCGACATCCTGATGGGCGGACCTCTGACAGGTGCAGCCATGAATCCGGCGCGCTGGTTTGGCCCAGCCGCGGTAACGGGCGTGTGGGACAACAGCTGGGTCTGGATCATGGGGCCGCTCATCGGCGCGGCTATCGCTGCGCTCGCCTACCGCTTCTTCTTCCTGCCCGAGGCAGATCTGCTGAGGACCCCGGCCGAGCCGACCGCCTGATACAAGCCGCCGCCCCAGGGCGACCCATTCCACAACGTACCTCGGCGCGTTTGTTCTCCCCCGGAGAAGTAAAAGCCACGCACGCTTGCTGAATGGCGCCGGTTCGACGCAATCATGGCTACCTGTTCTCTCATTGAGAACAAGCCGCCAAATGGCGGTCTCTCGGGAGGCTCGCATGGCCGTTACTTCATCCCGGGAGAACAAGCGACAGCTTCTATCACCATTCCCGGTTTCCACGGGTGCATATCTGGCACTTACCCGAGAGCCCGCTGCCTAACTAGGGCCGAGGCCGCGCATCCGCTGGATTGCCAGGAGGTGGTCCTTGTACTCGTTGCGGATGACGTTCAGCTCCGGCTTGCTGAGCGCAAGCTCGTCCGCGATCTGGGTCAGCTCCGCGTACTCGTTCGACGTGATCTGGTGATCCACGGCCACGACCGCGAAACAAGCCTCGACCACCGCGCGGCGTTGCTCGTCCGTGGCGCGAGCGGCAAACTCGCGCGTGACCAGGTAGTCCTCTGTGCCGCCGTGCAGCTCGGTCTGGTGCTTGGCGATCTCGACCACGAGAACGGCCTGCGCCTCGGGCAGCTTGCCGATCTCGACGACGATGCGCTCCATCAGCCGCGTTTCTTCGTCGCTGATATCGAGGTCCGAATGCGCGGCCCTGCTGAGTACATATGCGAAACCGGCCAGGTATCGGCGTTGCTCGGGCTCTAGATGGCCGAGCTCGCGGACGATGCGTCGGACGGTCTCCGTTTCGGGCTCGCTACCGGCACCGGCGGCCGCGGCGTCGCTACCATCGCTACCCAACCCAAGAAGTCTGCGCATGACCACGGAGGCAGGATGACACAGCGGACGGGGAGAAGTCGCGGAACTGTCCCGCGGTCGACTGCGTCCACAGGGACATGACGACCACGATGCGACTCTCGATCACCCTTTGTGTCCTTGCTGCAGCGCTCGTGCTGGGCTGTACCGGCGGACCCGGCGCGACGAACCCTCCTGGCACACCCGGGGCGACTCTTCCCCCAACGGCCCCGCCAACCATTGCCCCGACACCTACTCCCCCCGCCACAGGCGACGTCAGCTCTCCTGCCCAGGCTGCCGCCCTCGTCTTTGCGTCCGACGCCCGGTGGGCGCAGATGGTGCCCCTGCGGCCGGACATGATCGGTCAGTCCTCGTGGTACGAGGCCCTGGAGGCCACGGACGGGTTCACCGTGAATATCACCGTCGGGCAGGGCGACTGCCAGGCCGGGTGCATCGAGCGCCACACCTGGCAGTACCACGTCGACTACGACGGCAACGTTGAGCTCGTCGGCGAGAACGGGCCCCCGATCGTTGTTCCACCGGGCCCCGGTGGCGACGGCGATGCACGCGTGACCATCGTGCTCACGGCGGGGCCGGTGTGCCCGGTCGAGCAGATTCCAGCCGATCCAGATTGCGCGCCGCGCGCCGTCTCGGAGGCTACGGTGACCATCTTCAAGGCCGACGGCACTGAGGTGGCAAGCACGACCTCAGACGACGAGGGCCAGGTCGTCCTCGACGTTCCCGCGGGCGCCTACTACGTCGTCGCAACTCCGGTGGATGGACTGATGGGGTCGCCCGAAGCGCAGGCTTTCTCGGTCCTCGCAGGCGACCAGGTCGGTCTCCTGTTCCAGTACGACACGGGCATCCGCTAGAGCACTCGCCGAAGGCCCCCCGGGACGATCGGGGCGCCCGCAAGGGATCGGCCGAAGCGCGTAATCTAGGCAGTCGATGGCTGTCGAATCCGTCACTCCCGCAGGCTCGACCCCGGCTCCGGAATCCGTGGCTGCCGCGCCATCCGAGGCCCGGTCGAAGACGCCGCGAAGCCCGGCCACGCGAGAGCTGGGAATGAGCGCAAAGCTACTGTTCCCGACGCGAGAAATCGCCGAACAGTTCTATCTGCCGCTCATATATACCGCCTGCCGGACGTGCTACAGCGAACTGCTGCCCGAGGACATCTTCGAGCGTGCGACGACCGGCCAGGTGGCGACGGACAAGCAGCAGGACCTGATCCGGCGCGTGATCGAGTCCGGCCACGGGTCGACGATCGAGCACATCGTCTTCACCTTCGCCATCAGCGGCGTCACGCGGACGCTGTCGCACCAGCTGGTCCGCCACCGCGCGGGCGTGGCCTTCGACCAGCAGTCACAGCGCTACCTGAACTACAAGCGGCCCTCGTACATGGTGCCGGGCTCGCTCACCGACGCGCCGCCAGAGATGCGCGACAAGTTCGTGGCCGAGATGGACGATTCGCTTGCCTTCTACGGCGAGATGCTCGAGGCGGGGATCCCCGGCGAAGATGCCCGGTTCGTGATGCCCAACGCGACGCGCACGAACCTGATCATGACCGCCAACCTGCGCTCGCTGATCCACATGTCCGGCCTGCGGCTGTGCACCATGGCGCAGTGGGAGATCCGCCGGCTGTTCCAGCTGATCCGTCACGAGATCTTCCAGGTCAGCCCGTTCCTGGGCTCGTTCCTGGCGCCAAAGTGCGTGCCGCTGGGCTACTGCGACGAGGATCGCAACCGCGACGAGCACTGCCCCATTCGCCCGCACAAGGACAACGTCCTCGCCGCCTGGGCGGAGAAGAAGGCCGCCGCCAAAGCGGCCGGTCGCGAGCTACCGACCGTCTAGCCGCCAGGAGGGTCGGGCGGTCTCAGCCCGAACCGACCAGGCGAACGAAGTGGCGCACGAGCGCGGTTAAGCGCGGCCCGGCCTCGGCGGCGGCGGCGAGCACCTCCTCATGCGTCAGCGGCTCACCAGTCACGCCAGCGCCCGGGTTGGTCACCAGGGAAACGCCGAGGATCTCCAGGCCTGCCCAGCGCGCG
This sequence comes from Chloroflexota bacterium, assembly GCA_040905225.1. Lineage (GTDB taxonomy): Bacteria > Chloroflexota > Limnocylindria > Limnocylindrales > CSP1-4 > JALYGJ01. The sequence goes on along the minus strand of JBBDRY010000022.1, from coordinate 28,935 downwards.
GCGATTGCCTCGAGAACAGTGGACATGCCAACGGCATCCGCGCCCAGCGTTCGCAGCATGCGCACCTCGGCCGGGGTCTCGTACGTGGGACCGGTCAGCCCCGCGTAGACGCCCTCTTCGAGCGCGATCCCCTCGTCCCTCGCCGCCTGTTTCATCAGGCCCCGCAGCCGCGGACTCCATGCGTCGACGAGGTCAGGGAAACGTGGCCCGAGCGCGTCGTTGTTGGGACCCATCAGGGGGTTCCGCCCGGTCAGGTTGAGGTGGTCGGCGATGAGCATCAGCGTCCCCGCCGGGAAGGCAATGTTCACACCCCCTGCGGCATTGGTCAGGACGATCGTGCGAGCGCCGAGCCGACCCATGAGCAGCACCGGCTCGACTACCAGCCTCTCCGAATGCCCCTCGTACATGTGCAGCCGCCCCTGGAGGCAGATTGCGGGCACGGCCTCGAGATTGCCGAGGAGCAGCTTGCCCGCGTGCCCGGGCGCGGAAGCGGCAGGCCAGCCGGGCAGGTCGGAGAACGGAATTGCGACCACGTCGGTGAGCGAATCGGCAAGGCCGCCAAGGCCGGAGCCGAGGACGATCCCGACGCTGGGCACGAGTGGGGTGCGGGCACGGACCGCGGCCTCGAGCGCGTCGAGTCGCTGGGAGTAGGTCAGGGGGTGCAGGTCGTCCATCGAGCCGGAAGTGTGACAGACAACGAAACGCCCGAAGGAGCTCTCCTGGCCTCAACACCTTTGATGTGATCTCAGTGCTGAGTCCCGAGTGGCCCCTCCGGGCAAGACGTAAGTTATCCGGCGGCCATTAGCGGCACAAGGCGCTTATCCACGGATTTCGGCACTTTCGGCCGAGACCGTCCACATATCCACCGTTCCTGTGGATATGTATGTGGAAATCGGGTCTTCGGAGCGTAAAGAAGAACCCCACTCTTTCGAGCGGGGTTCCTTCTGTCTGCTATGTGAGCGATCGGCTGCGCCGATCGATAGGGGTTCAGCCCTTGGCGACGACCGTCTTTGCGTACTTGTCGTGGAAGCCCTGGCGCGTTGAACTCTGGGCCATCGTGACAAGCAGGTAGATCTGAAAAGCGACAACGGCGAGCCACAGGACCCAGCCGATGGCGCTCCACTGGTAAAGCGGCCAGATCGCAAGCGGTGCGCCAACGAGCAGCCACCTGCTGATCGCCTGACCCTGGCTGATCGGGGCGCCAGTGCTGGCGTCGCGAACGGACAGCTTCATGACCTTCATGCCGACCGTGGCTCCACCCATGCGGGACCACATGCCGATGAAGTAAGCGCCGGAAACGATCAAGAGCAAGACGACGGCAACGACGCTGCTGACCAGGCTCGGATACCGAAAGTTGCCGAAGATCCCGCCAAAGTTGTCACCGAGCACTGACGTCGTGATGATCGTAATGATGTAGCCGATGATCCCGAGAATGATCGCGTCGATGATGAACGCGATCACGCGCTCGGGGATGTCGGCCAGTGCTACGCCGGCGGGTCCGCTGATCGAGCCGCGGGCAGTCAGATTCGATGTCCATTGCGGCGAACCAGCTGGCTGTCCGCCCGTAGGCGGTGGCGGGCCGGGTGGCTGCGGCGTCGACTGCCAACCCTGCTGAGGCGGCTGCTGGCCCGACGGGGGCGTTGCGCCGCCGCCGGATTGGTCCATGGTCACTCTCTCTCCTCCTCTGCCGTGCGCCCCGCGCGCCGGTCGGATAGGCGACTCTGCGGGCCAGCAAAATGGGCATGGCCGGCGCGTCGCTCGTTGAGGTTTTCAGCATAGCGTCCAGTGGAAGGTGCAGGGAACGAAATTCGAAAATATCCGTTGCCAATTGCGAAGCTGCGGGCGCGGCTTTCCTAGCCGCCGATGCGCGACATCTCTACGCGGTTCGGGTCGACTGATTCTGACCCGAGGGGCAATGTCGCCAGCGAGCGCAGCTCCGAATATCGGTCGTCTCGTACCCGCCACACGGCCGAGATCGCTGTGCTCAGCTCGGAGTCCGAGGCTCCAGCGCGTAGAGGTGCGCGCAGGTCGTGGCCGGAGTTGGCGAACAGGCAGGTGAACAACTGGCCGTCGGCCGTGATGCGAGCGCGCGTGCAGTCGGCGCAGAAAGGCCGGGTGACAGAGGCGATGATCCCGACTTCGCCCGTGCCATCGCGATACGCCCAGCGATCTGCGACCTCGCCCGGGTAAGTGGGCGGCAGCGAAACGAGCGGCATCTCGGCGTCGATGCGCGCAGCGATCTCGGCCGCTGGAACCACCTCGTCGAGCCGCCAGCCGTTGGTGTGGCCCACGTCCATGTACTCGATGAAGCGCAGGATGTGGCCGCGCTCGCGGAAGTAGCGGGCCATCGGCACCACGCTTTCCTCGTTGACGCCGCGGCGCACGACCATGTTGATCTTGATCGGCCGGAGTCCGGACGTGTTGGCTGCCTCGATACCGGCAAGCACCGCGCTGACCGGGAAGCCGACGTCATTCATTCGCGCGAACGTGGCCTCATCGAGCGAGTCGAGGCTGACCGAGATGCGGCTCAGGCCGGCGTCGGCGAACGCCTCCGCCTGGCGCGCCAAGAGCGAGCCGTTAGTGGTCAGCGTGATGTCCTCGACGTCGGGGATCCCGCCGAGCATCCGAACGAGCACGGGCAGGTCGCGCCGCAGTAGCGGCTCGCCCCCGGTCAGGCGCAGCTTGCGTACGCCGAGCGCGGCAAAGAGGCCCGCCAGCCGAGTGATCTCCTCGAACGTCAGCAGCTCCGCGCGCGGCAGGAAGGCGAAGTCGCGGCCGTAGACCTCGCGCGGCATGCAATAGGTGCAGCGGAAGTTGCATCGGTCGGTGACTGAGACGCGCAGGTCGTGCATCGGCCTGCCACGAGTGTCGAGCGGGGCCGGTTCGGGCGGACTCACGTCATCGATGGTAGCCAAGGCCGGGAAATTGGCGGCGGATGGGTCCGGGCGCATCCCGTCAGGTTCGACGATGCGCAGCGGTGGGCTGCTCCGCGCGGAGGACATCGTGCACCGCCCAGCGCACTTATCGGCCACACGGCGGCCAGATGTGCGGATGGTTGCACGTGTAGGCCACGATGACGGTCCGTACGTCGCGATGGTGCGCCATCCAGCGCACATCTGGCCAGTGATTGGCAGTTAGGTAGCGCCGGGCGCACAAGTCGGGCGGGCTGCACCGTCGGGCGGACAATCCCCGCACGGCTGGCGCTCTATTCCTCGTCGGTCGCTGCACCGCTCCGCTCGCGGATGGTTTCGACCACTCCGCCGTCGGCGAGCGTCGTCGTGTCGCCCAGCGGCCGGCCCTCGCCGATGTCGCGCAGGAGCCGGCGCATGATCTTGCCCGAGCGCGTCTTGGGCAGGTCCGGCGTGAACAGCAGGTACTTGGGCTTGGCTATCGGGCTGATCACCTTGCCCACGTGCTCTCGAACCTCAGCCGCCAGGGCATCGGTTGGCTCGTGGCCGACGCGCAGGATGACGAACGCGAATATCGCCTGGCCGGTGATCGGATCCGCCCGACCGACGACCGCCGCCTCAGCAACAGACGGATGGTCGACCAGGGCCGACTCGACCTCGATCGTCGAGATCCGATGGCCGGCGACATTCATCACGTCATCGACCCGGCCGAGGAGCCAGAGGTAGCCCTCCTCGTCGCGCTTGGCACCGTCGCCACAGAAGTACTTGCCCGGGAATCGGCTCCAGTAAGTGGTCTTGTACCGCTCAGGGTCGCCGTAGATGCCGCGCAGCATCGCCGGCCACGGACGCGTCAGGACCAGGTAGCCACCGCCGCCCCACGGCACTGAATCGCCATTGGCATCGACGACGTCAGCGCCAACGCCGGGAAACGGGAGCGTGGCGCTGCCGGGCTTCGTGGTCGTCACGCCGGGGAGCGGCGTGATCATGATCATGCCCGTCTCGGTCTGCCACCAGGTATCGACGATTGGCGTGCGGCCGCCGCCGATGTTGCGCTGGTACCAGAGCCACGCCTCGGGGTTGATCGGCTCGCCGACAGATCCCATGACGCGCAATGAAGACAGGTCGTGCTTCTGCGGAAACTCCTCGCCCTGCTTCATGAACGCGCGGATGGCAGTCGGTGCGCAGTACAGGATGGTGACCTTGTAGTCCTCGACGATCTGCCACCAGCGGTCCCAGCCCGGCGTGTCGGGCGCCCCCTCGTACATGACACTGGTCGTGGCGTTGGCCAATGCGCCGTAGACGATGTACGAGTGGCCGGTCACCCAGCCCACGTCAGCGGCGCACCAATACACGTCGTCGGGCTTGACGTCGAATACAGCCCAGTGGGTGAAGCTCGCACCGAGCAGGTACCCAGCCGTGGTATGCATGATGCCCTTCGGCTTGGCCGTCGTGCCTGACGTGTAGAGCAGGTAGAGCATGTGCTCGGAGTCGACCGGCACCGGCGCGCAGTCGGCCGACTGACGCTCGACTATGTCGTGCCACCAGGCGTCGCGGCCGTCCTGCATGGTCACCGGTTCGCCGGCATCCCCGACGCGGCGCACGACGAGCGTGTGCTCGACAGTCGAGGTCAGCGCGATTGCGTCGTCGGCGGCCTGCTTCAGGTTGACCGCCTTGCCGCGCCGCCAGCCGCCATCTGCGGTTATCACGAGCTTGGCCTGGGCGTCGTCGATGCGCCCGGCCAGCGCCTCGGCACTGAATCCGCCGAAGACGACCGTATGCGGCGCGCCGATTCGGGCGCAGGCAAGCATGGCGATCGGCAGCTCGGGGATCATCGGCATGTAGATCGCCACGACGTCGCCGGTCTTCACGCCGAGCTCGAGCAATGCGTTGGCGGCCTTGGAAACCTCGCGTTGGAGGTCAGCGTAGGTGATGGTCCGGGTGTCGCCCGGCTCGCCGATCCAGTGGTAGGCCACCTTGTCGCCGAGGCCGTTCTCGACGTGGCGGTCGACACAGTTGTAGGCAACGTTCAGCTCACCGCCGACGAACCACTTGGCGAACGGAGGCTCCCACTCGAGCGTCTGCTCGAATGGCTTGTCCCACGACAGCCACTCGCGCCCAAGCCGCTCCCAGAACGCGACGTAATCGTGCTCGGCTTCCTCGTACAGCTCGGCCTTGGCATTGGCCTGCGCGGCAAATGCCGCGTCCACCGGGAATCGCCGGCGCTCGGCCATCAGGTTCTCGAGTTCGGGCTCGCTCAGCGAGCCGGGCAGCGCACTATCGGTCACTCGTTTCTCCCTCGCGTCACGACGATGCTATGCGACGGCGCCTAGGCGGTTGGGTCGGAGTCCGCCTGGATCAAGGCCGGGCCTTCGGGCTTTCCATCGGCCGCCCTGGTCTTCTTGACGGGCTCGCCCGAGTCCGCGGACGCGGGCACAGACCGCCAGCCGATGACGACGCCGCGGCGCGCGCACTCTTCGACGATCAAGCGGCGCAACGCTCCCGCTGCCTGGAACCTGTTCGCGGGTGTCACCTTGCCGAACACCTTGACCACCAGCCCCTGCTCGGCCAGTTGCTCGATGCGCAGGACGCGGGGCTTTTCGATCACCGCCCCGTCCAATCCTGGCTCGGCCGCGAGCCGCTCAGCCGCCGCGTCGACCGCGGCAGACACGGCGTCGAGATCCTGCTCATAGGGCACTGGCACTTCGAGGTCGATCCCGGCCCACTTTCGGGTCAGGTTGCTGGCGGTCTGGATGAGGCCGTGCGGCACGTAATGGACGGTGCCGTCGAAGTCGCGCAACGTCGTCCGGCGAAGGCTGACGTCTTCCACGGTCCCGGTCACGCCGGCGATCGCGACGATGTCGCCCTTCGAATACTGGTTCTCGATCAGGACAAAAGCGCCGGCCACGTAGTCGCGCACGAGGTGCTGGGCGCCAAGGCTCAGCGCCAGCCCGACGATGCCGATGCCCGCGATCGCCGGCCCGATGTCCAGCCGAAGCACCTGCAACGTCATGAGGAAGGCGATGATCAGGATCAGCACGCGCACGGCCCGGTAGACGAGGCCTTCGAGAGTGCGCCGTCGGCGCTCGACCTCCAGCCGCGGGACGTCCTGCGCGGTGCCTTCGGCCGCTTCGCGGGCGAACAGCCGGTCGAGCGCGGCGTTGACCGTAATCCGTGTAAACCCCAGCGCAATGAGCGTGGCCACGATGATCAGGAGGATCTGGAGGACGACGATCCAGGCGCCCGATGCGGCGAGCTGGTCGATCAGGCTCTGGAGGTCAGGCACGCGGGTAGGTTTATCGACGCTCGATGCCATTGACTCCGCCTGCGGACCTGGACCGCGGAGTTTTCTCAAATTCCAGCCCGGGAGGCACTATGCAGGTTCTCGACCCTAGCTGGGGTCAAATGCATGTCATCGGGCTGACTCTTGAGCGTGAGGACAGCCGGCCACGAAGCAGCGCGCCTCGATTGGCGGCCTGATCGTTAGCTAACGCCGCCCCGGCTGGAATATGAGGATTCTCCTGGCATTCTCCCGGCGTTCGAGCGACTCGGATTTCGTCAGCGGCGCGGCGTGACCCAGCCGGGCAGCTCGCGGCGCAGCGTCGCCAGCGGGAGCGTCCCGTGTCCGAGCATCTCGTCGTGGAATGAAACGAGGTCGAACGCGGCACCGTCCCGTTGCTCGAGCAGCCGGCGCAGCGCGACGATCTCGCGCATGCCGGTCATGTACGCCAGCGCCTGTCCAGGCCACGTGATGTAGCGGTCCGTCTCCGTCTCCGCCTCGAGCTGCGACAGGCCGATCTCGCGCAGCAGCTGGATGGACCGGTCGCGCGTCCAGCGGAAGGCGTGGATGCCGGTGTCGACAACCAGGCGCGCAGCGCGCCAGGCCTGGGCGTCGAGCATGCCCAGCCTCTCCCAGGGCGATTCGAACAGGCCCATCTCATCGGCCAGGCGCTCGCTGTACAGCCCCCATCCCTCGGCGTAGGCGGCACCCGTCAGGCGAGCGCCGAAGCGCCGGAAGTCGGGCAACTCGGTCAACTCGCTTTCGATGGCGATCTGGAAGTGGTGGCCCGGGGTGGCCTCGTGGAAGGTCGTGGTGGCGAGTCGGTGGAGCGGCCGATTCTCCGGCTGGTACGTGTTGACGTAGTAGATGCCGCCGCGCGAGCCATCCGGCGCAGGCGGGAAATAGAACGCGGGCGGGGCTTCCGCCTCCTGGTACGGCTCGACGGCGCGCACCTCGCACGTCGCGATGGGCAGCCGGCCGAAATAGCCCGGTGCCACCGCGTTGGCCGCTTCGATCTGGCGCCGCGCACGATCGACGATCTCCGCGGCGTTCTTGGCGTAGTTGGCCTTGTCCGCGTCAAGTGCGGCGCGCATCGCCGCGACGTCCGAGAAACCGAGCTCGCTCGCGATCGCCCCGGTCTCCTCGCGGATCAGCTCGAGCTGCTCGAGCCCGTAGTCGTGCAGCGCCTTCGGCGTTTCCTCGAGCGTCGTCGACGCCAGGATCATCGTGGCGTACAACGCCTCACCGTCGGGCAGCGCCCAGACCCCATCGCCCTGGCGGGCGAACGCGGCGTAGCCCTCGAGCGCGGCAAGGTGGTCTGCCAGGGCAGGCTGGACCTCGTGCTCCAGCTCGTGGCGAAGCCGGGCGCGAGACTCATCGTCGAGCTCGGGATGGGCGATCAACAGGGGCGACTCGTCGACCGGTGCCGCGACCGCCCGCCGCGTCTGTTCGATCACCCGCGCGACGACCGGCGCCGCTGCAGTCCGACCTGCGGCAATGCCGTCGAGCAGATTCGCGCGGTGTGCCGCGAGGAACCCCGGGAACGCCTCGAGCCGACGGATCGCGCGGTCCATGCGCTCGGGCGTGTCGAGTCGCTGGAAGCGGGACATGTCGCCGGGCACGTTCTGTGGGCCAGACATCTGGTCCATCGCCTCGAAATGATGGACATCGTGGGCGTGCTGCCGGAGCCAGATGCGTGCCACGACCCCGAGCATGTCGAGGGTGATCGCGTCCTCCTGGCTGAGCCGATCGCGGCTGAGCTGCTCGCCATCGGACAGGAAAGCCTTGAGGCCCGAGATCTCGTCGGCGCGGCCCTCGGCAGACGGATCGGACAGGCGGTCGTCGTAGCGCTCGTCGCCGAGCACGGTGGCGTAGATCGGCTGGCGAGCCAGGAACCACTGCCAGAACCTGTCGGCGAGCTCGATGACCGGGCTGCCGATTACGCCTACCTCCACAGCAGCCCTCCGGGCTCTGTTGCGCGCCTCCGGCAAGCCACCGCGATTGCGGTTCCTTGCCAACGGCTTGCGACTTCCGTCACGCCCCTACCTCCGTTGTTGTGGTTGCGACCGTAAGCGCGTCAGCTGAAGAGCGGAAGCTGCTCTGCCTCGCGTTCGATCTCTGGGTCAAGCCCGAGCACCGGTGCCAGCTGATCGAGGTCCGCTTCTTCGCGGGCGTGCAGTCGACGCAGGTGATCGGATTTGAGGATATGCCAGTTCTGCTCGTCCAGCGCTCTGCGCAGAAGTGGTGATCGTGCCAGCTTGAGCCGGACGAGCTCGACTCGCTCCGGAGGAATGACCAGGAAGCGCACGATCGTCTCGTTGCTCGGGATGCGCGGGCCGCGACGCAGGAGCGCGTCGGTCACCATCGCGGTCCACTCGACCTCGAACAGGAATGTGGCCTTGCCGCGCAGGTACCAGATGCAGTCGATCGATTCGAGCGTTTGCGCGTCTCCGGGAGCGATCAGCGGTACGTAGGCACGCTGCTCGTCCTCGCTCAACAGGTCCTTCACTGTTGCGCCGCGGTAGTAGCGCCGCTGCTCCTTCTCCGACACGTGGCAGCGCAGTCCCAGCCGATGGCCGTAGTCGACCAGCAGCCCGACGAGCTCCCCGTGCTCGACGTGGCGCGCGCTGAGCTCATCCTGCGGCCGCAACGCAACCTTGGGTGAGTGTGGGTCTCTGTAGCTCTCGAGGATCGCGCGCACGAGGTCCGGATCCGGCGTGTCGTGGCCACCGAACATCCGAGCCACGCGCTCGAAAAACATGCCCTCATCGATGCCCTGCGAGGTCGACAGCAGGCCGAAGACCGCCCACTCCAGCCGATCTGACAGCGGCGGCCGGGCTTGGGCCAGGTCCCGATCTGCGCGCAGCCACCATCGGCCCGTTTCCATCTCGATCAGCCGCGGATGGTCCGGGCGGCGCAGCTCGCCCATCACGATCTCCATCAGCAGGCGAACGTGGTCGGTGGCCGAAGCCGAGCTCAATGCCCAGTCCGGGGCACGCGTTGCGGCAGGTGTCGCGTCAGTCCCGCCGGCGGGCTGGGTGGTTGGGTCGGCATCGTCAGGGCTGGCTTCAGTGTCGGCGTCGGGTTCGGCGGCGTCGCTGGCCTCGGCGTCACGGTCGGGTGACTCTGGCATCTCGGCATCGGTTTCCGCGCCGTCGGATGCGGCCTCGGTCTCGTTGAACGTCTGCGTGCCGACGAGGCGACGCAGGTGACCGAGCCGATCGAGCCCGATCAGCACCTCGCCCAGCAGACGTTCCGCGCTGGCAGGCTCGCCACGCGCCTGGAGGACGCTGACCGCCACCTGGCTGACGGCCTCCTCGACGTCGGCCAGGGCAAAGGGCTTGTTTGGATCAGCCGGGCGCAGCGAGCCCAGGTCGGCGTGGCCGTTCGTTTCTGGCGCGCTTGGCCCGAGGTTGAACTCGAGGATCCCGCTGAGCTGGTTGCCCGACTCAGCGAGCAAAGCCGAGTTCAGCCGAAAGCCGGCGCCGACACCGCCCAGCACGCCTGCCACCAGGCCGCTGGCGCCGCCCCGGTCGAGCACGATGACAGCGCTCGCGTCGCGGGCGAGGACCGGCCGCACAGCGAGAAGGGAGCGCCGCAGGGCCGTGGCTTCTCGGCCACGGTCATTGCGCGGTGGTGGGCCGAAGACCCAGTCGAGCGGCAGCATCGCGGCGGCCTGTTTGCCGAGGACGATTGACGTGGCCAGGTAGGCGAACGAGGCGTTCTCGACGCTCCAACGGGCCGGCGGCTGGGTCAGCACGAGACGAACGCGCGACCTCGGATCGAGGCGTCCCGGGAGCACCGGCCGGCGCGATGAGAAAGACGGCTCGTTCCCGGCCCACGCCGCCGGCCCGGTGCGCAGCACGACATTGGCCGTGCCGTCGATGAGAGCTTCCATGTCTTCACCCGGTCGCGGCTGGAACGTGGCTGCGCCCTGCTCGACCTTCGAGATGAAGCTGCGCACCTCGCGGCAGCCCTCCTCGAAGGCCAGCCATGGGTTTCGTTCGCGCCAAGCAGGCGAGTTGGGTTGCTGCACGTGACCGTGACGGATGCGCACGGCGGCCACTCGGCCGGGATAGCCGTTGAGGCGGCTCATCGGCAGCAGAGCGTGGGCGAGCCCGAGGCGCATGCCCGCGTCGACCGACGCCGCGCGCAGATCGCTGTCAAGCCGATTGACAATCTGCTCGAGGGCCACCAGGGCTCGCGGCGTGAAGAGGCCGAGCAGCTCGTCGGGCAGCGGGTGGGCTGGATCCTCAGGCGACCGTCGGGTAAACCCTTCCTCGGCTATCGGGGACGGGACCGGGAAACGGGTGCGCAACGCCAGGAGCGCCTGGTCGCCATCGCCCATCTCGTGCGCCGCTTCGATGTCCTGCTCGTCGACCGGTTCCACTCTCAGCTCGCCGGTTTGCGCGTTTGCCCTGCAGAAGGAGCAGCGGAAGGCCTTGCGCGTGGGCGCCTTGGGATCTGCCGACCCCTGTTCCCAGATGTACTCCTCAACGATCACAGGCCTGCCACAGGTCGGGCAGCGCGAGGTGAACGGCTGCTCGATCGCGCGACGTAACTCGACGTCGCCGCGTGGGTGCGTGGCAAGGGTGGAGATGCCTGCGTCGAAGTGGCGCAGGTCCGGCGGGCGCATCACGACCTCGGCGAGCAACCTGGTCAGTGCGGTCGACTCGCACGAGTAGACCCGCCGCAGCGCGCCGATCGCGTTGCGCGCGACCCAGCCCCCGCGGCCATGGAGATCGATCACGACGTCGCCGGGCGCGGTCCGTGCGTCCAGCTCGGCGAGGATCACATTCTCCGGCGGGGGCGGCGCGAAGCGCTCGAAGATGGGCAGTTGCGGACCCGGATTCGGCCGGATGAGAGAGGAGAGCGGATCCGCCATCGACTCGTGAGTCTAGCCGCGCGGCGTGCCCGCTTCGACGGCCCGCGTCATGAGCAGGGCAGCGACTCTCGCTGCGGTATCGATGGTGATATGCCTCCCATGCTTAGCCAGGCACGAGATCATTCGATTGCCGCCTCGGAACGGCGCTCAGCGGGCTGCTATTGCCGCGCTGATGCACCCCACTCATGAAGTGCGCGGTCGCGGTCGATAGCGAGCCGAGAGTCGAACCCCCGCAGAGCGGTAACCAAAGCAATCACGCTGGCGTAAGCATGGTGAGCATACGGAGAGAGTTAGCGCCGATGCGCGGCAGAAGGATTACTCCTCGGCGTCCTCGTCGGTGGCCTCGACCGGCTCCTCCTCGACGAACGCCGCGTCTTCCGTGACGTCGGCAGGCAGGACGCGACCGATGTCCTCGATCTCGTCGTCCTCCTCGTCGAGCTCGAGCTCATCCTCGAGGTCCATCTCCTCGCGAACGAGCGTGCCCTTGGTGTACGGGCGCATGTCGCTCACCTTGGCCGCGGTCGGGAACGACACCTTGCCGTAGTTCGCCGGGTCCTGGTACGTCTCGCGGATGATGATGCGCACGTCGCGTTCGCCGATGCTGGTGACGCCGGCGGCGTACTTGTTGCCCTCGGCGACCAGCTTCAGCAGCCGCGCCGCGACACGTGGCTCGACGTAGCCGATGTGCTTGCCGTTTGACTTCGCCTCAAGGCGCGGCCCTTCGGGCGCGAGATCGACTGCGTCGCCCGGGTTGACCTGGGCGAGCTGCTTGGGATCGACGAGGTCAATTAGGTGAGCGAAGCCGCTCTTGCCGGTCTCCTCCACGAAGATCGACACGGGCGCCTTGCTGCCCTTCTGCGCGGGCACGGTCTTCTTGCCGGCCTCGGCCATCAGCATGCGCAGGCGGCCGATGTTGCGCTCCGCGATGCGGTTCGTGGGGTCCAGAGCAAGCGCGGCCTGGTAGTGCTCGCGCGCGGTGGCCAGCTCGCCCCTCTCCCAGAAGGCACGGGCCAGGCGGTTCTCCGCCTCGCTGTCCGGCCCAAGCTCGAGAATCCTTTTGTTGATGTCGGCCGCCGACTCCCAATCGGCCTCGGTCGCAGCGGCGATCGCCTGTTCCACCAACTGGCGGCGCAGGCGTGTCGTGTTCAGGGCGGGCGTGCCGCCGCCATCGGTGATCGAAAAGCTCATGGAGTTATGAAGTCCTTCGCGTCGGGCCGTGACAGGCGCGCGGCGGCGCACAACGGCAGGTTCCAGTGGGACAGCTTCTTGTAGCACCGGGTCCGATGGGTGTCAAACAGCAGGTGGTAACGTCAGGGCACGATGGGGCGGACGGCGTGACTGTTGGGCGGGAGCGGGAATCCGTGGCAGTCGCTGCATTCGTCACCGGACGCGACGGCCCCGGCGCGCTCATCCTCGAGGGCGAGCCCGGCATCGGGAAGACGACGCTGTGGCGCGTCGGCGTCGACGACGCCCGGCAGCACGGCGTACGCGTCCTGACTTCGAGTCCGGCAAGCAGCGAGACGCAGCTCTCCTTCGCCGGGCTCGCCGACATCCTGGCTGGAGCGCTGGGCGAGGTCGCCGATCGACTCCCGAATCCACAGCGGCGCGCGCTGGATGTCGCGCTCCTCCTGGCTGAGTATTCCGGCGAAGTAGCCGAACAGCGGACCGTCCTGGCGGGGACGCTCTCGACACTCAGGCTGCTCGCCGATCGCGAACCTGTGCTCGTCGCGATCGACGACATGCAATGGGTCGACGAGCCTTCGGCGGAGGCACTGGCCTACGCGATACGGCGGCTGGGTGACGCGCGGGTTTCGGTACTGGCAGCTCGACGGCTGGAGCTCGTGGCCGACACACCGTCCGCGCTCGAAAAGGCACTCGAGCATCGACATGGTGCGGCCTTAGGTCGACTGCGCCTCGGGCCGCTCTCGCCGGCGGCGATCCACGCCGCCATCCAGACCAGTCTGGGGGTCACGTTCCCGCACAGCCTGCTCGAGAGAATCCACGAGGAGTCGGGCGGTAATCCGCTCTACGCGCTCGAAATCGCGCGGATGCTCCTCGCGCGATCGGCGCCACTCGAGCCCGGCACGGCGCTGCCCGTGCCGGAGACGCTGCAAAAGATCATGCGCAGCCGCCTGGACGATCTCTCTGAGCCAGCGCGCGAGCTTCTCGCCGTCGTGGCGGCGCTTGCCGACCCCACTCTCGAGACCGTGGAGGCGTCGGGAACGGCGGACGCCATCGACGAGGCAGTGCGCGCGGGCGTCCTGGAACACCTCGATCGGAACCGACTGCGTTTCACCCATCCGCTCCTCGCGTCAGCGGCGTCAGCCCGGCTCGCCCCGACCGCGCGGCGTGCGCTGCACACTCGGCTCGCTGCAATCGTCGACGGCGAAGCGCGCGCCCGCCATCTGGCGCTCGGCGCGAGCGGCCCGTCGGTCGACGTTTCGCTCGCACTTCAGGAGGCGGCGCGGAAGGCCGCCGGACGCGGCGCGATCGGCGCGGCGGCCGAGCTGGCCGAGCAGGCCATCCGGCTGACGCCGGAGGACGGCCGCGAGGTGCTGTGGGAACGCCACCTCGAGGCGGCCGCGTACGAGATACGACACGGCGATACCCATCGCGCTCGGACGCACCTCGAACCGCTGCTCGAGCAACTCCCTGCCGGGCCAACGCGTGCCGCGGTGCTGCTGCGTCTGGCGCGGCTGCGCGAGCAGGACGCTGCCCGCGCGCTCGAACTCTGCCAGCAGGCGATCGCAGAGGCCGGCCCGGCGGACGCGCGTGCGGCCGAGGCGCACCAACTCGCGGCGGAGATGTCGATGCTATCCGGCGACATCCCGAGTGCCCTGGAACACGCTCGGCTGGCGTGCCAGCTCGCCGAGGCCTGTGGGGACCGGGCAACCCTGATCGAGAGCCTGGGCACGCTCTGCCACTACCAGACGTACACCGGCACGATTGAGCCCGGCCTCCTCGAGCGCGCGGTCGAATTGGAGCGACAGCAGGCCCGGCCGTCGAACAACTACAGCCCGCGCGAGATCCTCGGGTTGCGCCTGATGTACGCGGACCGTCTCGACGAGGCGCGCGAGCTGCTCGAGGCGAGCTACGTGACCGCCGGCGAACTCGGTGACGAGCTGGACCGCGCCGCCCTCCTTATCCACCTGGCTCAACTGGAGTCCCGCGCCGGACGGCTCGCCGATGCCGACCGTTACGCGCGGGAGTGCGCCGTTACCCACGCACAGGCTGGGTGGCAGAGGCCGGGAGCGCACTTCGCCACGGCAATCGTCGGCGCCCACCTTGGCCGGATCGACGAAACAAGGGCGAACGCCGAGGAGGGGGCATCACTGGCGGCCAAGGGAGGCAACGAGGTGTTCCGGGTGCTGAACCTGTGGGCCCTCGGCCTGCTCGAACTCTCGCTCGGTGACGCGCACGCGGCGGACCGGCACCTGCGCTCCCTGCCCGAGTCGATCGATGCGATGGGATACCGGAATCCGGGAGTACGTCCGGTCCACGCCGACGCCATCGAGGCGCGCATCGGCACCGGGGACCTGACTGTCGAACCGATGATTGACGACCTGGAGGCGCGCGGCCGGACCTTCGACAACCCCTGGGCACGCGCGGCCGCGGCTCGCTCCCGCGGCCTGTTGCTGGCCGCTCGGGGCGACACGGAGGGTGCGATCGCCCAGCTCGAGGACGCCCTGGTTGAACACGAGCGCTCGCCCCAGCCGCTCGAGCGAGGTCGAACACTGCTCGCTTTGGGCTCCACGCTGCGCCGCGCGAAGCGGCGTCGCGATGCGCGCGAGACGCTGATGCGCGCGCTCGAGCTATTCGACTCACTCGGCACGCCGCTGTGGGCGGAGAGAGCGGCGTCGGAGCTCGCCCGCATCCCGGGCCGGCCGGTCGCGTCGGGTGAGCTGACTGTCACGGAGCGCCGCGTCGCCGAGCTGGTGGCCGAGGGTCTCTCGAACAAGGAGGTTGCGGCAAAGCTCTTCATTTCCGTGCGGACGGTCGAGGCGAACCTTTCCAGCGTCTACGCCAAGCTTCGCCTCCGCTCGCGCAGTGAGCTCGCCGCCCGCTTGGGGCGCACGGAGAAAACGTAGCCGCGCAACTCAATACTCTGTGGGTTTCCACGATATCGCGGGGCCGGGGCGCTCCCTAGCTTTGATGGCATGCATGCGACCATCGCCGCGCCGGGACCTTCACGCTACCTCGTCGAGCTGATACCGCTCCACAACGGGTTCGACGACATACAGGCCCTCACCGCGCGATCGCGGGCAGCCTGCGACGAACTCACCGGGCAGAACATTGCGGTGCGCCTTTTGCGTTCGGTATTCGTGCCCGACGACGGCAGTTGCTACCTGCTCTTCGAAGCGCTCTCGGCGGAGGCGGTCGGCCATGCTACGCGACTCGCTGCCCTGTCGGTGGGGCCGGTTCTCGAGCTCCAAGGCGCGCATCGTGGAGGCCGCCCGTGACGCGGTGTCGATCGCGGTCAGCGACGATCATCGTGATCGGTGCCGCGTTGTCGCTGATAAGTTCGATCGGCTTCGCGCCCAATGCACAGGCGGCGGGCGACGCTCAGTGGGCGCCCACGGTTTATGCGGGCGATGGTCGCCCTCCGTACTCGTTCAGCTTCATCCCGCCCGTAACCGCCGCGCCGGCCGTCAATCAGTGGGTGGCTGGCGAGAGGCTTCGGGTCCGTTTCTCACTCGGCGGTCACCGCGAACGCGACGCCGTGCGTGGCCTCGCCCGCCACCGACCGATCAACTGCGACACGGGACAACCATTAGGCCGGCAGGTCGCTGGCCGGCTGTCACGGGTCGGTTACCGGGCATCGCTCCTGTACTACTTCTGGTGGCGCACGAAGCCGGCCTGGGCCGGCACCTGCCGGCAACTGATCATCCGACTACGGGATGGGACGCGGCACAGCGCACTGTTCGAGTTCACCGCGCCCGACGATCCGCCCGTAGACCCGCCCGTGGACCCGCCCGTGGACCCGCCCGTCGATGAACTGCCCGCCCTGAGCGCTGCACCTGCCAGCGCGCCGCCGGGCGGCCTGGTCACGCTCATCCTGCCTGAGGGATTCGCGCCGGCGGGCGAACTGTCGCTGCTAATTGGCGGCGAGCCCGCCTCCGTCGTCCGCATCGCCGGCGGCGGCTTGAGCGCCGGCGTGCCCATGTTCCTCGATCCAGCGACCACCTGGCCGGCGCCGCCGGCGAGCCCGGTCGACGTCATCCTGCTCGCCGACGGCGAGCCGGTCGCCGCGGGATTGGGTGCGCTGCAGATCACACCGCTCGTACCCGCGCCTGGCTCAGCCTCAGACGCGCGGGCCGCGCTGGCTCAGATCGTCGACGCCTGGCAGCTCGTCGGCGCGGAGTTCGGCACTGACCTCGTCGATCAGCCGGGAGCACAGGAGCAGTGGTTCAGCGCGCTCTCCGAGGCGCT
The DNA here is from genome assembly GCA_040905225.1 of Chloroflexota bacterium. Taxonomy (GTDB): domain Bacteria; phylum Chloroflexota; class Limnocylindria; order Limnocylindrales; family CSP1-4; genus JALYGJ01. The sequence goes on along the minus strand of JBBDRY010000022.1, from coordinate 12,434 downwards.
CGAAGGGCTGGTCAACGGCGACGATCCCGACTCGCTCGCACAGTTGCTCGCTGCGGCCGATCCGGAGACTCTGGCGCTGCTCGATGCCTGGTTCGCGCAGAGCGGCCTGTTGGGCCTGCTCGAGGAGTACGCGGCCAGCATCACCGGCGCGGCCGACGCGCTCGCGGCCGGCAACCGCGCATTGGCCAGCGCGCGGCTGGCTCACGCACTCGCACTGGCGCACGGACCGGTCGCCAGCGTCGGCACATGGGACGTGGCCCCAAGCTCGACGACGTCGGCGCTGACGACCTCGTATCTCGCCGACGTCGCGCTCTCCCAGAAGATGCAGTTGTACGAGACCGTGAAGCTGTTCGGCGAGCAGTTCATCAACGCGACCGCGACCTCGTGGAGCCAGTTCAGCGCGCTCCTCACGCTGGTCGGCTTGTCGCATCCGCTGGTATCCGCGATCGGCCTGGTCCTATCGATACTCGACTTCGGCGTGAACAAGATCCTCGTCGGCCTGCTGCCGGCGAACATCGAGACACTCAACAACATCCCGTCGTTCAACCTGACTCTGGGCAGCACCCAACTGGAGCGCGGCGAGACGACGAGCGCGGTGCTCAAGATCGCCGCCGTGAATGACCCACCCGGCATCGGCGTACATGACGTTATCAGCCAACTCCTGACGGCGATGGGCCTTAGCGCCGCCGCTCAACCCGGCGTTGGCCAGGAGTTGCTCGCCCGCTATAACGACCTCATGGGTGCGCTCCAGGGAGCGCTCGCGACGTATGCCGGGCTGCACCCCGAGCTCAACCTCGACGTCACCGTGACCTCGATGCCGGCGCTGCGCTGGGAAGCGACGGTCACCAGCATCACCCTCGTCGAGCGTCTGAGCCGCACGCCGAGCGTCATCGACGGCCTCACAACCGCGGTCGACTGGCAGGCGAGCCAGACCGAATGCGGCGAGGGGCGCATCTTCGCCCGCACCGAGGTCGGCAAGTGGGGCGACGACGTGCTCGACAGCAACGTCGTGACCGTCGACGTGGAATGCGTCGGGGTCAGCGTCGCGCCCGGCTTCGTCAGCCTCCAGCCGCTGGGCACGCAGCAGTTCACGGCCACGGTGACAAATGCGACCGACACTTCGGTCACCTGGACGTCGAGCGGCTTCATCACCAGCGGCGGCGTCTTCACCGCCCCCTCGACCCCAGGAACATACACGGTCACGGCCACCAGCAACGAAGATCCGCAGCGATCCGACACCGCGACCGTGCTCGTTGGTGCGCAGGTGGTCGTCACGCCGGCAAGCGCCAACGTGGGCTTCGGCAATTCAGTGACTTTCTCCGCGACGACGGTCGGGCTGGCAGCGTCGGGCGTGAGCTGGTCGGTCAGCGGCGGCGGCGCGATCGATGTCCAGACAGGTGTGTTCACCGCTGGTCAGACCCCGGGCATGTTCACCGTGCGCGCGACCAGCACCAGCTCGCCATCGGCCTTCGGAGAGGCAACGGTGGCGGTGGGGCCACTTCTCTCCGGCCAGATCACGATGAGCTACCACTTCTACACTCCCGGGCAGGTGCAGGACACCTTCGTATCGTTCTCGGCAGACGTAGTCGAGGCGGGCGGAACGTTCGCCATCGTCAACATCGCCGGAACATACGACACTAGCTACGACTGGTACATCCACGAAAATTGTCACGAGACCGGAACGATCACAGGCGGCGTCCCCGCCATTTACAACGGTGAGCTCAACCTGATGCTCAGTGGGCTTGTCGTCACCAAATCGGGACAAGAATGCTTCGGTAACCAACCTGGCGGGGCGGGAACCGAATTCCGTTTGCCGGCAAGTCTCGTCTATCAGAACGGGCGCCTGGTGGAGATAGATTTCACCCTCTCGCTCGTCGCGACCGGCGTGTGGTCCTTGTTCCAGACCGGCAGCCTGGTCGGGAGTGGCTACATCCCCCCGGGTTCGCCCCCGCCCCCCAGTGGGCCGCCATCACCGCCGCCGCCCAGTGGGCCGCCATCACCGCCACCGACCAGTGGGCCGCCATCGCCACCGCCGCCCGAGGCTTGACCTCCTCGCGGGAGACCCGTCGGACGCGAACTGTGTGCGCGCGTGCGGTACGGCGGCGGCACCGAAGGACGGACATAAGAGATGACGAGGCCCGATCGCGACAGAGGGTGGCTCAGCCGACGGCCCGATACGGGGAACGATCGCTCGAAACGGTTGTGGCCCTCAGCCAGCGGCCAGGCGGGTAGTCGACTGAGTGAGATCCCCGACGCCTGGGCGTCCCGCCGACCAGAATCCTGTACAATTCGGCCGTGGCAAAAACGGTTCCGTTCACGGAGGCGAGAGCGCGGCTCAGCGAGCTGCTCGATGAGCTGGAGTCAAGACACGAGCACGTCGTAATCACCCGCAACGGCCGACCGGCCGCCGTGCTCGTTTCGGCCGATGAGCAGCAGGTGCTGGAGGAGAGCCTCGAAATCCTCCAGGACGAGGAACTTTTGGGCGCTCTTCGTGAAAGCGAAGAGGATGTGCGGAGCGGGCGTCTGATCTCCCTGCTGGAGGTGAGGCGAGAACTCGGCCTTGGCTAAGCTGCTTCTCACGACACGTGCAAAGCAGGACCTCGCAACGCTCCCTCGCCTCGTTCAGGAGGCTGTCCTGGATACGCTTTCCCGCCTGGAAATGGACCCGGAGGAGCTTGGCAGCGAGCTTCGAGGCAGGCTCCAAGGCCTGTGGTCATGCCGCGTCGGCAGCTACCGAATCCTGTACACGATAGAGGGGGTCGACCCGCGGTCCCGGGTCATCGTCCGGGCGATCCGCCACCGTGCGGTCGCCTACGGAAGGCAGCACCGCCGATAATCCGAGCTAGGCTCGCGTTTGTTGCCTGAGCCACCGAAGCGGCGCGACCGGGCGGGATGGCCGGCAGGGTTGATGGACAATACGCGATTTGCGTAGCAAACTGGTGCGATGACGGCCCCCTATGGCGCGAGAACGATCGAAACGGTCGTGGCGCTGAGCCAGCGGCCGGACGGTAGCCGGCTGAGTGAGATCGCCGAGGCGCTGCGCGTCTCGCTGAGTACGACGCAGCGTGCCCTTTCGTCCCTTGCAGACGACAAGCTGGTCCGTTCATCTGTCGACGGCCGCGACCGTCGACACGCCATCAACCCAGCGCATCCGGCCAGTTCGGCGCTCGTCGAGTTTGCCCTGCGCAGTCTGCCCGTCGCCGGGGCGCTCGACCTCACGCTTCGAGCAAACCCGGCGGTCGAGTTCGCAGGAAAAGACCACAACGGCTACGTGGTCGTGGTATCACCATTCGCGGAGCCCGGCTTAACTGCCGTCCTATATGACACCATCGATGCCATCAACGGCGACCGCGCGGACTCGAAACCGGTCGACATCTTCGAACGAAGCGATCTCAGGCGCCGCCTTCTCGACCGTCCTGAGTTGCGCGAGCGCGGCCTCCGGCTGGTGACCATCAAAGGCTCGGCGTCCCGCGCCTTCCGCGATCCGTTCCCGCGTCGCCGAAGCGGCGGGCGTAGACTCGGCGAACTCCACCCATCGCTCCCCAACGTGTCGCGGCGCGCAGTCGAGAGACTGGCCCGCGCCCATGGACTCGCCCGTGTGTCCGCGTTCGGGTCCGCCGTTCGAGCTGACTTCAGGCCGGATTCGGACGTTGACATCCTGATCGAGCCCATGCCGGGCGTCCGCCTCGGCGTCGGCGAACTCATCGAAATCCGCGAGCAACTCGAAGCTATGTTCGACCGCGATGTCGACGTGCTCAAATCGACCGTGGTCCGCAGGCCCATCCTCGATCGGGCGCGGAACGAGCAGGTGGTTCTCTTTGGATCCGCGTGACCACGACCGGCTCGAACGTGCCTTGAAGAGCGCGCGGATCGCGATCGGACACGTTGCGTCAGGCGGGGCCGACTGGCGCGACGACCAAAAGACAATCGATGCCGCGGCCAAACGGGTCGAGGAAGTCGCAGAGCAACTGAAACGGGTCAGCCCTCGGCAGCAGGCAGCAATGCCAGGCATCGCCTGGAAAGAGGCAAAAGGGATGCGTGAGGTGCTCGCCCACGACTACGACGAAGTCGATATCGAGGTTCTGGCCGATGTGGTGGACAACGACCTCCCCGCGCTGATCAGGGCGATCGAGGGGGCATTGGGAAGCCGATGACCATGCCCGACCTCGTCGCGACTCGCGACGTCAACGCCCTGAACGAGTGGCTGGCCCAGGCCGACCCTCTCGAGATCGCCGAGGAGCTCGGGCGTCTGCCCGTTGCCGATCGGGCGATCCCGTTCAGGCTGCTCCCCAAGGACCGCGCGCTCGAGGTCTTCGAGGCGCTCGATCCCATCCACCAGCAGGAGCTGCTCGAGGGGCTGCGCGACGTCACAGTGCGCGAGCTCGTCGAGGGCATGGATCCCGACGACCGCGCGCGCCTCGTCGACGAGATGCCGGCCAAAGTCGCCAAGCAGCTGCTCGCGGGCCTGTCCTCGCGTGAGCGAGCGCTTACTGCCACGCTGCTCGGCTACCCGGAGAACTCGGCCGGGCGTGTCATGTCGCCCGAGGTCGTCAACCTCAGGGCCAACCAGACGCTGCCGAGGCGCTCGCACGGCTGCGCCAGGTCGGCGGAGCGGCCGAGACAATCTACGCGCTGCCGGTGACGGACGACGGGCGCCGGCTCATTGGCGCGCTCGGCCTGCGCGACCTCGTGCTCGCCGACCCGGCCACGCCGACGCGGCGGCTGGTAGGCCCGAAGATGCGGATTGTCGCTTAGCCGCCGCCTTCCCATACTTCGTCGATGATCGCCAGCGGAGGACTCGCGGCACGAGGTTTTCCCGGCCTCGTCGGACGCGAAGCCGAGCGCCGTCGGATCGACGCGTTCGTGGCGGCGGTCGCCGAAAGGTCGCGCACGCTCGTGATCAAGGGCGAGGCCGGCATCGGGAAGACGACGCTCTGGAGGCACGCCGTCGAGCAGTGCCGCGAGGCTGGTTACACGGTTCTGGTCACGCGGCCGTCGCAGGAGGAGATGCCGCTGGCGCTCGTGGGCCTCGTCGATCTCTTCGAGGACGTCGACGAAACCGTCGCCGCGTCGGTCCCGGACGGTCACCCCCTCCAGCGCGGCCGGGCGGTCCTGGAGGCGGTTCGGCGCGCGGCGACGCAGGCGCCGACGGTGATCGCGATCGACGATCTGCAGTGGCTCGACTCGGCCTCGGCCCGAGCGCTCCGCTACGCGTTTCGCCGCCTGGAAGCGGAGCCTGTCGGCTTGCTGGCGGCTGTGCGCCTCCAGCCGGATGGGGCCGATCCTCTTGGCTTGGCCGAGACGCAGGTGCCGGGCCAGCATGAGACGCTAGAGCCCGGCCCCCTCAGCCTCGGCGCGCTGCGGCGCGTCGTCGACCAGGTCGTCACCGCGATCTCACGGCCGACGCTGCGCCACGTTCACGCGGTGTCGGGCGGGAATCCGCTCTACGCGATCGAGCTCGCTCACGGACTCGCACGCGACGAGCGCGGCTTCCGTCTGTGGGACGGGCTCCCGCTCCCGGACTCCCTCCAGGCGGCGATCGCGGAGCGGTTGAAGCGCGCGCCCGCTGAGCTGGACCCGCTCCTCGAGGCGGTGGCTGCGGTCGGTCCGACGCCTGTCAGGGAGCTGCGGGCGACGCTGCCTGACGAGAACGTCGACGCGCTCGTGGCGACAGCCGAGCGTGAGGCGCTCCTCGTGGTCGAGAACGACTTGACCGTGCGATTCGCGCATCCGCTGCTCGGCTCCGCCGTCTACAGCCGGATGCGTCCGCTCGCGCGCCGATCGCTGCACGCCGACCTTGCCGGGCGCACGGGCGACCCGGACGTCCGGGCGCGGCACCTCGCCCTATCCACCGAAGAGGCCGACGCGCAGGTAGCGCAGTTACTCGAGGACGCGGCGGGGCGAGCGAGCGCCCGTGGCGCCCGCGACCTCGCCGCCGAGTTCGCTCGCCACAGCCTCAGGTTGACTCCTCCCTACGACACCGACGCCGCGCGACGGCGCGCAGCTGCCGAGATCGGGCACCTCGCCGCCGCCGGAGAGGTCGGACGTGCACTCGAGCTCGCCGACCGGCTGGTCGACGCGCTCCCTGTGGGCCCGGCGCGTGTGGAGGCCCTCGTCCGGCGCGCCGAGCTCCAGGGCGAGGACTTCGAGCGGGTCGAGGCGCTCCTCGTTCAGGCGGTCGAGGAAGCCGGCGAGGACGAGCTCGCGCGCGGTCGCGTGCTCGACGAACTCGGCTTCCTGCGCGGCTCCCTCCTCGGCGATGTTCACGGTGGCCTCGAGAGTGCCCGTGAGGCGCTCGCGATAGCGGTACGGCACGGTGACCGGAGCCTGGAGATGTCCGCCGCGATCGCCGTCGCCGATCTCCATGGTCTCGCCGGCACGCCCCGCCGCGACCTCACCGAGCGGGCGGTCGCCATCGAGGAGGAGATCGGCGGCCAGCCGTTCCTGTGGGGAAGCCCGCGGGTGCATCTCGCCAAGCAGCTTCGCCAGGCGGGCGACCTCGGCGGGTCGCGCGCGCTGTACAACGCGGTCTACGAGGAGGTCATCCGCTCGGGGGATGAGCGCTCGCGCCCCTTCGCCCTGTACGACCTCGCGTGCCTGGAGTGCTATGCGGGCAACCTGGAAGCAGCCGAGGAGCTGGCACGGGAGGCGACCGAGGCAGCGCGCGACACGGAGGATACTCATGTAGGCGTCTGGGCTCTGTTTCCGTCCGCACTGATCGCCGCCTGGCGCGGTCGGGCCGAGCAGGCTCGTGCGGCCACCGATCAGATGCTCGAGTGGGCCAACCGGCGCGGATCGCGCCCGACCCTCGCACGGGCGCGGGCTCTACTCGGGCTGCTGGCGCTCTCCGAAGGCGCGGCGGATACTGCGGTCCGGGAGCTGCGAGAAGCGACGCGGCTCGTCGAGGAGATGGGGCTCCTGAACTCCATCCTGCTCCCGGCCCGGCCGGACGCGATCGAGGCGTTTGCCGGTGCCGGGGACGTCGAATCGGCCGCCGTCCTGCTCGAACGCCTCGAGCAGCAGGCGAGTGCCGTCGCGAACCCACTGCTGGACGCCGTCGTCGAGCGGTGCCGGGGAATCGTCCTTGCGGCGCGGGGGGACGCGGACGCGGCGATATCGCACCTCGAACGCGCGAGGGCGAGCTTCGACCGGCTCGGGTTCCGTCCGGACGCGGCGCGCGCGGCGCTCGCGCTCGGTCGTGCGCTGCTTCGCGCCGGGCATCGGACACGCGCCGCCGACGCCTTCGCCGACAGTCGCAGGCGATTCGCCCGAATCGGGGCGCCCCTCTGGGAGGCGCGCGCCGCGGAGGAGCTCGACCGCGCCGCTCCGGGCCGTGCGTCCGGCGAACTCACGAGGACCGAGCGGCGCGTGGCCGCGCTCGTCGTCCAGGGCCTGCGGAACCGCGAGATCGCTCCCGCGCTCTTCATGAGCGTCGCGACGGTCGAGGCGCACCTGACCCGGATCTACCGCAAGCTCGATATCCGCTCGCGGAGCGAGCTCGCGCGGCTCGTTGCGGCCGGGCGCATAACGGTGGCCGGGTCTGGGGACGACAACGCTCGGGGCCCCGGGCAGCACTTGTAGGGAAAACCCGCTAGCGCGGCCCGGAGCCGCACTCCTAGGCTCGGGCGGATGGTCAGATCTCCGTCCACCGCCAGGGAACGGTTGCTCGTGTCGAGCAACGTCTTCGTAGTCGAGCACTACCTGGCGGGCGCCGACCGGGGCCAGGCCGAGACGCTGACGCGGCTCCTGCGAGCGAACGACGGGCGCCTTCGACACGCGCTGTTCGTCCCCGCCGACGAGACCTACTTCGCCGTCTACCACAGCCCGTCAGCAGAGGCGGTGCGCACTCCAACCGCGGTCGCCGATCCCTCGCGGGGCCCACTCGACCGCATCGTGCGCGCGGTGCTCTTCGATCCCGGGATGGCATTCGAGCGAGCAAGGAGAACCAACGATGGCTCGTAAAGGCTTCCAAAGGAGTCGCCTGCTGGTCGCCCTCGTCATGATCGTCGCCATGGTCGCACCGCTGGCATCGCCCAGTCCGGCGCGTGCCGTCGGTCAGGTGCTCCAGTGGGACGACGGCTCGTCCTTCAAGGTCTTTGGAGCCAACGAGGCAATATTCATCGCCATCGGCACGATCAACACCGACTGCGATCAGCTCTTCGCGACCGCCGATGTCTACGTTATCCAGGGCGGCGCATCAGAGGGCGCCGCCCTGAGCGACGTCAACGGGCAGCCGAACACCGTCGTCGCGGGCGGCGGCGGGTTCTTCAGCGAGACGATCGCGTTTACACAGCCGAGTGGTTCGCTGGGCCAGGGCCTCTATTCCGTCGTCTACGACGAGTGCCAGGATGGTGAGTTCGACACCGGCACCGATGCCGTCTTCACCGATGCCTTCCAGGTCGAGCTGCCCTCCACCCTGCCGCCGATCGACCCGTCGATCGCCGCCCTCAAATCGCGTGCCGGCCAGCAGGCCGATCGGATGAAGACCGCGCTCAATCTGCTCGAGCTGTACGAGGCCTACCAGGAGATCCAGGAGGCGATCGAGTGCATCACCAGTCCCGGTGACTGCATCGCCGGCATGATCGTCGACGAGATCACCGGCGCCATCCTCGACCAGATCAGGCTCTTCCTGGGGCTCGGCGTCGATCCGAAGGTGGCGGCCCGCGACGCGGCGCTGGACACGATCAGCCACTATGAGGGCATCGAGGCCGACCCGCCCGACCCGGCCTTCGAGCAGCACACCATCGTGCCCCAACCGGCGCCAATCGATCCCGAAACGGGCGATGCGCTGGTCGGCGCGGAAGTCGCCCTGGGGAACGCCCACCAGAGCGAGGGCGCGCTGGCCGAGGCGCTGCTGCATGCCATCGAGCGTTACCAGGGCGCCCAGGCCGCCGAGGACGGCGACTGGGCGCTGGTTCACGCCCGCCAGATCCAATCCTTCTCGACCCTGCTGGCCGCGCAGCTCTCAGACTCCAACGCCGCTGCTTCCGACCTGGTGGCGGCGCTCGGCGCCGACCCGCGCGACATCGACCTGGTCTCGACGACACTGGCGCCCGACAGGCAGCGCATTGTCGCCAGCGGCTTCCTGCCCGAGGAGGAGCAGCTGCTGCTCAACCTGGGGCTGACCACGGCCGAGATCGATGCCCTGCAAGCGCGCATCGCCGAGTACACCGACCCCATTAGCGAATCGGACCTCGTCGCGGCCCTCAACGACCTGATCGCCACCAACGACGCCGCGATCCCGACTCTCCAGACACTGGCATCCGACATGGATGCCGTCATCGCCATCGCGCTCGTCGACCCGGATACCGACGACAGCTTCCCGGTCGCCGATGCCGGCGGTCCCTACGTGGCCGCCGCCGGCGCGAACGTCACCCTCGACGGCAGCGGCTCCATCGCCCTGGCCGGCAGCCTGGTCGCACATGACTGGGACCTCGATGGCGACGGGCAGTTCGACGACGCGTCCGGCGCGACCCCCGGCGTCTCGTTCGCCACGCCGTTCGCCGGAGTGATTGGTCTGCGCGTCACCGACGATGCCGGCCATACCGGTGTCGGCCACGCGGCGATCACCGTCTCGGCCATCAACAGCCCGCCGGTGATCACCGCGTTCAGTCCCGACGCGTTCCATCCCGAGATCATCGTCGGCACGACCCAGGAGTTCTCAGTTACCTCGTCCGACCCTGACGGCGATCCGGTCAGCGTCAGTTGGCTGCTGGATGGCGTCAGCGCCGGCAGCGGAGCGTCGTTCAGCTACAGCCCGCTCGAGGCGGACGGGCTCGGCGGCCATTGGGTCAGGGCCGTCGTCAGCGCCGGCGGCGACACGCGCGTCCACGACTGGACGCCGCTCGTCCTGCTGGAGGATGGGGACGCCGACGGCTGGCGCGCCAACGTCGACTGCGACGACACCGACGCGACTGTCAATCGCGGCGCGACCGAGATCCTGGGCAACGGCAAGGACGACGACTGCGACGCTGCCACCCCCGACGCCGGCGACGCGCCGGTCGCCCTCTTCAATCCGGTCATGAGCGGTGGCGGCTCGAACGCCGCCAGCTATGAGCAAGGGGCGAGGACCGTCGCCGTCTCCAGTACCTTTCCGGTGCCTCAGTATCTGGTGGACAACATGCTCGACGACTACGTCGGGAACCCGGACTCGAACCAGTGGTTCGCCGGCGCCTCGAACCCATTCGCCAAGATCGACCTGGTCGGCGACGAGCCGGTCCTGATCGATCGGGTCCGCATCCAGAGTGCCCCCAGCTTCGGTGTCACGCAGTTCGAGATCGCCGTCTCGACGACGACAATCGACGACAGCGCCTTCACCCCCGTCCTCACGACGACAATTTCCGCGTCGGACACCGTCCGGGAGTTCGTGCTGCCGACGCCTGTCCTGGCGAAGTTCGTCCGCTACCGTCCGCTGAGCGGCGGCGCGAACTTTACGAAGCGGCTTCAGACCTGGACCGGACAGGTCGGGACCGATTCGACCGTGACCTTCAGTAACCGCTCCACCGACGCGAACGACGACATCGTCTCCTATGAGTGGGACTTCGGTGACGGCTCCCCCCCCAGCAGCGCGACATCCCCCACCCACACCTTCCCAGGCGTCGGCGACTATACCGTCACGCTGACCGTCACAGACGCGATCGGGAACACCGGCGTCTTCTCGGTCCTCCAGCGCATCCTCCCGCCGCCGCCGCCGCCGGACATCCTGCTGTTCGGACCGACCCTGGCGGCGGGCGCCACCAGCACGGAGTACGCCGAGGCGGTCAAACTGGGGTTGGTCCCGCGCATCGTCACCAATCCCGAGTGGCAGGCGCTGACCACGGCCGACTTCGCAGGCTACCGGGCGATTGTCTTCGGCGACAGCCGCTCATCCGACCCATTCCTGATGAACCTGGCGGCCGCCAACGGCTCCACCTGGGGACCGGCCATCACCGGCAACATCATCGCCTTCGGAGGCGACGCGGCCGTACATGCCTCCAGGGGCGGGGCGGACATGATCAACCGCCTGATCCAGTTCGCGATCGAGCAACCTGGTAAGACCGGGGCGGTCGTCCTGCTGGGGCAGTACTACTACAATGTCGGCGCAAATACGCCGGTTGCCGTCCTCGATGTGATGCGCCCAGGCGAGTTCAGGATCCAGGGGGCAGGCTGCTTCGAGCCAGCGCGCTTCACCGCTTCCCACCCGGCCTTCGTCGGGCTGACGGACGCCAATCTCCTGGGCTGGGGCTGCGTGGTCCACGAGGTCTTCAACCTCTGGCCGAGCGACTTCGTGGTCATCACCGCCGCCGCAGGTTTCGGGACCTACGTCAACACCGATGGCACGGTCGGGCAGCCACACATCGTGGCGATCGGCACGAACATCACGCCGATCACCCGCATAACCCTCGCACCGGCAAGCGCAACGAACGACCCCGGTCAGTCACAGACGCTGACGGCGACCGTCAAGAAAGGGTCGGTTCCGACCCCGAACATGACGGTGACCCTGACCGTCAACAGCGGGCCGCACACCGGCGTGATCGGAACAGGCGTTACGAACGCCAGCGGCGTGACCACCTTCAGCTATACCGGCAGCCAGGGCGGCACCGACGAGATCGTCGCGACCTTCGTCCACGCCGGCGTGACCCATACCTCGAACATCGCCACCGTGGCATGGTCGGAACCGTCGCTCAGTGTCGATGCCGGCGACGACCTGGCGGCGATCGAAGGCGACCAGGTCAGCCTGAGTGGTGCCGCGTTCAGCGATAGCGTCTCGCCCGGCAACCACACGGCAACGATCGATTGGGGTGACGGCACCGTCGAGAACGGGATCGTCACCGAGATCCTGGGCTCCGTGGGCGGCTCGCACATCTACATGGACGACCGCACCTTCACCGTCGAGGTCTGCGTGACCAACGCCGGGGCGATCACCATCTGCGACACGCTGATCGTCACCGTCGGCAACGTGCCGCCGATCGTCTCGGCCAGTGCCGCGCCGGTTCTCACGGCCGGTACCGCCGTCACGCTGGACTTGGCGACCTTCACCGACCCCGGCACGCTCGATACCCACATCGCGACGATCGATTGGGGCGACGGCACGGTCGAAGCCGGCACGCTTAGTCAGGGCGCTGGGTCGGGCACCGTCTCCGGCACGCATGCCTATGCGGTGGGTGGCGACTACACCGTCACGATCACCGTCACCGACGACGATGGTGACGGCGGCTCTGCCACGCTCGACGTTACCGTTGCGAACTCGAACGGTCCGCCAACGCTGACCGCGATCGGCGACCAGACGCTCGATGAGGGCACGACGCTCGATGTGGCCCTCAGCGCGCTCGACCCGGACACAGACCCGCTCGTCCTGTCCGCCACCGGCCTACCGGCGTTCGCGACCTTCACCGACCATGGCGACGGTAGCGGCACGCTCACTCTCACGCCGAGCTTCGACGACGCCGGTGCCT